>JAEUHJ010000195.1 GCA_016795375.1 Verrucomicrobiaceae bacterium
CAGGACGACAACGGCCGCCCCGTCGAATTTTCCTGGGTCAACAACCCCGTCAGCGGTACCGACTTCCGCTGGCGCTGCGTCCTGGTCAACGAATACCAGAGCATCATGTTCAACATGCCCACCGCCCTCACCCAGGGCATCCGCTGGATCGGCGGCGTCATGACCAACTGGACCCTCAAACGCCGTGCCCCAGGCGGCACCAACCCCGGCCGCCTCACCTTCACCAGCGACTCCGACCCCGCCGTCCCCGCCGCCGCCAACACCGGCCCCGCCTTCGCCACCTTCCTCCCCCGCGACGCCTGGCTCGAATCATATTTCCTCCCCGCCGCCCCTCCATGAACCTGCGCCCGCACATCACGCGCGCACGTCGTGCCGCTTACACTTTGATCGAAGTCCTCGCCGCCGCCGCCATCGTCTCCATCGGCACCACCGCCATGGTCTCCCTCTCCGCCACCCTCATGCTCCAGGAGGAGCTCTCCACCCGCGTCGCCCTCGTCCGCAACCACCAGGAAAACATGCTCCGCCTCTGGCAGCTCGGCCTCTCCGGTCTCCAGACCGCCGCCCTCATGCCCGCCCAGGCCCAGAACGCCCTCCTCCAGCAGGCCCTCTGCGGCGAACCCGTCCTCGCCGAAACCGGACTCACCACCCTCAACGGCGTCACCATGGAGACCGCCACCTGCACCGCCGCCGTCAACATCTCCCAAAATCCCGCCAGCGAAACCCCAGGCGCCCCCGTCACCCTCACCGCCCTGCGCCCCCGCCTCATCACCACCCTGCGCCCGCCTCCGCCCTGAGTCTGAAATTTCAAACCTCAGATTTCAAATCCTTCCCCGCCATGCTCAAGAAAGTCAAAATCACCAACGTCCACACTGGCAAAAGCTCCGAAGCCCTAGTCGAGACCGACACCGACGAGAAAGCCCTCATCGGCGCCGGCGTCGCCACCAACGAGACCACCGCCATCAGCACCATCACCGGTGTGGATGAAAAACTCCACCGCCTCACCAGCCCGAAGCCCGGCACCGACGACAGCGCCGCATTCTTCTCCGGCCTCGGCCGCTGCCTCGAACGCAACATCTCCCTCACCAAGTCCCTCCTCCTCCAGACCAACCGCGTCAAATCCGCAGTCTATAAAGGCATGATCGCCGAGGTCGTCCATGCCATCTCCGTCGGGGAAAAATTCAGCGACGCCATCTCCAAATACCCCAAGCTCTTCCCTGATGACATGCTCTCCCTCATCATCGCGGGGGAGGAGGCCGGCCAGCTCGCCAGAGTCTGCAAACGCATCGCCGTCTCCCAGAAAAAATCCTCCAAGGTCATCAAAAAGCTCAAAGGCGGCCTCATCTACCCCGCCGTCGTCATCGTCCTCGGCGTCGTCGTCGTCATCGTCATGAGCTTCACCCTCGTCCCTGCCATGGCGAAGCTCTTCACCGCCTTCAAGAGCGACCTCCCCCTCGGCACAAAGATCCTCATCGCCCTCTCCGACCTCTTCATCCACAAGCCCTACCTCGCCATCCTCCCCTTCGTCGGCCTCTACTTCTTCTTCTCCAACTGGGGAAAAATCAGCTCCCTGCGCCCCGTCCAGGACCTCTTCCTCAAACTCCCCGCCATCGGCGTCCTCGTGCGCAAATCCGCCGCCGCCACGGGCTTCCGCACCCTCTCCATGCTCACCGAGTCCAACGTCCGCCTCTCCAACGCCCTCGACATCACCGCCCAGGCGTCCTGGCACTACCACTACAAAGAACTCTTCGTCCGTCTCCGCGAGCACATCGGCGTCGGCCGCACCCTCCACGAAGCCTTCCTCATGGAAGCCCACTGGCTCGGCCCCGACGCCCGCAACCTCTGCGGCCTCATCGAACTCGCCTCCGAAACCGGCTCCGGCACCGAAATGCTCGCTGAGATCGCCGACGACTACGAGGAGGAGCTCGACAACCTCGCCGCCACTCTCGACAAAATGATCGAACCCCTCACCATGCTCATCCTCGGCATCATGGTCGGCTTCCTCATTTACGCCATCTACGGCCCCATGTTCTCCCTCGGCGACGTCATCCTCAAAAAGAAATGATCCCCATTCCGGCACCTGCTGTGCCCCGGCCTGAGTGGCTACCCCGCAAGGACTCGAACCTTGAACGAGAGAATCAAAATCTCCTGTGTTACCATTACACCACGGGGTAAGAGGTGTGAAGCGCGGATAGTAGTGCCTCATTCGCGTCACGCAAGAGTGGCTTCCAGCGGAGTTTGGCGAAAAAGCCTCCGCGATGATTCCAAATTCAAACCACCCGCTCAACTGCCTTCATGTTTGGGAGGCATGCGCCAGTCGGCTGCCGCAAAAGCACTCTGGGGCTGAGCCTGTGCCGATTTTGGCTTCACAACAGCAAGTGGTTGCCACCCAGCTTGCAAAATTCTGCCAGTCCTCAGTAAAAAGCGGCCGAAGTCTTGATTTTGCAAGGAACCAGCTCTTTACACCGCCCCGAGATGCTTAAAATTATGGAAAATTTAAATATTTATTCTTGCAATATTTTTCATAATTTGCAGAATAAGACTGCAATTCGAAAAATATTATGAAAAAGCTCATCCTCATCCAAAACGACTATCCTGGCACTGGCAAGAGCACCCTGGCGCTGTGCCTCCATCGCTACCTCCTTCAGTATGGTGTGGCTCATCAGATGCTCTCACTCACAGAGGAAGACATCCCCGCCCACACAGGCTGCAAGAGCCTCGACGCCAGCACCCTGACACCGAGGGAATTCCTTGCCAGCATCGACGCCTCGCCGCTGACCATTCTCGATGTCGCGACCGGGCTGGGGGAATTTTTCAACAAATTCTACCAGGACGGCGAAATGGAGCAAATTCTCCAGGAAGCCGGAGTCGCCGTCTCAGTGGTTCTGCCCGTTACGGCCGACCGCGAGAGTTTTGACTCGGTCATCGAAGCTGCCGAGGTCTTCTCCGACAACGCGGAGTACCTCATCGCCCACCTGGTCACCAGTTGCTACGACGAGGATGACAAGGCATGGGACACCAGCTACGCCGCGCGCGTGATGGACATGTTTGAGGCCGTGGAGCTGCACATCCCGGAAATCACCTTCCACATGGAATTGAGCACCGAGCACATGAGCCTCGACAGCGCTCTGCAGCATGGCGAAGCCGGGGAGCGCCTTGGCAATGAGTACACCAAATGGCACCGTCGCGTCATGGGCCAGGTGGACAGCGCGCGCCAGTATCTCTTTGGCGATGCCTTCCGCCCCACGATGGCGCCGAAACCTGCAAAACCTGCGCGCAAGCCCAGAGCCAGCAAGCTCGCCGCCTAATCCCCCGAAACCACGGTTTACTCGAACAATTCCGGGTAACACCGCTCCGCCACAGCCCGGCTGAGAGCCAGAATCTCCGCCGGGCTGGTGCATTTTCTGGATTGACCCTCCAGCTCCTCACATTCCGCGACAGACAGCCGGCGCACCGCGTGCTTCACGCGCGCGATCTGGGTCGTCGCCACGCTGAGTTCATTCAAACCCAGCCCGATCATCAGCGGTATGAGCGCCAGATCCGCCGCCATCTCCCCGCACATGCCGATGCGGATGCCCGCGCCGCGCGCGGCTTTGACTGACATGGCGATCAGGCGCAGCACCGCCGGATGTGTGGACTGGTAAAGCCCCGCCACACGGTCGTTCAACCGGTCCACGGCAATCGTGTACTGGGTCAGATCATTCGTTCCAAGGCTGAGAAAATCGACCTCGGCGGCGATCAGGTCGGACGAGAGCGCCGCGCTGGGAATTTCGATCATCGCCCCCACCTCGATCTCTGGTGGCACGTCAAAACCCTCCGCCGCCAGCTCCTCGGCACAGTCACCCAGAATGGCTTTCGCCTCCAGAACCTCCTGCACCCCGGAAACCATCGGAAACATGATGCCCACACGTCCATGCGCCGCCGCGCGCAGCAGGGCGCGTAGCTGCCGCTTGAAAAGGTCGGGCCTGCCGAGCGACAGACGGATGCCGCGCCAGCCAAGAAAGGGATTCGGCTCCGGCTCCACCGCCAGGCGCTCGTCAATCTTGTCCCCGCCGAGATCCAGCGTGCGAAAAACCACGCGTTTCGGGGCCAGCGCGCGCACCACGCCTCCGTAAGCCGCGGCCATCTCGTCCTCTGTCGCGTCCGGATTCTCCAGATGCAGGAACTCCGTGCGGAAGAGCCCGACCTCCTCCGCGCCGCTGTCCAGCACGATGCCAGCCTCCTCGACGAACTCGACGTTCGCCCCGACGCAGATCATCCTGCCGCACCGTGTCGATGCCGGCTCGTGCCGCTCCTCTTGAAAAACATCCTCCCGCCGTTCCGCCTGTTCCTCCCGTGTGCGGTAACGCGACAGCGTCTCCATGGAAGGATTCAGGATCAGCCGGCCCCCCTCACCGTCCAGCAGCACCGAGTCACCGCTGTGCAGCGCCTCGCAGATGCCGTGCAGTTTAACCACGGCAGGAATGGCCAGCGAACGCGCGATGATCGCCGCGTGCGACACCGCACTGCCGGTTTCCACCGCAAAGCCCAGCACCTTGCTGCGGTCGAGCTGCACCGTGTCCGAAGGCGTCAGATCATGCGCCACCACGATCACCGGTTCGTCAAACATGGGGTGCTGGAGCAGTTCCCCGCGCAGATGGCGCATCACACGCTGCGTCACATCTTTGATGTCCAGAAAGCGCTCGCGCAAATAGGCGTCGGAAAGCCCGCGCAGCGCGTCCATGTGCTTGCACATCAGCTTGTAGTAGGCCCAGTCCACGCAGACGAGCTGCTCCCGCACCATTTTCTCCGTCTGCTTCAGGATCGTGCTGTCCTGCAGGATCAGCAGGTGCGTCTCAAAAATCTCGCTCTCCGCGCTCCCCTGCTCCCCGTCCATCGCGCGCTGAAGCTCCTCGATCTCACCACGCGTCACCGCCAGGGCCGCGTGCAAACGCGCCATCTCCGCGCCCGCCATCTCCGGAGATATGCTGTCCTCATCAGGCTCGTCGAACTGGTCCTTCAACACATGCACCACCGCGTGCGCCACTCCTTCCGACACGGCGGTGCCGGTCCAGATTTTTTCAGGCGATGTGGCAGGCTGGGGCATCTCTCCGGCACCTTCATGCGGAGTGGGCCGTTTGGCAAACGCTGCGGCTCTCAAAGCGCCGCCAAAGCCTTCTCCATGCGTTTTTGGAAGGCCGTTGCCTTCGCGGTTTCCCCCAGAACGTCCAGCATCGCCAGATAATCCTGTCCCGCCGCCTCATAACTCGCCGCCTCCGCCGGAAGCTGCGCCTCCAGGATGCCCAGGCACTGCTCGAAGTGCTGTTGCGCAGGCTCATTCTCCTTCAGCTCATGACAGGCCGTCCCCAGGTTGCACAGGGACTGCGCCACATCCCGGTGCCTGTCACCCAGCACTGCGATGCGTATCTTCAACCCGTCCTCGAACATCTCCTTCGCCTGGTCCGGGAAACCCGCCGCATAATACAGGCTCCCCAGGTTGTTGAACACGCACGCCACCGACTCCGACTCTCGTCCGCGTCTGTTCTCCAGCGTCTCCAGCGCGCGCAGGTAATGCTGCTCCGCCAGCGCGAACTTCCCCATGTTCTTGTACGTCATGGCCAGATTGTTCCGCAGTTGCGCCGCCACCTCCAGGCTCTCCCCGCCCAGCGCCTCGTGATTGTTGATCGCCTCCTCATAATGCGGCAGCGACTCCGCCTCCCGCCCGCTGAAGTCCAGCAACGTCGCCAGGCCGGTGCGCGCGTTCGCGATCACATCCGCTGGCAGTTCCAGCCTCTCTCCGACCGCCAGCACCTCCAGATAGGACTCCTCCGCGCCTGCCGTGTCGCCAGCATCCCTCAACAAGTCTCCGAGTGTTTGCAAAGAACGCGCCAGTGCCGGCCCCTTCCCTGGAAACTCCCGGACCGCCTCGCGCTGCTCCTCCACCGCCGCCAAGGCGGCCTGAAGTACGGAATCAGATTCAGTCACGGAAGATTGGGAGGGATTCTCGGGCATGCTTGCGGCAGGACGTTCGTTGGTTGAGGTGGTACCTTCGCGGACAGAGGCGCACATCGTCAAGTGCCGCGTTCACATGGAGCAAGCTAACCCGCAGGCCCGCCCCCCGTCAGTTTCATCCGCCCGAATGGCCTCTCCAATGCTCCTGCCTCATTAAAAACGGCCCATTGCCCGAGGATGCCGCTTCACACAGCAGGCTCTGACACACGCAACACAAGTACCTGATTTTCCCTGTTCAAACGTCGCCGTCTGGATATCCTCCGCGCCCTTATCCTTATGGACCCGCTCATCGAACTCCTCCAGAACAACTCCCGGCGCACGCCTGCGGAGATGGCACGTCTTGTCGGCATCAGCGAAGCTGAAGTGAATGCCCGCGTCGCCGCCGCAGAGGCCGATGGCACGATCCTGGGCTACAGCGCGGTCGTGGACCGTCTCAAAGCAGGGCATCGCGGCGTCACAGCTTTGATCGAGGTGCGCATCACGCCGGAGCGTGACGGCGGCTTCGACCGTCTGGCACGTCGCATCTCGAAGTTCGACCAAGTGCGCGAATGCTTCCTCATGAGCGGCGGTTATGACCTCGCCGTCATCGTCGAGGGCAAAGACCTGCTCGACGTGGCAAATTTCGTGGCCGAGAAACTCAGTACGCTCGGTGGTGTGTTGTCCACTGCCACGCGTTTCCAATTGAAGGCCTACAAGCAAGGTGGGTTCCTCGTGAATGCGGAGGGCGACGAAGAGCGCCTGCCCGTGAGTCCGTAATTTTTGCCGAGGAAGACCCGACAGATGGACTACGACAGCAAACTTTCCACGATCATCCGTGACCTGCCGCGCTCCGGCATCCGTGATTTCTTCGAACTCGTCATCGGCCGCAGCGATGTCATCTCCCTCGGTGTCGGCGAGCCTGACAAGCCGACGCCGTGGCCGATCCGTGAGGCGGCTATTCGTTCCCTGGAAAAGGGAATGACGAGCTACACCTCGAACCTCGGCCTTGAATCCCTCCGCGTCGCGATCAGCGAGTATGTGACGAAGCATTTCCGCATCACCTACGATCCGAAGACGGAGATCCTCGTCACCGTTGGTGTCAGCGAGGCGCTCGACATCGCCTTCCGTGCCGTTTTGAATCCGGGCGATGAGGTGATCTATCATGAGCCCTGCTATGTGAGCTACAGCCCGAGCATCAAGATGGCCCACGGCGTGCCCGTCGTCGTGCAGACGCGCGAGGAGAATGAATTCGCGCTCATGGCCGCCGACGTGGAGAAGGCGATCACGCCACGCACGAAGGTCATCGCGATGAATTTTCCGACGAATCCCACCGGCGGCATCATGCCGCACGAGGAGCTGGAAAAAATCGCCGCGCTGGCCGTGAAGCACGACCTGCTCGTCTTCACCGACGAGATTTACAGCGAGCTGCTTTACGACGGCCGCCAGCACAAGAGCATCGTCGAGTTTCCCGGCATGCGTGAGCGCACCGTGCTGCTGCACGGCTTCAGCAAGGCCTTCGCCATGACGGGCTGGCGTCTCGGCTACGCCTGCGCGCCCGCGCCGCTGCGTGAGGCGATGATGAAGATCCACCAGTACTGCATGCTGTGCGCGCCGATCATGAGTCAGGTGGCCGGACTGGAGGCCCTGAAGATGGGGGAGACCGCCTATGAGGATATGCGTCAGAGCTACGAGCAGCGCCGCAATCTCATCGTCAGCCGCCTCAACGGCATGGGCCTGCACTGCTTCAATCCCGGTGGCGCGTTCTATGTCTTCCCGGACATCCGCAGCACCGGACTCACCAGCAAGGAGTTCGCCATCCAGCTCCTGCAGAGGAAAAGCGTCGCCGTCGTCCCCGGCAGCGCCTTCAGCGGCGCCGGTGAGGGCTTCGTGCGCTGCTGCTACGCCACCGCCCCGGAACTCATCGCGAAGGCGATGGATTTGATGGAGGAATTCGTGAACGAAGTGCGGAAGTGACGGCACCCGTCGCTTTGGGCGAAAACCCCAGGCTGCCCGTGTGCCAATGCGGTGGCATCAGAAATTCATGGGTATCTGGGCAGCCTCAACGGCAAGCGCGGGCGGAATGACACGGCGGAAGTCGTCGAGGGAGACGGGCTTGGTGAGAAATGCGTTCATGCCGCATTCGCGGCATTCCTCTTTGACGCCAGTGAGGGCGTGGCCGGTCATGGCGATGATGGCTGGCTGATGCTTGAGCTGGAAGTTGCCACGAATGCGCCGGGTGGCGTCAATGCCGCCCATGACGGGCATCTGCAGGTCCATGAAGACGATGTCGTAGCTGCCTTGCGCGACGATGTTGACGGCCTCCTCGCCATTGTTGGCGATGTCCACCTTCGCATAGCCGAGGCGCTGGAGCAGCATCGTGGCGATTTTTTGATTCAAGGGCTGGTCTTCGACGAGAAGAATGCGGGCCGGATTCTGGCTGGCGAAGTTGTCAGCCTCGGCTTTGGCGGCTTTGACGATGGCGCGATTGGTGGAGTTCGAGACCTGGGCATCGTGGCCGCCGGAGGCGGCCCGCGCGGTGCCAGTGTCCGCCACGGCGGGAGCAGACCCGGCCACACTCATGTCCCTGATGCCGGGCATGGCGAAGGCGGACGGCAGCGGCTGGATCATGCCCCCTGTGGAAACGGGAGCTGGAGGCTGCATGCCAGCCGAGGAAAAGGTCATGGCAGCAGGCGCGACCGGTGCGCCGGGCGGACGGAGCACGGGCATGCCCGCAGGAGGCTGCGGCATCGCAGGAGCAGTGGACATGGGCGCGAGGATAACCCTGCGCGGCATGCGGTAGAGTTCCGCCATGGTGCGCAGGAGCTCGCGGCGTTTGAGCGGCTTGGAGAGACGGCTGTGACGACTGCCCGCCGGCGGCAAGCATCGCTCACGGTCGAGCTTGGCGCTGGTGATCGGCATGATGGTGATGATGGCGGTGCCACGGGCGGCGGCGACATTGAGAAGCGGAGTGGCGTCCTCATGACGCAGACGGGAGACATCGAGGATGAAAAGCCCGGCCTCCTCAAGCACCTGGTCGAGCTCGTCGAGCGAGCGATCCCGCAACAGGGTGACGGTCATGCCCCACTGCATGAGGGACTGGTTAAGCACCTGCTGGGTGGTGGGATGCGCGCTGTAAACAGCGACAGGGCGGTTTTTGACGACATCGAGCCACGCGACTTCCTCCTCGCGCGATTCGTCATCAGGCGCGACGGCCAGCGGAAGTTCGAAAAAGAAGTCGGAGCCCTTCCCTTCCTCGCTGACGACGCTGATCTCGCCAGCCATGAGTTTGACGAGTTTTTTGGAGATGGCCAGGCCGAGGCCCGTGCCGCCGTATTTGCGCGTGGTGGAGGTGTCGGCCTGGTTAAAAGCCTGGAAGAGCTGGCCGATCTTGTCCGCCGGGATGCCTATGCCGGTGTCGCGCACAGAGAA
Organism: Verrucomicrobiaceae bacterium; assembly: GCA_016795375.1. Classification (GTDB taxonomy): domain Bacteria; phylum Verrucomicrobiota; class Verrucomicrobiia; order Verrucomicrobiales; family Verrucomicrobiaceae; genus Prosthecobacter. The sequence goes on from JAEUHJ010000195.1 coordinate 9,397, forward strand.
ATGGAGGAGAGTCTTGTCGCCCTGCGGCGTCGGACGGGAGACCTGGCGGACGAGGAGAAGAATCTCACCCTTCTCGGTAAACTTGATGGCATTGCCGACGAGGTTGACCAGGATTTGCTTGATGCGCTGGAAGTCGCCCATGACTTTGCGCGGCAGGGCGGAGTCGATGTGGACATTGAGCTCGATGTTTTTCTCGGCCGCCTTGTGGGTGAATACATCCGTGGTCTCGCCGAGGAGTTTTTCGATGTCCACGGGGAGTTTTTCGATGTCCATTTTGGCGGATTCGAGCTTCGAGAAGTCGAGGATGTCGTTGATGACATGTAGCAGCGACTCGCCGGAAGAGCGGATCATGCGCACCAGCTCCTCCTGCTCGGGGTCGAGGCCCATCTCGATGAGGAGCGAAGTGGTGCCGATGATGCCGTTCATCGGCGTGCGGATCTCATGGCTCATGTTGGCGAGGAAGTTGCCCTTCGCGGCGGTGGCGGTCTCGGCCTGGCGCTTGGCCGACTCGTATTCGATGAGCAGGGTGTGCTTGCGGTGATCCTCCTCCTGGATGTGGGAGATCATGGTGTTGAACTCCTCCTGGACGGCATCCAGGTCGTCGAGGCCACGGGCAGGCACGCGGACATTGAGGTTTCCAGAGCGCATGGCACGGAAAGCATCAGTGAGCGCGCGGGTTTTCCTCGTGATGCTCCTGCCGACGAGGTAGAAACTGAACACGGCAAGGGTGAAGCCCGCGCAGGCGCCGAGGATGGGCACCATGAGTCGCTGGATATTGATGAGATGACGCAACTGCACGAGCGGCTGCCGCGCGATGAAGGCGCCGACAACATGACCGTCCTTGCTGTAGAGCGGGGCGGCGCTGATGATCCAGTGGCCGCTGCCATTGATCTCCAGGCTGCGGTTGTCGCTCGTGTCATCCATCACCAGAGCGCTGCCCGCCATGACGCGGTAGATGAGATTGTCCACACGGGCGGTATCAGGTTCTGAGATGATGTTCTTCAGCCCGATGGGCAGAATGGAGATGGGGGGAGACTTGGCGACGGGGGGGACGCCAGGACCCGCCGCGCTTTGTCGCGGTGCGACGACTTCGACATCGAGCCCGAGGCTCTGCAACGCGGGAGGCATCTCCACCGTCTGCAGGCGCATGCGCATGCGGGCCTCATTCTCCCAGTTCAGAGGAGCGACTCCAGTCAGCTCCCCCTCGCTCAGCGCCTGCCGGTTCAGCTCCATCTGGCCCGCGAGAGCGACGGCTCCAAGGTAGGAGCTTTGCACGAAACGCAGGGTGATGAACTCCTGCCAGATGAACCCGGCCGCAGTGGCCCCAGCCCCGATCAGGACGGCAAACATGCCCAGCAGGGTGAAGCGGTTGGCGATCTGGAAGCTGGATTTCATGACACGTCTCCGGGCTGGACGGCCGCTGCAGTGCAGGCACCGTCATTTTCCTGCATCATGGCGCGCCGCACCGCCAGGCAGAGGCTTTCGAGATTGAAAGGCTTGTGCAACACGTCGGCAAAGCCGATGGCCTGGCAGAGGTCCTTCACATCCTCCTGGAAATAGCCGCTGCAGGCGATGACGGGCAGGTTCGGATCACAGGCGCGCAGCCAGTCCAGCACCTCGAAACCGGAGGCGCCACCCGGCATGGTGAGGTCAAGGATGGCGGCCGTGAAGCGCCTCCCCTCACCGGCCTCTTGACGCACGAGATCGAGCGCCTCCTCCCCCGTCCTCACGGCCGCGGCTTCAAAGCCATGCGCTTCGAGCACGGCTTTGCCTACGGCGAGGACGTGCGGCTCATCGTCAATGATCAAAACACGCGCGACGGCGCGCGCTGCAAGTTCGCGGGGCAGAAGTTGAGTGGTTTGTGACATGGTGGTGGGAGAGGCGTGGGGACAACGGAGAGACGGGCTCACATGGCGGTGTAACTGAGGCACTTGATCTCATCGAGCGAGGTGTGGCCGCCGATGACCTGCTGGAGTCCTTCCTGGTAAAGAGAGCGGAAACCGCCTTTGAACGCGGCGGCGCGCATGGCGCTGAGCGGAGCCCCCTCCTCGATGAGGTCGCGAAGCTCGTTGTTCACCTCGCACAGCTCCATGAGGGCGACGCGCCCGGCATAGCCCGTGCCGTGGCATTCGTCACATCCGCGGGCGTTGTAAATCGGCGTGGTGAGCGGCTGGGAGATGACGGCCTGCCTTGCCAGCAGCTCCTGCACGTCCTGCGGAGCCTGCATGGGCTTTTTGCAGTAGTTGCAAAGCCTCCGGGCGAGACGCTGCGCCTGGCTGAGCGCGAGAGAGTCCGCCAGCAGGTATTTTTCAACGCCCATCGACATGAGGCGGGAGACGGCGCGCAACGAATCGTTCGCATGCAGGGTGGTGAGCACCAGGTGGCCGGTGAGAGAGGCGTTCACCGCCGCCATGGCCGTTTCCGCGTCGCGTGACTCACCGATGAGGATGATGTCCGGGTCGGCGCGCAGCAATGCCCGCAGCCCGTTGGCGAAGTCGAGGCCGCGGGCGTTGTTCGTCTGCGTCTGGTTGATCCCCTCGATCTCGTATTCGATCGGGTCCTCGATGGTCTGGATGTTCACACCCTCGTCATTCACGCTGTTGAGCAGCGCGTAGAGCGTGGTCGTCTTGCCGGATCCGGTCGGCCCGGTGACAAGCACAAGCCCCTGATCCCGCTGCATGGTGCGCGTGAGGATGTCGATCTGCCGCTGGGAGAGATTGAAATCCGAGAGCCTCTTCACACCGTCCTGCTTGTCGAGGAAGCGCATGATGACCTTCTGGAACTCGCGACGTGTCGGCACGGCGGCGACACGGACATCGACGCGGCGGCGTCCGATGGACAAGGCCATGCGGCCGTCCTGGCACTCCTGCCGGCTCTGGTTCATGCCGGCGTAGTTTTTGATGAGGGCTACATAGCGGTTCAACTGGCTCTCGGGAGCCGTCATGATCGTCTTCATCGTGCCATCCATGCGGGCGCGGAAGCGCGTGAAGCTGTAAAACTTCTCCAGGTGCAAGTCGGACGCACGGCAGCGGATGGCAGTGAACAAGGCCCACTGCACGAGCTGCTCCGCCTCATGGTTCGGATTTTGCGGGTTGATCCGCGCCATGTCCTCGGGTGAGATTTCCACCACGCTGGAGTCGTCCGCGGCGCTGAGGGCCACCCCTTCCAGCGATGCGACGGCACTGGGATCAAATGTGGCGCCCGCGCGGTTGATCGCATCACGGATGCTCGCCAGATCGGCCAGCACCGGAATGATCTTGATGGATGGATGGCCCATCGAGAGCCATTCGTCCTCGAAGGCGTAGCAGTCGCTGCTTTCACTGAGCAGGAACACGACGTGTTTGCCGATGTAGAGAGGATAGACGTTGTGGCGCTCCAGCAGCGGGATCGGGAAAAAAGTCTGGCGCTGCGCCTCGGTGGCGCTGTAAACCAGCGTCTTTCCGCCGCTGACAAGATGCTGCAGGGCGATCCCCATGTTGCGCTGCACCACATTGAAATGCGTGATGCCCAGCTTGTCCGTCTTGCTCTTCTGCGCGTCGTGGAAGCCTTTCAGCTTGGTGATCTCCGCCGGCTCGTAGGGATATTTTTCCAGCAGCCAGTTGAACGAGTTCTCCAGCCCGAGGTCGGCAAACACAGGAGACTGCAACTGCTCCATCGCGTTTGACTGCGAGATGGGCATCTGTCCGAAGCGCTGCACCAGATCCTGGCGCGTGTTTTCGTACTGCGCCTGCGTGATGAGCACACGGATCGTCAGAAATGCAGGCACCCCCCACAAATCAGACGCCCGCGGATTGTGGTGCGCCATGACCAGCAGCGGGCCGATGGTGGTCACCGGCAGCCACGGATCCGCCACATAAGGCACGCGCCCGAGTTTGCGGATCAGACGCTCGGCATCTGGTGAACAGCTCTCACGCAGGAGCGTGACGGGCAGCATGCCGTGCTGCAAAGCCAGTCCCTCGATCGACTGGATGGCGAGAATGGCCGTCTGCCGCGCCTCGATTGTCGCGTTTGGCGGATTACTCGCGGCACCAAAGGATTTTGGTGTTGGTCTGGCCGGAATCTGGAGAGTGGCAGGCATGCGCGTGGTTGCGTGGGTGCGTGGCGGGATCAGCGCCCCGCCATTTGAAAGTTCGGCGGGAAGGCAAATGCCGCAGTGAAGTCCGTGCCTTCGAAATTCATCAGCAGACCGGCGCCGTTCCGCCCGGGTTTCAAGAGCTCGTACATCCTGCCTGTCCAGCGCAGCCTGAATTGATCCGTCGCGTTGGAAGACTGCGGGTTGTAGCGCGGATCGAGATATGGCGAGCCAAACTTCGCGCGATCCGGATCGGAATCGCGGAATTGCAATGTGCGCAGGACGACCATCTCGTCGGCGGTGGAGCCGTCCATGGCGTTGAGAAGCATCTCGTAGTTCTGTTGTGCGAATCGATGCAGCGCCTGGTTCATCACCTCCTGGCGCTCGGCCGCCAGCGCCTCCTTCGCCCCGCCCAGAAACTGGCTGAATGACCCCACGGAGATGCCGGCCAGCACGCCCAGGATGGATATGCTGACCACGAGCTCCGTCATGGAAAAGCCACGCCCCCCGCGGAACAGCGGGAAGAAGGACGGGATCAAACAATCTCCTCTGTGGGCTGAGATGGTCATGCCTGCGTCTTGTCAGTAATAGATGAGTCCTGAAGGCCCGGTGAGGGATGCCTTCGTCATGGAGGTGATGGAAGGAGGGAAAGCCACCGTGTAGCCGGAGGGCATGAAGGCGGCCAAAGTCGTCTCCGAAAAACTCAGGTAGGGGCGCAGCAGGGTGTACTTCGCCTCCGTGGCGGTGGCGGCGGACCAGTTCAGCGCCGCCTGGGCACGCCCGTTCACCTGGATGTAGCTCGCTTGCGCGAGATTGAGCGCCTCAGCGCGGGCGATCGCCAGATTGCGCTCGCTGTCACCACGCATGCGAGTGACCGAGGGAATCGCCATGAAGGCGATGATGCCGATGATCGACACGCAGGCCATCATCTCCACCAGCGAAAAACCGCCGCGAAGGAAGGACTGCCTGGGATATGGAAGTTTCATGACGGTGTTTGAAAATGGAGCTTCACTCGTTGACCAGTTCCACACGCGGAAAATCCCCGCTCTGCCAGGCGGGCAGGGTCAGATGCTGGCGCGCACTGTCCAGAGCGGCGGTCTTCAGCCTGTCTGTGCCGGTCGTGTGATCCAGAAAATGATCCGCTGTCGTCTGATCGAGAAATCCGGCGCGCAGATTCGGATCCGGCGAGCTGGGATTGGGAACCAGCAGGTTGAAACGGGCGGAGGTGGTGCCCAGCGCGTTGTAAGTAGTGCGTACGCTCTCAAGACCGCGCACCTGGGCCGTGTTCCCCACGCGGCTCTGCGCCATCACCCACGCGGTCAGGGCCCCCTGCACCGCCGCCTGCTGCTGGCGGCCCATGACACGATGCGCGTCGCGGGAGGCGTTCGAGATCGCGCTCACCACCAGGGACGACATGATCCCGATGATGGCGATGGTGAAGATCGCCTCCACAAAGCTGAACCCCTTCCCTTTTTCCGTGTGAAATGTCGTGTTCATATCCAGTCGGCAGCCTTGTTCATTTGCGAAAAATCCGCCGGGGAGTCTCCTCCCCGGCGGACGTGAATCGTCCGAAACTGATGGTCAGACCATAGAACCGGGCGTCAGGTCAGAGCGGAACATTAGTCCCCTGCGTCATACTTGACCTGCTTGTTAGCAGAGTCCCAGCTGAGGTAGCTAGCGACCTTGGTTTCTTCATCGTTGTCGATCGGGCCGGAGGTGAAGGTCTTGCCCTGGAAGGCGCCGTCCGTCGGGGAAGTGCCAGTCTGAGCAAGAGCAACCAATGCGGCAGCGCCAGAAGTGCCGTCAGCGATGGAGGCAAAGTCAGCGGTGGCACCAGCGGCGATAGCGGCGTTCAGCACGGAAGCAACGGTCTGGGCGTTGCGCTTGGCGGCAGCGTCACGGGCGCTGTCGTTCAGGTTGCCGATGTTCGGGATCGCGATCGCGGCGATGATGCCGATGATGGCGATGACGACGAGCATTTCCACGAGGCTGAAGCCAGCCTTGCGGGAGGTGTTGAGTTTGATGTTTTTCATGGTGTTGTGTGTGTTTGGCTGTTGGTGTTTACTTCGTGTGAGCAGGCTCGGATGAGTTGCTCAGCATCGAATTATGGAATTTATATCAGCTATCGAAAAACTATTCAACATAATTTTTATAATTCTCACAATTTTCTGACAAATCCTCTGCTCAAGCCCTCTGATCTGCTACTTCTCCGCTCTGCATGAAGCTCCTCCCGCCAGCCTTGCTTTTCATTCTACTCCTGCATTCTGACGCGCATTCCGCCCCGCCTCCGCCTGGTCCACCTCCGGTCATTTTGCCTGAGGAGATTCATGAGATCACGCCCGACGCCGTGGAACGTCACCTGGTGGACCATCCCGAAACCATCATTCTTGACGTGCGCACCGAAGAAGAACGCAAAACACGCGGCTACATCCTCAACTCGCTGCACCACGACTACTTCCACGGCGTGAAAACGCTCGATGCCTTGTCCAAGCTCGACAAAACCAAACCCTGCATTGTTTACTGCGCCATCGGCGGCCGCGCCAAACTCATCGCCGTGGAAATGCACAAGCTCGGCTTCAAAAACATCCTGCTCCTCAAAGGCGGCTTCAACGCCTGGACCGCCAGCGGTCAGGCTGTGGCGAAATGATCCTGCGCCGCTGGGCGCAGAGTGATGTGTTCTCCACATCGCATCACGCGGAACGGTTGTCCCAGCCTCTCACAAGCCCGGCTGAATTCCTCCGGCGTCTCCGTGTTGAACTCAAACATCTCGTAGTGGCATGGCACCACCAGACGGACTCCGCCCGCCTTCGCCAGCGCCGCAGCCTCGGTGCCATTGAGATTTCCGGCGACACGACGCTCCGGCCTGTCGCCGTTGATCGGGAGAAAAGCGATGTCGCAGGCATTCTCGCGCAACACCCGCACGATGTCGTCATGCCACAGCGTGTCACCGCTGTGATAAAACGTGAACGGTCCGCATTTCACGAGGAACCCCATGTAATGACTGTTTCCCAGCTCATCGCGCACCACCTCGTTGTGCTTCGCGATCACACCACGAATCTGCCAGCGACCCTCATCATAAAAATCGTGGTCTCCAATCGGACAAAGCATCACCTCCGCGTCACCGAGCCTTTTTTTTGCCTCGTGAATGACCGGATGCGGCAGATACAGCCGGAAACCAGGATTCGCCTTCGCCAGCGGCACCAAAGTCTCTCCATCCAGATGATCGGTATGCACATGACTGGCGGTCACCCGCGTGATTCCCGTCAGTCTCCCCGGCTCAACGCAGCGCTCCGTCATCCGCACATGCGGCTTGTCTGTGCTCGCATATTTCTTCGTCAGCGAATCCGACAGATAAGGATCAAACAGCATCCTCTCCCCCGCCCACTGCACCAAAAAACCGCTCTGCCCCAGCCACCACACATGCAGCGTGCTTTCATCGCCGTTCGCCGCGGCCATGTCCGTCAGCAAAGCCTCGTCCTTTTGCAAAGCCGCGATCATGGTCAGGCACCGAACTGGATCGCCGCTATTTTTTCCGCCATGTCATGACTGGCGCAGAAAACCAGTTCCGCCGCCGCAGCCCTCGAAAGTCGTGCGCGCAGCGAAACCACACGCCCCATGCTCAGACCGTCCACAAACGCCTGCACCGGCCGTTTTTCCGGCTCCAGGCTGCGGATTTCCACCGCCGTGTCCGGCGAAAGCAACGCGCTTCGCCAGTGCGCCGGCTCCAGCACATTGGATCCCACCAGCAGCCAGGCCGGCGTGTCCGCCAGCAGCGGTGACGCGCCCATGCTCCGCGCATACGCCGTCGATCCCGCCGCTGTGGCCACCAGCGCACCGTCGCTCACCAGTTTCGGGATGCGGCGCACGTTGTTCACCGTCACCTCCAGCCACGCGCTCTGGCTCGTCGCACGCTCCAGCCAGGCATCATTGAAACCATGCGCCGTGTGCTTGCCCCCGCTCTCATCCTCAAATTCGAGGAACAGCATCGGCAGTTGCCGGAAAATCACATCTCCTGGCGGAAAGACTCCCGCGCTCACCTGCTCAGGCGCGTTCAAAAGGAAACCCATGTGACCGGCGTTGACGCCAAGGAACGGCAGTCGCGCCCGCCAGTGCTCGCGGATGCTCCGCAGCATCGCGCCATCTCCGCCCACCACGCTGATGAAATCCGCCGCCGCCTCCGTCACGCCCCGCCCGGCAAGAGAGGCGCTCAATTCGCGCACCTTCGGAATCCTCGTGTCGGCCTGGAGAAAAAACTTCGCGCCTTCCAGCGTCCCGCGCGCCCAGTTTCCAGGAACCGGCGCGCGATACAGCCCGTAGCGCATGATGTAGGCCAGTGCGCGCTCGTTCAGCATGCCTGACACGCTTTGCCCGCGGCTCAAACGCTCGCGGATTTCCGTGCTCGCTCCTGCCACCAGCAAATCCACCTCCTGCGAGCGCGGCGGCAGGTCGCGCACGTCATACTCAAAGCCCGGCCGCCGCAGCACCGCGAAATTCGCCGTCCGCCACAAATCCTCCCCGCGCTCCCACGTCCGCTGGATCAGCGACTCGCCCCGCGCACCACCCGCGATCAAATCCGCGCCCACCACATGCCACACCTCTCCCTGCGTCTCAAAACGCGACTGCAACTCGTGACTCCGCGTGAAGGTATCCTGCTCGAAATCACTCAAATCCACCATCACCTTCGGCTGGCCGCCGAACACCAGGTCCGCCAGCGCCGCGCGATACACCGGCGGCACGCTGCCCGTCACCGGCTTGTCCGGCCGCGGTCCGCATGGAATCACCCGCACCTCGTCGAACAACTCCGCCAGCCGCGCCGCGATGGCCGCGTGATGTTTCCCCGGCGGATTGAAGCTCCCTCCAAAAATGGCGATGCGTCTCGGCATGGCGCACCCTGCCAGCGGCTCCTCCGAGTGCAAGCAGTCCGAGTGCCCCGTGTTACAATCATATCAAAATCCATCACCTCCCGGCCTTGCTTCGCCTCCGCAAACCCGCTCCAATGGCCGCATGAAACCTTTCGATCTTCAGGTCAATGGCTACGCCGGCACCGACTTCAACGGCGACAACCTCACCGCCGAGTCCCTGCACCACGCCTGTGAATGCCTTGTGGAAGACGGCTGTGACGCCATCCTCGCCACCTTCATCACCGATGAAATCCCAACCTTGGAGCGCCGCATCGGCAAACTCGTCGAACTGCGCGAAAAGGACGAACTCGCCCGCAAGATGATCACCGGCATCCACATCGAGGGGCCGTTCATCAATCCTATCAAAGGCTACGTCGGCGCCCATCCGCCCCACGCCGTGAAGCCGGCCAACATCGACGATGCGAAGCGCCTCCTCGCCGCCTCCGGTGGCCTCGCGAAGCTCGTCACGCTCGCCCCCGAACACGATGACGGCAGCAAAACCACCGCCTTCCTCGCCTCACAAGGCGTCACCGTCGCCGCCGGTCATTGTGATCCCTCGCTCGACCAGCTTCGCGCCGCTTGCGACGCCGGCTTGACCATGTTCACGCATCTCGGCAACGGCTGCCCCATCCAGATGCACCGCCACGACAACATCATCCAGCGCGCCCTCAGCCTGCACGAGCGCCTCTGGCTCTGCTTCATCCCCGACGGTGTGCATGTGCCGTTCTTCGTGCTGAAAAACTGGCTCGCCAGCATCGGCTTCGAACGCACCATCTTCGTCACCGACGCCATCTCCGCCGCCCGCCTCGGCCCCGGTCGTTACACGCTCGCGGGCTGGGACATCCTCATCGGCGACGACCTCGTCGCCCGCTCCCCCGACGGCACCCACTTCGTCGGCAGCACCGTCACCGTCCCGCGCATCACAACGAACGCGTATGAGCAGCTCGACATGAGCGAACGCGATCTGACACACGTGCTGGACGTGAATCCGCGGAAGGCGATGGCGAATCGTTAATGCCGAGTAAAGTGGCCGTCATGTCGGCAAACTCACAAAGGCATCAAATTCACCGTTCGCCTATTTCTAACAAAATGGCATACCCGGTGGGTTTTGAACTCTTGCGTGAGCACTTTGGCGATTTGCCTCAATGGCAGGATGTTCGGTTGGAATTCTATTCCAAAACCACTTTTTTCGCATCTGAGTTTCGTCACGTTCTAAGTTCCGGCGCCCCTTACTGCGTCTTGTCTGTGGAGCACGAGACAATCAACATCGCCCTTGGCTGGCATATCAATGTCTATCCGGTGTTTCGTGAATTGAAATCCGTGGCGCGTGCCACGTTGATTCAGTCTGCATTTACTCCTCTGCATGACTTCATGGCCAGGGCAAGGGTACATCGGCATTACCGCAATAAGGCCGAAGCTATTTTTGATCCGCTGGCAAGCACTTGCTCGGTCAAAGTCGACTTTCCGCCTTGAACGCCTCGCCAGGACTGCACGCAATCCTCACACTTGGCAGACATGCACTTGAACCCGCTCTCCTGGCTCAAACTCCAACGCGGACGTTACACCGTCGTGCGTTGGCTGTTTCCACGACTGCTGGCGGCGATCTATCTGATCGCCTTCATCTCATGGGGCGTTCAATACGACGGTCTCGTCGGCGAGAACGGCATCCTGCCGGCGAAGGGCCTGATCGAAAACGTGCATGCGTTTGAGCAGCGCGAGCACGAGACGCTGTTCTGGCAGTTCCCCGGCGTGTTTCACTGGCATTACAGCGATGCGTTCGCGCATGGCTGCCTCATCGCCTGCTGCGTGTTGTGCGTGCTGGTGATCGCCGGTGTGGCACAGGGGCCGCTGCTGGCGCTGCTGTGGTTCGGTTATCTCTCCTTCGCCACCACGGGCGACATCTTCATGGGCTACCAATGGGATGCGCTGCTGCTGGAGGCCGGATTTCTCGCGATGTTCGTCGCGCCGTGGCGGTTGTGGTCGTTTCGTGGCGTCAGCGAGCCGCCGCGCGGTTCCATCTTCCTCCTGCACTGGCTGCTCTTCCGTCTGATGTTCCTCTCCGGCTACGTGAAGATCAGCGGCGGCGATCTGCCGTGGGAAAACATGACCGCGCTGCTCTACCACTACGAAACACAGCCGTTGCCGAACGGCTGGTCGTGGCTCGCACACAACCTGCCGCAATGGTTCCACGTCGCTGGCTGCTGGATCATGTATGGCATCGAGCTCGTGCTGCCGTTCGCTCTTTTTTTCGGCCGCTGGGGCCGCCTGGCCGCCTCGCTCGGCTTCATCTTCCTCATGGCGATGATCTTCGTCACAGGGAACTACAACTTCTTCAACCTCCTGACCATCGCGCTCGCAATCACCCTGCTCGACGACCGTTGGTGGCCCAAATTTGCGCGCAATCTCCTGCGCATCGACGCCGACGCGCCGCGTCCGCCCTTCCTGCACTGGACGCAATGGCCCGCACTGCTCGCCGTGCCACCGATCGTGATCTGCACGCTCCTCGCTGCCGATTCGTTCCTCGTGGGTCGTGTCCGCGGCCACAAAATGGTGCTGCCCCTGGGCTGGCATGAAAAACTCGACGCGCCCATCCACCACACGCGCAGCTTCAACGCCTACGGCCTCTTTCAGGACATGACCGAGGAGCGCCCCGAGGTCGTCATCGAGGTCAGCGACGACGGCGCGTTATTCCTGCCTCTCGATTTCAAATACAAGCCCGGCGACCCCAAACGCCGCCCGCCCTTCATCGCCCCGCACCAGCCGCGTCTCGACTGGCAGATGTGGTTCGCCGCGCTCCATCCCGGCTACGATCCGCAGCGCGACACCAACCCCGCATCGCCCATGCACTGGTTCGGCCAGTTTTACCTCGCCCTGCTCCAGCACAAGCAGCCCGTGTGGGATCTGCTCGAAGAACCTCCCTTCCCGGTCGAAAAAATCACCCACATCCGTGCCAAACTCTACCGCTACCGTTTCACCAAGCCCGAAGTCCGGAAAGTCTCCGGCGAGTGGTGGGAGCGCGAGCTCCTCGGCAACTTCAGCGGCACCGTGACGTTGAACGCCTCCCGCCGCTGACGCCTCCCGCCGCTGACGCCTCCCGCCATTTCCCACCCGCCTTTCTCCTTGCGCCTTCGCGATTCGCGGCGACTATCGCCGCCCCTTGCCACTCCGGCCTGGGAATCCAGTTTCGGGACGTAGCTCAGCCTGGTAGAGCGCTTGCTTTGGGAGCAAGAAGTCGTGAGTTCGAATCTCGCCGTCCCGACCACTTCAACCCTCGCAGGTTTCAGTTTTCGGAATGTCCGCCCTTTACGCCACCGCCCTGAACATGTTCAAGGAGATGGGTTGGCATTACCACGAGGTTCCGGAGCACAACGTCATCGAATGCAACTTCGAGGCGCATCACACGAAGGTGCCGCTGCACATGCAGGTCTTCGGCGACACGCACATCGTCAGCGTCGTCGCCACCGCCACGGTGCAGGTTCCGTCCACCCACCGCCTGCCCGTGTGCGAGCTGCTCATGCGTGTGAACAAGGAGCTGAACCTCGGCAACTTCGAACTCGAGTGGGACGCCGGCCAGGTGATGTTCCGCATCACGAACGTCTTCCCGCCACACCGCCACGACTCGCGCATCCTCGCCAGCATGGTGCACTCCGCCGTGGCCGAGATGGACCGCCTCACACCCTTCCTCGGTGAAATCATCCGCACGCCCAAAGGCGAGCTGCTGCTGCTGAAGGTCGCCGATTTGTTGAAGCGCGAAGATTTGCTCCCGCCCGTTCCTGACGAGCCCGCGTGATCGTGCGTGACACAGACTGCCAGCCTGTGCTTTGTTTACTGCGGAAAAACGTCAGCCATCCGCCATGCCCGCCCGCTACACGCTGCAAAACCATCCGGCCTTTGGTGAACCGTTGTCGAAAGAAGATCTTCATACCCTGGTCGCACGCGGATCCCTGGCCCGTGGCGAGATGTGCGTCGATGAGGACACCGGGCTGACTCACACCGTGGGCGAACTCATCAGCGGCATGAGGGCGAACGCCACGCAATCACGGCTCAATCGTCCCGCCTACCGCGAAATCAGCCCCGATCACGAGGTTCCCGATGAAGATGAACACCTTGGCGATGGAGAACCCGGGGATGACAGTGACGACGATGATTTTGCCTACACGCCCAGCGGCGAGGCCATTCTACATCACGCGCATCCATCCTGGCTCGGTTACACCAAGGCGCTCTTCCTCGTCCTGCTGCTGCTCGTCGCCACCGGCTTGCTGTTTGCCATCCAGCTCGAATACGCGCTCATCGCCCTGCTATGTGCCTCGTCCACGCTCATCGCCGTCGGCATCGCCCGCTTCTCGCACGACTACATCGTCACGAGCGAGCGCGTGGAGCTGATCTGGGGCATCATCGGCCGCAGCTCGAAGGAGGCGCGCATCTGCGACATCCGCAGCATTGACGTTTACGAGTCCGGCATCAAAGGCCTGCTCGGTCTCGGCACCATCGACTTCTCCACCGCCGCCAACGCCGGCATCGAAGTGCAGTTCAAAGACATGCGCCAGGCGCACGAAGTCAAAGACCTCGTCCGCAAACTCCAGCGCGGCGGCCCGGTCACGGATGATTGATTCACCGGCATGAACTGGCTTCCCCATGCCCTGTGCCTCGTCTTTTTCGCGCAAATCATCGCGCAGGCACAGCTCAATCGCGCCATCGACATCCGCACACTGTCGTATGAGCACAGCCTGGAGAAGCTCCCCGTCGATCTCACGGCCACCGTCGGTTTTGTCGAAGGCAGCTCCACCGTGTTCGTGCAGGACGCAACCGCAGGCACACATCTGCATTTCAAACCGGGCCGCGCCGATCTCCGCGTCGGCGATCTCGTACGCGTCAAAGGCATCACCACTGCCGGACTCTACTTTCCTGGCGTTGATGTCGCCGAACTGCAAATCCTCGGTCACGAGGCACCGCCTGTCGCCGAACCAGCGACTTACGAGGATCTCGCCAGCGGTCGCTTTCACTATCAACGCGTCCTTGTCGAAGGCCTCGGCCGCACCTTGACGCGGCTCGATGAAAATCGCTCGCTGCTGCGCCTCGCGATGGACAGCCGCGTGATCGAGGTGCGCGTTGATTCGCCGCCCGAATCCGCGCCTGACGTGGTCGATGCCCGGCTGCGCATCACCGCCCTCGCCGCCGGTGGCATCAATGACCGCCGCCAGCTCGTGTTCCCTTACCTGCGCGTGACAGATTGGAACGACATCGCCATCACGCAGTCAGCGGGCACGCCCAAGTCGCTGCCCGTCACCTCCGTCGCCACCTTTTTGCGCTTCGGCGTCGCTGATGAGGCGCGCCATCGTGTGCGAATTCGCGGCGCTGTGCTTGCCGCGTTTCACGACGGACGCATTTTCCTGCGCGATTCGACACCAGCGCCTCCACCACGCGAAAAACCGAAGGACGAAACCACCCGGCCGCCGCAATCGCCCTCCGTCGCGATTCGTCTCACCACGCCGTCAAACCTCACTCCCGGCCACCTTGCAGAAATCACAGGTTTTCCCGTCATGGACGGCTTCAGCGCCTCGCTGGCCGACGCGCTCGTGCTTTCCACCAACACTGCCGCCCTGCCCCCGGCAACGAATGTGTCGCTGAAGGAGTTTCAAGACGGCTCGCACGACGCCGACCTCGTCCGCCTCTCCACGCCCGTCGTGTTGAATGACTTCTTCCGCACCAGTGATGGCTTCGAGCTGAGCTTCACATGTTCAGGGATTTCCATTCGCGCCTTCCTGCCGCAGGACAGCCAGCCCTCGCTTGAAACCGGCTCCTCCTGCCGCCTCACCGGCATCTGCCTCGTCGAGGCGTCCACCGACAAAGGTTTTCATTCCCAAGCAGAACGCGCCTCATTGCTTTTGCGCACGACCGATGACATCCAGGTGCTGAGCACCGCGCCGTTTTGGGATGCGCGCCGTTTCATCATCGCCATCGCCATCCTGGGCTGCGTCATTTTGCTCACGCTGTTCTGGATCACACAGCAACGGCGACAGATCACCCGCCTCGAGCGCAGAGTCGCCCGCCAGGCCACGCTCGACGAACGCCAGCGCATCGCGCGTGAGTTCCACGACACGCTGGAGCAGGAGCTCACCGGCCTGTCATTGCGGCTTGATGCCGCCACCACACGCCCGCTTGAAGACAAGGCCCGCAGCCTGCTGGAAACCTCCCGCAGCCTCGTCTCCCGCATCCAGAGCGAAGCCCGCAACCTCGTCTCCGACCTGCGCGACACCGGACACACCGCCACACTGTCCGAAGCACTGCACATCCTCGCCTCCCGCGCACCGGAGGGCATCGCGATCAAACTCGACATCAGTCCAGCGCCTCCCATCCCGCCTCATGTCACGCATCACCTCCGCATGATCGCGCAGGAAGCCGTCACCAACGCCCTCAAACACGCCTGCGCCTCCGAAGTCACGCTTCACCTCTCCAGCACTCCAACACTCCTGACACTGCGCATCACCGACAACGGTCGTGGTTTTGCCGCCGGGACGGAAACACTCGGCAAACCCGGCCATTTCGGCTGCGTCGGCATCCGCGAGCGCGTGCGCAAGATCGGTGCCGGAGCTGAATGGCAGAGCTCCGCCGGCAAAGGCACCAGCGTGATCGTGACCCTTCCACTCACCTCCACATGATCACCCTCATCCTCATTGATGACCATTTCGTCGTCCGCAGCGGCCTCGTCGCCTCGCTGGAACTCGAAGACGATCTCAAAGTCATTGGCGAGGCCGACCGTGGCGAGGATGCGGTCAGGCTGTTCGCCAAGAAGCTGCCCGCCGTCGTTTTGATGGACCTCCAGCTACCCGGCATCAGCGGCATCGAGACCATCGCTTTGCTGATTCGCGAGCATCCTGACGCACGCGTGTTGATTTTCTCCACCTTTGCCCGCGACGATGAAATCCAGGCCGCGTTGAAGGCCGGAGCGCTCGGTTACCTGCAAAAGTCCTCGTCCCGCGACGACCTCCTGGCCGCCATCCGCACCGTCGCCAAAGGCGGGCGCAGTCTTCCGCCCGAAATTGCCCAGCGTCTTCAAAACCGCCTCGCCGAACCGGAGATCACGCCGCGCGAACGCGAAATCCTCATGCTCGTGACGCAGGGAAACGCCAACAAAGAGATCGCCGCCACCCTCGGCATTTCCGAAGACACCGTGAAGCAGCACGTCAGCCGCATCCTCGTGAAGCTGAAGGTCAACGACCGCGCCCAGGCCACGGCGGAGGCGATCCGGCGCGGCTTGGTCAAGGTGTGATCGTTTCCACCGCGAGTAGCTTCAATCCGTGCGGCACGAATTTTTCAAAATCCGCGATGTTCCGCGTCGCCACGTTCACTCCGTGCGTCATCGCGCAGGCGGCGATCATGCAGTCGGCATGACTGCCGCGTTTTCTGCCAGTGTAATGAAACAGGCGGGAAGCCTGCTCGGCCCCCTTTGCCGTGAAATCCAGCACGCGGCCTTCCACGATGGCATGCACGGCGTCTTTTTGCTGCTTTGTGTGCGGCCCGTTCAAAAACTCCGACCATGCGATGGCGGACACCGCCAGTTTCTCCCCTTTTTCCAGCCACCCCCGAATCACCGCGATATGCGGCGACCCGATGGTGACCAGATCAATGAGAAGATTGGTGTCCAGGTGGATCATGCTTCCCACCAGTAGCGTTTGGCCTCGCGCTCAGCGCGCACTTCCTCACGGAAGGCCTCGGCCTCCTGCACAGTTAGGCCACCGCCATTTTGCAGCCAATCGAGGGCTTTGAGTGGTTTGGGGCATTGGTCTTTCATGTCTTCCTCCTCTTTGATTCGTCTTACAGCACGCCGCATGACCTCAGCCTTGGGAACTGCCCATTTCTTCGCAAGCTGTTCGAGGAACCGCAGGGTTCCTTGGTCCAAAGCCATACTGGTCCGGGTGAGTGTATAAGACATGTGGTAATTAGTTATGCATCGAATCAAGTTCCGCAAACACTTTTTTCCCTCACTAAAGTGGGGGGCCAGGACTGCTGAAAGCGGGCCGCTAATCGCGTTAATAAGCACATGACGTTCCGTTGCCTCGTCGCCGCCTCCACCCTTTTCACCATGCCAGCCGCCGCTCTAAACGACAGCGGGGGGAATGACGCCTCTGACAAGCCCGCCTCCGCCCCGGTGATACAGTGGCGCTTTGACGATGGCAAGGAAGCAGGACCGCGTGCGCCCACCTATCCTGGATTCTCCGAGGTAAACACAGCGCGCAAATTCGACGTGAAGTCTCCTGTCAGGATCACCGACCGCCCCGAGCTGCGCTTCGGCCTGAATGAAACGATCACGCTTGAGGCGTGGGTGAAAGTCGCTGACGCATCAGGCACGCCCTACATCATCGGCAAGGGTCGCCTCGGCACGAAGGAGTTCGGCGCGGAGAATCAAAACTACGCCTTCCGCCTTCAACACGGCAAAGCAGGTTCCCAGATCGGCTTCCTCTTCCACAGCTCCGATGTGCCGGGAAAGAAGGGGGAGTGGCATCGCTGGTGGTCGAAGGACACCGTGCCGACGGCTGGTTGGCATCATGTGGCGGTGACTTACACCTTCGGGAAACCGAAAAGCGTGAAGGGTTTCATTGATGGTCGCGAGACGGACGGCACCTGGGACATGGGCGGCGCGACGGATCGTGCGCCGGTGACCGATGGCGACGCCGTGGTGGTCGGCAACGGCTCGACGATGGCCTCCACACACGCGTTTGAAGGCTGGCTCGACAATGTGGCCATTTATCGCGGTCCCATCGACGCCGACGTGCTGAAGGCGAAGTATCAATTCATCCCGCCGCCTCCGCCGGTGGCCAAAAAAGACGTGCCCTCCGGTCGCGTGCTCGTGCAGCTCGCCGAGGAAGGCATGCCGGACGCGAACGCCTGGCCCAGCGAACCGCCGAAAGTCGCAGAAAGCTACACCGAGGACGTTTTCGGCTTCTTCGACGTGCCGCAGAAGTATGTGGAGACCGGCGTGCGTGGCGACCGCCATGTGCCGTTCCTGTTGCGCGCCGCCGCCAGTGTGACTTTCCCCAAAGGAAAACATCGCCTGCTGCTGCGCGCCCGCGGTGCCACGAACCTCTACATCGACGGCAAGGCGATGCTCAAGACGCCCTTCCCGCCGAATGAGATCGACGGCCATCACCTCGTCGCCGATCAAAAAGACTACCTCGACCTCGGTCCCGACTTCCGTTTCGCCCCTCCGGGCAACCGTGAGACGTGGTGTGAATTCGAAGCCACCGGCAAACCACAGTTCATCGTGCTGGAGACGCTGGTGGGCAGCTACACTGGTAAAAGCGTACGTCGTCCCGAGCTTGGCGAAACCGTCGCCGCCTGGTCGAAAGAAGGCACGCAGACCTGGCAGCTCATCTCCGCCGGAAAACGCGGCGTGCCTTATAACGACACCGGATGGGCCGCGTATGAGACCGAACGCGCCGCGCACTACGAAACCGTGAACGACAAACGCCGCGCCGACCTCCGCGCGAAGTCCTCCCCCTACTGGAAGACACGCCGCGAGGCCGCGAAGCAGTGGCTGGCGAAAGCAGGCGAGGTGAAAGTGCCTGCGCTGCCTGCTGACATGCCGCGACACAACGACATCGACAACTTCATCGGCGCCACCATCGCCAAAGTGAAGTCGCAGACCTCGCATCAGGGCAGCGTCGATTTCTTCAAACAGGTGCAGCCCATCCTGGAAACGAAGTGTCTCGAATGCCATCGTGGCGGCAAGGCCAAGGGCGATCTGCAGCTCGACACACTCGTCGCAGCCATCAAAGGCGGCGAAAATGACGGCGCGGCCATCACGCCCGGCAAACCGGACCACAGCGCGATCTTGAAGCGTGTCGTCTCCGATGACGATGACGAGGTCATGCCACCGAAAGGCGCCAGACTCACCGCAGCCGAGGTCGAGGCGCTCACGACCTGGATCAAAGAAGGCGCCGTGTGGCCGGAAATCCGTGCGGATCGTACCTTGGTGACCGCTTTGACCGATGATCTGAGTTTCCTGCGCCGCGTGTATCTCGATGTCGTCGGCGTGCCGCCATCGCTGGCTGAAATCGCGGCCTTCCAAAAAAATCCCGACCGCAAAGCCCTCATCGACACAGTGCTCGCCGACTCCCGCTGGGCCGATCACTGGATGGGCTACTGGCAGGACGTGCTCGCGGAGAATCCGAACATCCTCAATCCCACGCTCAACAACACCGGCCCCTTCCGCTGGTGGCTCTACGACTCTCTGCTTGACAACACACCGATGGATTTCTTCGTCACCGAGCTGCTGCGCATGAAGGGCAGCGAGCGCCTCGGCGGCCCCGCCGGCTTTGCCACCGCCTCACAAAACGACGTGCCCATGGCCGCCAAGGGCACCATCATCGGCAGCGCCTTCCTCGGCGTCGAAATGAAATGTGCCCGCTGCCACGACGCACCCGCCGCGAAAAGTACGCAGGAGGACCTTTTCAAAATCGCCGCCATGCTCAACTCGAAGGAGATCGAGGTGCCCATCACTAGCAGCGTCAGCCCCGAGCGCCTCAAGATGGCCGGACGCAAGCCCCTCATCAACGTCACACTCATCGTCGGCACCAAGGTGCAGCCGAAATGGTCCCTCACCGAGTTCTGCGACGAATCCGCCGCGAAGCTCGCCGAGTACCCCGAGGACACCCGCGACCAGCTCGCCGCGCTCATCACCGCGCCGCAGAATGAACGTTTCGCCCAGGTCATGGCCAACCGTATCTGGGCACGCTACATGGGCCGCGGCATCGTCGATCCAGTCGCCGATTGGGAAAAGGGCAAGCCCTCCCATCCCGAACTGCTGAAGTGGCTCGCACGCGAATTCGTGCGCGGCGGATACGACATGAAACACCTCGCGCGGCTCATTTTGAACTCACACGCTTATCAACGCGCCACCGACACCGAATTGAAGGAAACCAGTCCGCTGTTTGCCTCGCCCGCACCTCGCCGTCTCATGGCCGAGCAGATCGTGGACGGCCTCTTCGCCGCCACCGGCAAGCCCTTCCACACAGAGGAAGTCTGCCTCGACATCGACAATCAGCGCGATTTGAAAAACGCCATCCACATGGGCAAACCACGCCGCTCCTGGATGCTCACCAGCACCAGCAACGAACGTGACCGCCCCAGCCTCAGCCTCCCGCGAATCCAGGCCGTTGGTGATGTGCTCAGCGCCTTCGGCTGGCGCGGTGCTCGTCAAGATCCCACCAGCGTCCGAGATGCCGCCCCGAATGTCCTCCAGCCCGCCATCATCAGCAACGGCACCGTCGGCGTCTGGCTCACCCGCCTGAGCGACGACCACGGCGTCACTCAGCTCGCCTTGAAGAAGCAAAGCGTCGATCAACTCGTCGAGAATCTCTTCTTGAAGCTCCTTACACGTCAACCCACGCAGGAAGAGAAAGCACTCTACATAAAGCACCTCACCCCCGGCTTTGAAACTCGAATTAATAATCAGAAATCAGAAATCAGAAATCTTCAATCGACCCGCACCCGCGAGAAGTATGTGAGCTGGTCCAACCACCTCGACGCCGAAGCCACCACCGTGCGCATGGAGCAGGAAAAAGCCGCCCGCGCCGGTGATCCACCCACACAGCGGCTCACCACCGACTGGCGGAAACGCCTTGAGGACATCCTCTGGGCCATGCTCAACGCCCCCGAGTGGGCCTTCAGCCCGTGATTGGCCACGGCTTGAAACTTTAAACCTGAAACTTGAAACTCATCCGATCATGAACCGCCGCTCCTTCCTCACCTCCGCCGCCGCGCTCGGCGCTTCGCCGTTGTTTGCGAACAACACGCCCGTCCACATGCCGAAGGGCAAGGCGGAGCACTGCATCTTCATCTGGCTCGGCGGCGGCATGGGCCAGATCGACACTTTTGACCCGAAGGATCTCGGTGACAACTTGAGCAAGCCCTCGAAACCCGGCTCGCTCTACAAGTCGATCGAGACCAGCGTGCCAAGCGTGCGTGTCAGCGAGCACCTGGGCAAAACCGCAAAGCTCATGGAACATGTCACAGCGATGCGCACCGTGAATCATCACGTCATCGACGAGCACGCCTTCGCCACCAACCTCGTGCACACGGGGCGCATGATCTCCGGCAACGTGACCTACCCCAGTGTCGGCAGCATCATCGCCCATGAACGCGGCGCGGCGGACCAGCATGTGCCGGCCTACATCCTCATCGGTTATCCAAACGTGAGCCGCGGCCCCGGCTTCCTCGGCGCGAAAGCAGGCTATGTCTATCTCACTGACACCGAAACAGGCCCCGCCGGGTTCACACGCCCGGATTTCGTCGATAACGACCGCGCCAGCGTGCGTCAGGAACTCCTGAAGCCGCTCATGGCCCGTGCGCTGAAAAACAACGCCGCCGCCGACTACCAGACCGCGCAGGCCGAGGCGCTGCGCCTCGCCGGCCCGGGATTCATGAGCAACTTCAACCTCAAGCAGGAACCCGCCTCGCTTCGCAACGAATACGGCGGCGAATTCGGCCAGCGTTGTCTGCTCTCACGCCGCCTTGTCCAGGCCGGCGTGCGTTTTATCGAGGTCTCACACAACCTCAACTTCATGAACGGCACCGGCTGGGACATCCACAACGAGGGTTTCAAAAACCAGCATCTCCTCATCCAGGAGCTCGACACCGCCCTCTCCGCCCTCATCCGCGACCTGAGGGACAAGAAACTGCTCGACAAGACGCTCGTCGTCGTGGCGACGGAGTTCGGACGTCCTCCCGAATTTGACGGTCGCGGCGGCCGCGGCCATCAAGGCACCGCCTTCTCGATGGTTCTGGCCGGCGGCGGCTTGAAACACTGCGGCGCCTATGGCGTCACTGACGATCTGGCGAAGAAGCCTGTCGAAAACCCCGTCCCGCTCGTGGACTTCCATGCCACCATCCACGCCGCGATGGGCATCAACCCCGCGCATGAGCTCATGGACGGCTCCCGTCCCGTGCCGATCACCGATGGCGGCAAACCCGTGGCCGCCTTGTTCACCTGATATTTTCCGCCATCACGAATTTGGCTCTGGCGGCTTCTGCGGCTATGAAGCAGTCCATGTTCCCCATCCGCCGCGCTCTCCGCATATTTTCCGGCACCGCTGTCATCTTCCTGTCCTCGTGCCAGGTGCCCACGCCTCAGGTGGCGCAGCCTCAGATGACTTATGGCGGCCCCTTCATGCTCGGCGTCGATGTGCTTGCCTCGCGCGGCTTTGACCTGATCCGCGGCAAGCGTGTCGGCCTCATCACCAACCACACCAGTCTCACCAGCCGTGGTGAACGCACACGCTCCGCGTTTCAGCGCGGCCTTGGCCCGAATCTCGTCGCACTCTACGCTCCGGAGCACGGCATCGATGGCACCGTCGGCGCCGGTATTCACGTCAGCACCCGACGCGATAACGTGACCGGCCTCACCGTTTATTCGCTCTACGGTCCCACGCGCAAACCCACTCCAGCGATGCTCGCCCCGATCGACGTGCTCGTGTTCGACCTCCAGGACATCGGCTGCCGCAGTTACACCTACATCAGCACCATGATCGTCGCGATGGAAGCGGCGGCGGAATGCGGGAAACAGTTCGTCGTGCTCGACCGCCCGAATCCGCTCGGCGGCTGGCGCGTGGAAGGCCCGCCGCTTGAGTCAAAATGGAAATCCTTCGTCGGTCAGATTCCCGTGCCTTATGTCCACGGCATGACCGCCGGAGAACTCGCCATGATGGCCTGCGCCCGCGGTTGGGTGTCACGCGTTCCCCGCCTCGACGTGGTGAAAATGCAGGGCTGGCAGCGCGGCATGACCTGGCAGGACACCGGACTGCGCTGGCATCCGACCTCCCCGAACATCCCGCACTCCCTTTCCCCCTTCTACTACGTCACTACCGGCATCCTCGGCGGTGCCGCAGCGGTGGACATCGGCATCGGCACCGACGAGCCTTTTGGCTACGCAGGCGGCGCCGGTGTGAATCCGAACGCCCTGCTTGCCTATTGCCGGAGTCTGAACACACCCGGCGTCACCTTCTCCCCCTATTCAAAAGACGGCTTCGGCGGCGTGCGCATCCACATGAACCCGCGCAACACCACCAACCTCACCGCGCTCGACGTCCTGCTCCTTGGCGAGATCAACCGCCTCACCGGTGGCCGCACCATCGCACGAACCACCGGTTCCAAGCTGAACCTTTTCAACAAGGTCTATGGCAGTGAATCGCTCTACAACGACCTCCGCCGCGGCGTGCCCCCCCACAGCATCACCTCCCGCTGGCAGGGCTGGAACAGCAGCTTCCGCTCGCAAAGACAGCGTTTCTTGCTTTATCCCTGATTCCGCCTCAAAAAACATGGAAGACCTCGCCATCGCCCGCGCCTGCGCCGAATTCGCCGACGACAAAAAAGCCGAAAACATCCGCATCCTCGACCTGCGCGGCCTCTCGCCCGTCATCGACTACTTCGTGCTGTGCAGCGCCCTCTCCGCCCCGCAGCTCCGCGCCGTGCGCGACCACATCGAGGACGAGATGAAGGAAAAACACGGCCAGCGACCGCTCTACAAGGACGGCAACTACGAAAGCCAGTGGATCATCATCGATTACGGCAATGTCATGGTTCATGTGCTCACGCCCGAGAAACGCGAATACTACGCGCTGGAGGAGCTCTGGGGAGATGCGCCTGAACTCGCGCTCAAAGCCGACGAACCGGCCCCTGAGTCCAAGCCCCGCGCCAAAAAGACCGCAGCGAAGAAAGCTCCGGCCAAAAAGGCCGCCACCAAGCGCGCGCCGAAGAAGAAGGCGCGCTGATTTTCTGCTCGTCATCGTGCCGCGCCTTCGCTAGACAGCAGGCATGAACGTCCGCGTCCTGCTTGTCATTGTTTCCTGCGCACTCAGCGTCGTCACCGGCCTCGTCATCGCACGCGGCGGCAGCACTGCTGGCAGTTCGATGCGTCAGCGCCCGCTCATCGGCCTGTCCATGGACACACTCAAGGAGGAGCGCTGGCAGATCGACCGTGATCTCTTCACCAAAGCCACCCAGAATGCCGGGGCGGACGTTCTGGTGCAGTCCGCGAACAGCAATGACACGGTGCAGCTTCAGAACGTCGAAAGCCTCATCACCCAGAAGGTCGATGCGCTCGTCATCATCCCGCATGATGGCGCGGCGATGTCGAAGGCCGTCGATCTCGCCCATCAGGCCGGCATTCCCGTGCTCTCCTACGACCGGCTCATCACCGGCTGCGACCTCGACTTGTATCTGACCTTCGACAACGTGAAAGTCGGCGAGTTGCAGGCCAGATTCCTCGCCGACCGCATTCCGCAAGACGGCAAACTGCGCCTCATCCGCATCTATGGTGCGAAGACCGACAACAACGCCAGGCTCTTCAAGCAGGGCCAGGACAACATCCTCAATCCGCTCATCGCCGCCGGCAAAGTCGAGGTGCTGTTTGAAGACTGGGCCGAGGATTGGAAACCCGAGAACGCCAAGAAAATCACCAACGCCGCCATCACCAAAATTGGCCCAAACTTCGACGCCATCCTCGCCAGCAACGACGGCACCGCCGGCGGAGCCATCCAGGCGCTCACCGAGGAAGGACTCGCCGGAAAAATCACCGTCACCGGCCAGGACGCCGATCTCGCCGCCTGCCAACGCATCGCCCAAGGAACGCAGGCCATGACCGTTTACAAACCGATCCAAAGCATCGCCACCAAAGCCGCCGAACTCGCCCTCAAGCTCGCCCGCCGCAAGCCCGTCGTCGCCAGAGACACCGTCCACAACGGCAGGATCGACGTGCCCTCCGTCCTTCTAGGAATTGTCTCCGTGACAAAGCAAAGTCTGCGCGACACCGTCGTCAAAGACGGTTTCCGTAAAGAGATCGAAGTTTTTCAATGATGCTCCGCGCCCGCGACATCACCAAGCGCTTCCCCGGTGTCACCGCGCTGAAGGATGTTTCGTTTGATCTTCAAGCCGGAGAAATCCACGCGCTGTGCGGTGAGAACGGCGCAGGAAAGAGCACATTGATCAAACTGCTCTCCGGCATTCACCCGCACGGCAGTTATGAAGGTCGTTTCGAGGTGAATGGCACTGAAGCACGCTTTGAAACGATCAAGGACGCCGAGAAAGCCGGCCTGGCGGTGATACATCAAGAACTAGCGCTCGTGGAGGAAATGACCGTCGCGGAGAACATCTTCCTGGGCCGCGAACCGCGACGCTGGGGCGCGTTCATCGACTGGCCACGCATGTATCGCGAGGCGCAGGCATTGATCGATCGTTTCAAGGTCGGCCTCGATCCTGCCGCGCCGGTTCGCACGCTTGGCGTGGGGCAGAAGCAGCTCGTCGAAATCATCAAGGCGCTCGCCAAGAACTCAAAAATCCTCATTCTCGACGAGCCGACCGCCGCGTTGGCGGAGCACGAGGTGCTGATCCTGCTCGACATCCTGCGCGACCTGCGCAGACGCGGCATCACCAGCATCTACATCTCCCACAAGCTCGACGAGGTCTTCAGTGTCGCGGACCGGATCACCGTTCTTCGTGACGGCACCACGGTGAGCACCAAGAACAACGCCGACACGAACAAAGCCGAGATCATTCGGCAAATGGTGGGACGGGAACTCGGCGATCTGTTCCCACGGCGCACGTCACAGCCGGGCGAAGTGATTTTGCAGGTTGATTCTCTCGCCGTGGCCGATGCTGAAACCGGAGCGACCAAACTGCGCGACATCAACTTTGAGTTGCGAGCCGGCGAAGTGCTCGGCATTGGCGGTCTGATGGGTGCAGGGCGCACGGAATTGCTCATGCATCTGTTCGGAGCCTGGGGGCGCGGCGTTTCGGGCAGTGTGCGGCTTCACAATCAATCGCTCAGCGGCCTCACGCCAGAAAACATCATTCAAAAGGGCCTCGTGCTCGTCTCGGAAGACCGGAGACGTTACGGATTGCACTTGGAGCACGAGATCGGCTTCAATCTGTCGCTGTCATCGCTCGCCAGCATCACGCGCGGTGGATTCATCCGGCGCAATGCTGAAATCCGGCGCAATCAGGACATCTTCGGCTCGCTTCGCGTCAAAGCGACGGGGCTTGAAGCCATCGTCGGCAAGCTTTCCGGCGGCAACCAGCAGAAGGTCGTGCTCGGCAAGGCGCTGCTGACCGAACCGTCGGTCATCCTGCTCGATGAGCCGACGCGTGGCATCGACGTCGGCGCGAAGCTCGAAATCTACGAGATCATCAACCGCCTCACTGCCGAAGGCAAAGCCGTCATCCTCGTCTCCAGCGAACTGCCGGAGATCATCGGCATGAGCGACCGCATCCTGATGCTGAACGAAGGCCGCATCAGCGGTTCCTTCACACGCAGCGAGGCCACGCAAGAAAAGCTCATGGCCGCGGCGATGGAACATGCAGGGTGATTCTTTTGAAAAGCATCCCTGATTCACGCGTTGGATTTGCAACCCGACCCATCATCATGATCCGTCACCTCCTCGCCACACTCGCCCTCGCGATCACCGCCGGTGCCGCGCAGCCGCCGAACATCCTTTTCATCTTCTGCGACGACCTGGCCTACCAGGCGATCAGCACCTATGGGGACAAGCGCAAGCTGCTCGAAACGCCGAACATGGACCGCCTCGCAAAAGAGGGCATGCGTTTTGACCGCTGCCTGGTCACCAACTCCATCTGCGGCCCGATGCGCGCGGTGATCCAGACCGGCAGATACTCGCACGCCAACGGCTTCTACAACAACAGCAACAGCCGCTTCGACAGCTCGCAGCCCACCTTTCCCAAGGTGCTGCAAAAATCCGGCTACCAGACCGCCATCATCGGCAAATGGCACCTCATGACCGACCCGGTCGGTTTCGACTACTGGAATGTCTTTCCCGGCCAGGGCGCCTACTACAATCCGCCCATGATCGAAAATGGCAGGCAGGTGAAATACGAAGGCTACTGCACCGACATCATCGGCGACCTCTCCTTGAAATGGCTCGACCAGCGCGACAAAACAAAGCCCTTCATGATGATGAGCCAGCACAAGGCCCCGCATCGTTCATGGGAGCCCCCGGCGCGGCTGCTCGGTTTTGACAATGACCGCGTGTATGAGGAGCCGGAGTCTCTTTTTGACAGCTATAGCGGCCGCAGCAAGGCGGTGAGCGACCATGACATGGGCATCGACCGCACCTTCAACGAGCGGGACGCCAAATTTGTCATGCCGGACAGGATGACCGATGAGCAGAAGAAGGCGTGGAACGCCTACTACGAGCCGCGCAACGCCAAGTACAACGCCGTCGCGCCGACTGGCCGCGATCTAGTGAAATGGCGCTACCAACGCTACATGCACGATTATCTTGCCTGTGTGAAGGCGGTGGATGAGAACGTCGGCCGCGTGCTCGACTACCTCGACAAGAACGATCTCGCGAAAAACACGGTCGTCATCCTCAGCAGCGACCAGGGCTTCCACCTCGGCGAGCACGGCTGGTTCGACAAGCGCTGGATCTTTGAGGAGAGCCTGCGCACACCATTCATCGCCCGTTGGCCCGGCGTGATCCAACCCGGCACCACAAACAGCCAGCTCACCAGCCTGCTCGACCTCGCCAGCACCTTCCTCGACATCGCTCAGGCACCGCCGATGGAAGGCGTGCATGGCCGCAGTCTCGTCCCGCTCATGAAGGGAGAAACGCCCGCCGACTGGCGCAAGTCGCTCTACTACCACTACTATGAGTTCCCCGTGCCGCACCGCGTGCGCCCGCATTACGGCGTCATCACAGACCGCTACAAGCTCATCCATTACTACACGCCTGACGTCGATGACTGGGAGCTCCTCGACCGCCAGGAGGATCCGCAGGAGATGCGGAGCTTCTACAACGATCCCGGCTACACCGACACTGTGAAGGAGTTGAAGGGCGAGATCACCCGTCTGCAAAAGCAGTTCGGAGAAACCGTGCCACCGCCACGCTTCACGCACGGCAACAAAGCCTTCGACAACGAGCCGCAGCCACCCGAACAGCCGAAAGGCAAAGGCGCGGGCAAGAAGAAAGCGGGCGCGAAGAAGCAATAGGGGCGCTTTGCAGCATTGACGTGTCGTTCCGTTTTCGCTTTTCTCACGTCCGTTGAACATGACCATCCACAGCACTGCCCGTCAGGGCTTCAACCCGGAACAGCGCATGGTGCTGTGGGTGTTGTGGCTGACCTACGGCTCGTTTTACTTCTGCCGCAACAATCTGAGCGTGGCGCTGCCCGGCATTCAGGGCGAGCTCGGCTGTTCGAAGTCGCAACTGGGCACGGTGCTGATGGCGCTGAAGCTCGCGTATGGAGCCGGGCAGTTCATCAATGGCCAGATCGCGGAGCACTGGCGGCCGCGACGGCTGCTCGCGCTCGGCCTGCTCGCATCCGCAGTGCTCAATGTGGTGTTTGGCTGGATGACCGCGATGTATTTCCTGATTTTCATCTGGGCGTGCAACGGCTATGTGCAGGCCCTGGGCTGGCCGCCAACGATGCGCGTGGCGGCGAACTGGTTCCCCGCGCTGCAACGCGGACGCGCCATCGGCATCATCGGCACCGGCTACCAGCTCTGCGGCGCGCTGACCTTTGTCGTCGCAGGCTGGGCGGCGGAGCGTTTTGGATGGCGCGGAGCCTTGTATGTGCCGGCTGCGCTGCTGGTGATGAGCGCCATTCACATGCTGGTGTTTCTGAAGGATGAACCCGCGGTCGAACATGCGCTCGAAGAAATCGAGCATTCGGCGGCCAAAGGTTCGCTGCGCGCGAATCTCGCCGTGACGTTGAGCAATCCCGCGCTGTGGCTGGTGGCGGTGGCGTTGTGCCTGCTGGATGCCTGCCGCTATGGATTCACGGACTGGGGCGTGACGCATCTCAAGGAGGTGCAGAACGCCAGCGTCAGCTCCGCGGCCTTCAAATATGCCGTGCTGCCCTTTGGTGGCATCGCCGGGGCATATCTGTCCGGCTGGGCGACGGATCGTTTCTTCAAAGGGCGGCGCGCGCCGGTGATCTGCATCCTGCTGCTGATGCTGGGACTGCTGGCCCTGGCCTACGATTCGGTGATCCACTTGGGCATGGCTCCTTCGGTCGCCATTTTGTTCTGCATCGGCTTTTGCATTTTCGGCCCTCAGGTCCTGTTGGTCGGCACGCTGCCCGTCGATCTGGCGCGAAGCGGCACAGCTGCGGCCGCGGTGGGGTTTGTCAATTTCATGGGCTACATGGGCGCCGCCGCAGGTGACAAGCTGACCGGCCACCTCGCCGAAGATCATGGCTGGCCCACGGCGGTGCGATTCTGGGCCGCATGCGCGTTCGGCGGCGCGCTGGTGATCGCGTGTCTGTGGAATGCGAAAACGCACATGCCCAAGACCAGCAACCGATAACTTGAAACCACTTCATCAATTCAAATGAGAGCCATCATCATCGCAGCAGGACGCGGACGACGACTCATGCCCACCACGGCGGACGCACCCAAATGTTATGCCGAAATTCAGGGGCGACGAATGCTCGACTGGGCGCTCAAAGCCTTCGCTGAAGCCGGGGTCACAGATTTTTGCTTCATCGGCGGTTATCAGATCGACAAGGTGCGAGCCGATTACCCGAAGTTCACCTTCCGCCACAACAAGAACTGGGAGCACAACAACATCCTGCTCTCCCTCATGCACGCGGAGGACCTGATGGCCGACGGCTTCGTATGCTGCTACTCCGACATCCTCTTCACCAGCGATGTGGTGCGACGCGTCCTCGTGCATCCAGCGCCGATCGCCCTGAGTGTGGACACGAAATGGCTCGATCGCTATGTGCACCGCACGCAGCATCCACCGGATGACGCGGAGAAAGTCACCGTGAACAATGGCCTTGTCACCCGCGTGCATCGCGGTATCGCCCCCGAAGAAGCGCACGGCGAATACACCGGCATCGCCAAGTTCACGTCCGAAGGCGCCGCCAGCCTCATCCACCATTTTCACAAAGCGCGGGAGAAACATGATGGCGGCCCCTTCCGCGAGGCGGCCGAGTTCCAGAAGGCATACTTCATTCACCTCCTGCAGGAGATGATCGAACTTGGTGTGCCCATGGCGCATGCCGACACGCCGGGCCATTACATGGAGGTGGACACGCAGGAAGACTTTGAACTGGCCCGCAAACACTGGTCCGCAAAATGAACGCCTCAATCCTATCGCCATGAGCAAGCCTCTCCTCTTTCCCACCTCCGTCGTCGGTTCGCTGCCGCGTCCGGCTTTCGTGCTGGACCTCATCAACGATCGTCCTCCGCTTTCCGCTGAGCATCACAGCCATGAGATGCAGGCGGCGGTGCGCTATGCCGTGGCCATGCAGGAGCACGCGGGCCTCGATGTCGTCACGGACGGCGAATGGTGGCGCAAATCCTACATCGGCGTCATCGCCGAACTCGCGCACGGCTTTGAACTCGGCACCGCGCCGGACGGCCGTCCCATCACCGTGGTGGTGGACAAACTCGCGCCGAAGACGCCTGGCTTCATCGCACGCGAGGTGACGTTTCTCAAAACGATCACCAAACGCCTGATCAAATCCACTCTGCCATCGCCTGCATTGCTCGGCGAACGCATGTGGCATCCGGAGAAGTCCGCCAAAGCCTATCCGAATCGCGATGATTTCGTCCGCGCTTGCGTGCCCATCTTGCGCCGCGAACTCGAACTCGTGCGTGATGCCGGTGCCGACATCGTTCAAATCGATGACCCACATCTATGCCTCTTTGTCGATCACGATGTCCGTGGCAAATACACCGATCCCGATGCCGCCGCTGATTTCGCCGTGGACATGGTCAACGAAGTCGTCAGCGGCATCACCGGCGTGAAGATCGCCGTGCATCTGTGCCGTCGCGCGGGAGGACGTGCGCGCGGCGAAGTGTGCCACGGCGGCGGCTATGATCCGATCATCAAGCACCTGAACAAGCTCAAGGCCCATCACCTCACGATGGAGTTCACCGCGCCACAGGCGGGCGACATGGATGTGTTCCGCCACCTGCGCGAGGATCTTGAAATCGGACTCGGCTGTGTGGATGTCACGCCCGGCGTGGTCGATTCCGCGGAAACCATCGCCGCGCGCGTACGCAAGGCGCTGCAATTTCTCGCCCCTCAGCGCATCACGCTCAATCCCGACTGCGGTTTCGCCCCAGGCTCGGGAGCGGTCGTGAGCCTCGACGAGACCTATCAAAAGCTCTGCAACGAAGCCGCCGCCGCACAAATACTGCGCGCCGAATTCGTCTGAAGTGTGGATCAACGCCACATCGTCTTGCTCAGATACCATTCGACGAACTGCGGCCCGTAGAAGACCCAGATCATCGCGCCCATCGCGAGATACGGGCCGAAGGGAATCTTTGCGCCCCATTCGGCACGACCAGTAACGCGATGAATCACGGCGAACACGGTGCCGAGCACCGACGCGGCCAGAATCGTGAACAAAACGGCCTGCCAGCCTGTGAACGCGCCGATCATCATCAGGAAGAGCACGTCGCCAAAGCCCATCGCCTCGCGCGGGATGACGACCTCGGTGGTTTTCGCCGACAGCTTCGTCACTCCTTCGAGCGGGAACTCCTCCAGGCTCGTGCCATCGCGCACCTTGAGCTTTTCCATCCATAGTTCAGCCGTCACTACGCCGAAGGAACGATCATTCACCTGCAAGGCGCTGCATGACACGACCATGCGGTCACTGGCACGCGTGAAGAGATCAGCCCATTCATACTTCTGTTCGCCGAAAATCACCACCGGCGGCTCGTTCTCATCCGGCTGGGAGACTTCCCAAGCCTCTTCTTTGGCGAACACAAACTTCTTCCGGCCGAACGCCAGCTTGCCCAGCTCCACCACCAGCCAGAGCCCGCCGAGGCCAAGGGCGGCGCTTGCCAGTGAAACGAGCAAACCATTCGTGTGAGCCTCCTGTCCCACCAGTGACGGCACCCAACAGGCTGAGAGCACTCCGACGACGGCCCCGCCAATCGTGATCGAGTGCGGAAGGATGAAATGATCGATGTCGATGAACGTGCCGGAGATCAGCAGGCTCATGAAAATCCACAGGCACAGCACCTGCGGCCCCCAAAGCTTGATCAACGGCCAGGGATTCCCTCCGGCGGAGAAATCACCGCTGACCTTCAAGAACACGAGGTAGAACATCACGCCCGTGAGCAGCTCGACGAGGAAGTAGCGCACGGAAATTCCGCCGCCGCAGTTCGCGCATTTGCCGCGCAGCAGCAGCCAGCTCAGCAGCGGGATGTTCTGCCACATCGGGATTTGATACTTGCACGACGGGCAGAAGCTGCGGCGCGGCCTGTTCACCGAAATGCCCAGCGGCAGGCGGTAAATGACCACATTGAGAAAAGAGCCGATGCCCGCGCCGATGTAGAAGGCCAGGAAATGCAGCAGGACGTTGAGGACGTGAAATCGCGTCATGGTGGATGGCGGAATTTGCAAACTTGCCCCGCCGTGCCTGAGTACGGAAGTAAAACCTTCGCATGACACCCATTTCCTGGCGATTGCTCCCCATCTTCGTCCTCCTCCTGGCTTCTTGTGACGGGCCGCGTGCTACTGCCAGCAGCCGCGGGGGGGGCGGCACCCTGTTTCTTGATGAAGCCAGTGGAAAGGTGATTTCCAGACCTGGCATCACACCGCGTTTTGGCACGCCACTCGAACGCGCCCGTTCCCACGATCTGGTGGATGTCCGCGCGTTCATCCCTGGCATCTCGATTGACCTGCGCTACACCACTGCGGAGAACGTCACCGGCAGACCGCTGTATCCGCGGCACATGCCCTGCCTGCTGAGAAGGGAGACCGCGATGAAACTGAAGGAGGCCCACGAGCTGCTGCGCGCGCAAGGATACGGCATCCGTGTGTGGGATGCCTACCGTCCGCCCGAGGCGCAGGAGAAACTGCACGCGGCAGGCGCCAGCACCCACATGTTCCTTTCGCCCGAAACCATGGGCTGGAGCCGTCACTGCGGAGGCATCGCCGTCGATGTGACGCTCGTGGATGGCAACCAGCAGGAGCAACGCATGCCCACTGGATTCGATGCCGGCCTGCGCAACGCCTCGGCCAGATACCAAGGCGGAGACTCCGTTGTGGCACGCAACCTCCAGCTTCTGCAGCGGGCAATGCTTCGTGCGGGCTTCGCGCAGGTCAGGGCTGAATGGTGGCACTTTGACGATGGCGATTTCGTGGACAATCCGCAGCCTGTCATCTTCGGCCATCAACTCGCCATCCCCGTGCTGTGAGCATCCGCAACGACGCCACTTTCACGATCCTCGACGAAACCGACGGCTACATCGTCGTCAACAAACCCGCGCCGCTTCAAATCCATCCTGGCGATCCAAACGGCCCGCCGACACTCTGGCATCGTCTCTGCGATCTTCTGTCGTATGAAATCGCCAACGGCGGCCAGGTCTCGATCATCAACCGGCTCGACCGCGAGACCAGCGGCGTCGTCCTCGTCGCGAAGAACCGTGAACTCGCCCGCCTCTTTGGCATGGCGATGCAGGAGCGCCAGATTCACAAAACCTACACCGCCCTCGTCCACGGCTGGCCGGAATGGGAGGACAAAACACTCGACGCCCCGATCCTCCGCGCTGGCGAAGTGCAAACCTCCGACATCTGGGTCAAACAGACCGTCCACGAGCACGGCATTCCCTGCCGTACGGTTTTCCGCGCATTGAAACGCCTCGAACACCACGGCCAGCCTTTCACTTTGATCGGGGCGAAGCCCGAAACCGGCCGCATGCACCAGATCCGCGTGCATCTCCATCATCTCGGTCTGCCCATCGTCGGTGACAAGCTCTACGGCCGCGATGACCGCTGCTACCTCGAATTCATCAAGACCGGCTGGACGCCCGCGTTGGAAAAAAAGCTCCTGCTTCCACGTCAGGCGCTGCATTCAACGCGACTCGAACTCAACCTCGAAGGGTTTCCGAGTTTCTGGGAAGCTCCACCGCCACCTGAGTTTGCACTTTGACAGCCACGGACCTTCTCATGTCCACCGCCGCACCCGGCTGTCGAGCTGAAACACCTGCCCGCTCACATTTTCCATGCTGTGCAGAAACACGATGAACCGCGCCGCGTCCTGCGGCGTGTTCAGCCGGCCCAGCACGTGCGCGCTCATGAGATTCTCCCGCCACGCCTCATCATCCAGCAGGTGCCGCGTCATCTTCGTCTCCAAAAAGCCCGGCAGCACGCAATTCACCCGCACATTTCGAGCGCCATATTCCTGCGCCAGACTTTGCGTCAATCCGATCACCCCTGCCTTCGCCGCCGAGTAGTTTGTCTGACCGGCAGGCCCGCTCAGCGCCGAATACGAGCCGATGTTCACGATGTGGCCATGCCGTTGCCTCGCCATCAGCTTCACCGCCGCCTGCGAAACGAGAAAAGCGCCCTTCAGACTCACATCGACAACCTGGTCAAAATCCGCTTCTTCCATTTTCGTGATGAACCCATCGCGACACACGCCTGCATTGTTCACCAGCAGATCGATCTGCTTCACCGAGGCGAAAAACGCCCTCACCGAGGCTGCCTTTGTCACATCGAGATCGCCACGTCCCGGCGCGACAACGCCAAAACCCGCCTGCTTGAGTTCAGCGCAAATCGACCTGGCCAGATCACCCTCGCCGCCGGTGATGACGGCGAGGCGGACATGGCTGCTTTTCGGAGATGACATGCAGGTCAATGGGTCAAGAGGCCAAGGAGGTCAAGACCATCCCTGTGTCGCGTCACTTGACCGCCTTGACGGCGCAGCCTTGGTCTTTTGACACTCACCCGAGCGTGAATGCCGGCAGCTTCACAATCTTGCCGCCTGCCATCGCGGACTCGTGGGCGCAAAGACCGACACAGGTCCAGTTGGCGGATTGGGTGGCGTTCGGGAAGGGCTGCCGTTTTTCAGCCAGCGCGGACGCGAACTCATGCGCGAGATGCGGATGGCTGCCGCCGTGACCACTGCCTTGCGTGAAGCTGAGATGCGTCTTCTTACCGAGATCGTAAACGCCCTTCGTGGTGAAGCGCCGGATCGGCGTCGGCAGGCGTCTGGCGAAATCAGGGGCCTTCACCAGCTTCGGAATCTTGTGTTCCGGCAGTTTGGCGCGGTGCATGACGAGCGGCTCATGCTCGACGAGCGGCCATTCGATGGAGGCCTTGTCGCCATACACGTCGATGCTCTCGCGATACTGGCGCGCGGTGTCGAACAGGCTGCGGATGATGCGCGCGCTCACATCGGTGCCCTTGAATTTGATGTGCGCGGTTTCGACCGCGAACGGGCTGCCGTAACACTTCTGCAGCTCCTTGCGCACGGTGCCTGAGCCGAAGCAGCTCACATACTCGGCGGATTTGCCGATCAAACCGGCCACGGGGCCGACGCAGTGCGTGGCATACCACATCGGCGGCAGGCCGGGCCAGTAGTTCGGCCAGCCGTCCATGTCCTGCTGGTGCGAGGCCTGAACGAACTGCAATTTGCCGAGCCTGCCCTGGTCGAGCTGCTCCTTCATGAACAGATACTCGCGGGCATAGACGACGGTCTCCATCATCATGTAGGAGAGACCGGTCTTGTTGACGAGGTCGCAGATTTTTTTGCAGTCCTCGATGTTCGTGGCCATCGGCACGGTGCAGGCGACGTGTTTGCCAGCTTTGAGGGCAGCGATGCTCATCCAACCGTGATCTGGAATGGGCGAGTTGATGTGCACCGCGTCGATGTCGGGGTCCTTGAGCATCTCCTTGAAGTCGGTGTAGCGCACGTCCACGCCGAAAGCGTCACCAATGGTGTCGAGCTTCTTCGGATCGCGCTGGCAGATGGCATGGCAGGCGGTCAGCGGGTGGCGCTGCCAGATGGGGATGAATTCCGCCCCGAATCCGAGGCCGACGACGGCGATGTTGATCTTTTTGTCAGGCATGGTGGTTGGAAGGTTCGCGACTTTATAGGCGCGGGCGGCGGCCGGTGGGAAGGACAAAGTTTGGGGGGAATCGGACGGGCAATAATTCGGATTGCGGAATGCGGAATGTGGATTTCAGAAGATGAAATGCGCACCTCGGACTTCGACTATCACCTGCCGCCCGAATTGATCGCCAGCGAACCGCTGGCGGATCGTTCGGCGTCGCGGATGATGGTGCTGCATCGCGGTTCAGGGAGGATCGAGCATCGTTCTTTTCGCGAGATCGGGCAGTTCGTGTCGCGTGAGGCCGGAGACATGCTCGTTTTGAATGACACGCGGGTCGTTCCGGCGCGCTACTTCACGGATCGCGGCCATGAGGTGCTGCGGTTGCAGATTCTCGCGCCGACGCGCTGGCGCTGCATGGTGAGACCTGGGAAAAAATTCCGTGTCGGCCACGAGGTGCCGGTTGGCGACGCCACCGGCCGCGTGATCGAGATTCTGGAGGAAACCGGCGACCGCATCATCGAGTTCGACCGAGTCGTGGATGAATCGAAACACGGGCATCTGGCGCTGCCGCACTACATGGGCCGTGAGGACCAGCCCGCCGACCGTGAACGCTATCAAACCGTGTTCGCGAAGCAGGAAGGCTCCATCGCCGCGCCGACGGCGGGCCTGCATTTCACGCCGGAGGTGCTGCAAACGCTGCCGCGCACGTTTGTGACGCTGCATGTCGGTGTCGGCACGTTCCAGCCGGTGAAAGTCGAGAACATCGCCGACCATAAGATGCACTCGGAGGTCTATGAAGTGTCCGAATCGACCGCCTCGGCGGTTCAGTCGGCGAAACGCGTCATTCCCGTCGGCACGACGGCCCTGCGCACCCTGGAGACCGTCGCCCGCGATCATGGCCGCGTCATCGCCACTCATGGCAGCACGGACATCTTCATTCACCCTGGTTTCCAATTCCGCGCCGCCGGCGGCCTGCTGACAAACTTCCATCTGCCGAAATCGACTCTCATCATGCTGGTCCGCGCCTTCGCGGGCAAAGAACTGACGATGCATGCCTACGACGAGGCGATTCGTGAACGCTACCGATTCTTCAGCTACGGCGACTGCATGCTGATCGTGTGAGTCAGCCAAGCGCTTTTTTCAGCGCATTCGCCGTGATTCGCTGCACGCGCTCATCCGGCCCATGCGGCCGTGAGTAGTGGCTCCAGGGGATCATGTGGCCTGGAGGATCGGCGAGGCCCTGATTCCAGAAAATGGTGGAGGCGTTGAAGACGATGTTTTTCCCCGGGCCTTCGAAGACGGTGGCCGCGTATCTGCCAAGGCGGGTGCCGCCGGCCCAGACGTTGCCTTCGGCGATGACTTCGAGTCCTTCGCGCGCGGTGTCGGGATCGCCGTGGAATTCCCAGCCGACGAGGCCGGGGATGCTGTCTCCCTTCTTCATGCCGGTGCCTTCAAAGAGCCAGTGATCAGGCTGCACACAGGTCCAGTCGCCGCCGCCGTTGAAGGGAACGATCGTGCGTGCGCCGATGATGTCGCGCTCATCAGGCCCGGGATTCTCAAAGGGGCCGAGAATCTTCGCGTAGGCTTCCTTTTCCTCCTCGCGGAACTCGCCGTAGCAGGTCTCGCGCGTGAGACGGCGGTTGGCATCGCCTTTCGCATTCGCCGTGAAGGGCGTGACCATGTAAACGTCGTTTGCCGAGAGCCAGAGCACGCTGAGCCCGCCGGCGATGGCTTGTTTGACGTTTTGAAACTGCCGCACGTCCCAATATTCGTCGTGGCCGGCGCTGATCAGAGCCTTCGCGCGGCTCAAATTCGCGGGATCGAGGTTGTCGGCATTCGAGCAGTAGGTGACGTCGTAACCCTCTTTTTCGAGCCAGTAGCACAGCGGGTATTCCCAGAGCAAAAACTCGCCGCTGCCAACGCTCAGCGGATTCTCGAAGATCTGGATGTATTTGCCGTAGGGCCGGTCAAAGCTGACGCTGACTCCAGGCGCATGGGCGGCGCGCGGATCGGTGTAGAGGGATTCATTCACCGGCCAGCGGTTGTAGGCCTGCCAGGTGTTGTCGCTGCACTGGAACAGGATGCCGGCTGGACGGTCGTCTTTGACGATGAAGATGACGTAACTCTGCCAGTAGGGCCTGTCTGCCGTGTCAGGAAGAGTGGTGAGCCGGCCGAGATACACGCCACTGGGCCAGTCGGCTGGAATGACGAGTGTGGTGGATGCCTGCCATTGGCATTCGCGAAGGCGCTTCTCTCCCATCTCGGGCACGCGCTGCTCTTTGCCATCAAAGGGGCCGAGGGTGGTCATCAAGCGCGAACCCGCGCCGCCGTAGTAACCCATGCGGAAGATGTCGATGGTGAATCTGACGGCAGGTTTGGTGCTGACGAAGATGTCGAGTTTCTCTCCGGCTTTCACCGACTGGCGCGAGCAATAGCCTTCGATCAAGGAGGTGCGGTAGGACTTCGCATCATCCGGCATCATGCGGGTGAGCTGGAAGCTCGCACCGGCCCTGGTGTTTTCGGCCTTGATGAGATCCGGATGCGGATTTGGAGAGGGGGCGGACAAGAGCGTCCGCGTTCCCGCGGCGGCGGCGGCGCTGGTGGTCTTGAGGAAATCTCTACGGTCCATGATCGGGAGACCAACGTGATCGCGTTCTGTTTTCATGCGCTTTGCCGCCATTTTGCCCATCGTTCTTCTCTGTTCGATCCCGACGGCCCATGCCCAGGTCAAAGTCGTCATCGCCGGGGATTCCACGGTCGCCAGTTATCCCAAACCGCCGGAGGGCCGCCCGGCCCTGGCAGGCTGGGGGCAGATGCTCGGAGAGTTCCTGACGAAAGCCACGGTCGTGAACCACGCGCGTAGCGGCACGAGCACGAAGAGCTTTCGCGACCTCGGCCTGTGGGATCGCGTGCTGGGGGAGAAAGGCGCGTGGGTGCTGATCCAGTTCGGACACAACGACCAGAAAAGCGACCCGAAACGCCACACCGACCCGGCCACGACCTACCGGGACAATCTCAAAGCCTTCATCCGCGACGTGCGCGCCCGCGGCGGAAAGCCTGTGCTCGTCACCTCCGTGGCGCGCCGCATCTATGTGGATGGGAGGATGACCACCACGCTCGCGCCGTATGCCGAGGCGGCGAAGGCGGCCGGCAAGGAGATGCAGGTGCCGGTGATCGACCTTCACAGCGCCAGCTTCGCGTTGTTTGACCAGATGGGCGAAAAATTCTGCCAGCTCTACGGCCCCTCGTTGACGGACAAGGCGCACTTTTCCACCACGGGCGCGCGGATGATCGCACGATTGGTGGCCGAGGGGCTCGATCGCGAGGTGCCGGAGCTGCGCCCGCATCTGCAATTGCTGCCGCCGATGCCAGAAAGCGTACCGTTTGAACTGAACCGCCTCATTGTCTCCGAAGGCTACGATGGCAGTACCTGCTGGGTTCATCCGCGTGCGGGTGCGATCCCAGGACCGCAGCCGTCCGTGGTGCTCACGATGCAGAAACTCCTCCTGACCGGCAGCGATGTGTTTTACGCGCTGAATGACACACGCAGTGTCGACCTCGGCAAAACCTGGAATCCGATCAAGGAGCATGGGCACACGCTGGGGCGGCGAAACGAACCGGAAGGTGTCGTGGTGGCCGCCTGCGACTTCACCCCGAAGTGGCACGCCAAAAGCCGCAGGCTCCTCGGCATCGGCCACACCGTGCGCTACAGCGGCGACGCGGTCATCCACGACCGCAAACGCGAAACCGCATGGTCCGTCTATGATGACAAAACGCGCCAGTGGAGCGCGTGGACGACGCTGGAGATGCCGGACGAGCCGCAGTTTCACAGCGCGGGCGCGGGTAGTGTGCAGCGCGTCGATCTCGACAACGGTGACATCCTGCTGCCAATCTATTTCAAAGGAAAGGCCGACAAATACTACTCCGTCACCGTCCTGCGCTGCACCTTTGACGACACGAAGCTGGCGTATCGCGAGCACGGCGACGTGCTGACGCTGGAATCCGGGCGCGGCGTGTATGAACCCTCCATCATCCGCTGCGGCAGCCGCTTTTACCTCACCCTGCGCAACGACACGGCCGGTTACGTCTCCGTGAGCGACGATGGCCTGCATTTCACCCAACCGGCGATGTGGTGCTGGGAGGACGGCAGCGAACTGGGCAACTACAACACGCAGCAGCACTGGGTGACGCATGGCGGGCGGCTGTATCTGGTTTACACCCGCAATGGCGCGCACAACGACCACGTCTTCCGCCACCGCGCGCCGCTCTTCATGGCGGAGGTGAACAAAGACACCCTGCGCGTGAGGCGCGAGACCGAAGTCGTTCTCGTGCCGGATCGCGGCGCGCGCCTGGGAAACTTCGGCGTGTGCGATGTCGGCGGAAAAGAGACCTGGGTCACTGTGGCCGAATGGATGCAGACCTGGGGGCCGAACATCGTCATCAAACCCGGCCACCCGCTCGGCGCGAACAATCGTGTGCATGCGGTGCGTATCCTGTGGAAGTAACTTGCCGCCTTGCATGCCCCTCCACCTCGCCAGTCGCCGTCAATTCATCACCCGCCTCGGCGCCATCGTCGCGCTGACACATGCTGAATCGCCCGCTGCGGAGGTGGACGAGGACTGGATCGCCGTCCTGAACGACACGCACATCGGCGCCCGGCATCCGGAGACCGCGTCCATCCCGGCCAACCTGCGAACCACCGTCTCCTGGCTGCTGTCGCAGCCGAAGCGCCCGGCGGCGGTCATCATCAATGGCGATCTCGCTTTGCGGGATGGCAAGGCCGGCGACTACGGGCACTTTGCGCGCCTGATCACCCCGCTGCGTGAAGCAGGCGTGCCGCTGCACCTCACAATGGGCAATCACGATGATCGCGCCGTGTTTTACGACGTGCTGAAAAGCGAGAAGCCGCGCGCGCCAGTCGTGGAGGCACGCCATGTCGGCATTGTCCCCCTGCCCCGCGCGAATCTTTTCCTGCTCGACTCGTTGAAGCAAACGATGATCTCCCAAGGCGTCCTCGGCGGGACGCAGCGTCAATGGCTCGCCAAAGAACTCGATGCGCGCGCGGACAAGCCCGCCCTCGTCTTCGCGCATCACAATCCACGCCTCGGCGGGAATCCCCGGAACTTCCCCGGCGGACTGGAGGACTCGGAGGAGTTGTGGCGGATCCTCGCCGCCCGCAAGCATGTGAAAGCCTATGTCCACGGCCACATTCATCACCGCAGTTTCGCCGCGCATGAGGGCATCCACATCCTCAACACGCCAGCCACAAGCTACGTCGCCGACAAGAAGACCTCCGCCACCGGCTGGACGATGCTGCGGATCGCGGATGACGGCGCCGAGTTCACAACGCACACGCATCAGCCTGATCATGCGTGGAATGGTGCCCGTGAAGCCTTGAAATGGCGGGTCTGAGGCAGCGCCCCACCCTGATTTCAGGATGGTTGCCTCACAAGGATTCGAACCTTGAATAACAGATTCAGAATCTGCTGTGTTACCATTACACCATGAGGCAGTGGTCGGAGGGGCGCGATAGTAGAGACTCCGGCGCGGCTTTCAAGTGATGTGAAAGGCTTTTTTCGCCGCCCATCCTCCACCCGCTCCGGGCGAGGCGGCAGCAAGACGCAAATAATACTTCCCAGCCCGGAGGCCAGCCGCTAGTTTTCTCGTTTTTCCATTCCCATGAATTCCCTCTTCCGCACCAAACCAATCGAGCGCCTCCAGGCCGAGGCCGGCGACGACTCCCATGGCCTGAAACGCGTGCTGACGCGCACCAGTCTCATCTCGCTGGGCATCGGCGCGGTCATCGGCACCGGCATCTTCGTGCTGACGGGACATGCGGCGGCGGATTTCGCCGGGCCGGCGGTGGCGCTGTCGTATGTGCTCTCGGGCATCGGCTGCCTCTTCGCCGGCCTTTGCTACGCGGAGTACGCGGCGTCGATCCCCATCGCGGGCAGCGCCTACACCTACACTTACGCGACGTTGGGGGAGCTCATGGCGTGGATCATCGGCTGGGATCTGATCCTGGAGTATCTCTTCGCCGCTTCGACGGTGGCGGTGGGGTGGTCGAAGTATTTCATCTACTTCATGAAGGACGCCTTCGGCATCCACCTGCCGGAGCACCTGTGCCGCGCGCCGCTGGACTATGTGGACGGGCACATCGTGCAGACGGCCCACACCATGAACATCCCGGCCATGCTGCTGGTGTGGGTGATCACGGTGCTGCTGGTCATCGGCATCAAAGAGAGCGCGCGCTTCAACAACATCATGGTCGTCATCAAGGTGACGATCATCCTCATGATCATCGGCATCGGCTGGGGTTACATCAACTGGGACAATCTCACGCCCTTCATCCCGGAGAACACGGGCGAGTTGGGCAAATATGGCTGGAGCGGCGTGGGCAAGGGCGCGGCGGTGATCTTTTTCGCCTACATCGGCTTCGACGCGGTCTCGACGGCGGCGCAGGAGACGAAGAATCCGCAGAAGGACATGTTCTGGGGCATGATCGGCTCGCTGGCCATCTGCGGGGTGCTGTTTGTCGGTGTCTCCATCGTGGTCTGCGGCATGGTCAGCTACAAGGAGCTGCATGTGGACGCGCCGGTGGTCTATGCGTTCGAGAAAGCGGCCGGTGACGGCCTGAAATGGCTGCGTCTGGCGGTGGAGCTCGCGGTGCTGGCGGGCCTGAGCTCGGTGATCCTCGTACTGTTGATGGGACAGCCGCGGGTGT
Source organism: Verrucomicrobiaceae bacterium (assembly GCA_016795375.1). Lineage (GTDB taxonomy): Bacteria > Verrucomicrobiota > Verrucomicrobiia > Verrucomicrobiales > Verrucomicrobiaceae > Prosthecobacter. The sequence continues at coordinate 51,909 of JAEUHJ010000195.1, forward strand.
TCTTCAGCATGGCCAAGGACGGCCTGCTCCCGGCCTTCTTTGCGAAGGTGCATCCGAAATTCGGCACGCCGCACATCACAACCATCATCACCGGCATCCTCTGCTCCCTGCTGGCCGGATTCCTGCCGCTGAATCTGCTGGGCGAGCTGGTGTCCATCGGCACGTTGCTGGCCTTCGCCGTCGTGTGCGTGGGCATCATCGTCCTGCGCAAGACCCGTCCGGACATGCCGCGTCCCTACCGCACCCCCTGGGTGCCGCTGGTGCCGGTTCTCGGCGCGGGCCTCTGCATTCTGCAATCCGTACTGCTCCCGGCTGACACCTGGCTGCGTCTCATCGTCTGGATGGGCCTGGGACTGGTGGTTTACTTCTTGTACGGCCGCCATCACAGCCGCTTGAAACAGCCCTCCTGAGCGCGAGGTGCCAAAAATTGTGCGCACCTTGCCTTCAAACACGTTCCAGCGTGTGAACCGCCTTTTTCATTGCGTTCATTCTTCCCTCGCCGCTATCTTCGCGGCCCCCAACCTCACATCATGAAACCCACGCTCTTCCCCAGCCGTCGCGCCTTCCTGCGCGGAACCGCCGCCACCGCTGGTGGCATCTTCTTCCCGAACCTCCTTCTCGGCCAGGAAGGCGGCGTCAAAAAACTCAACGTCGCCGGCATCGGTGGCGCGGGCGGCAAAGGCGCGTCTGACGTCGGCATCGCCGCCGAGGGAGCCAACATCGTCGCCATCTGCGACATCGACAGCAACCGCCTCGCCGACGCGCAGAAGAAATACCCCGGCGCGAAGATTTTCACCTCCTTCAGAGAGATGTTCGACACGATGGGCGACCAGATCGACATGGTCACCGTCTCCACGCCCGACCACGCGCACTACCCGGCCGCGATGGAGGCCATCAAGCGCGGCAAGCACGTCTGCGTGCAGAAGCCGCTCGTGAACCGCATCTGGGAGGCCAACCAGCTCCATGAAGCCGCCAAGAAGAAGGGCGTGAAGACCAACATGGGCAACCAGGGCCACACCGGCGAGCAAATCCGCCAGCTCAAGGAGTGGATGAACGCCGGTGTCGTCGGCAACGTGAAGGAAATCCACGTCTGGACCAACCGCCCCATCTGGCCGCAGGGCAACGCCGCCAAGGAAATCTACACCGGCAAGAGCGCGCCGAAACCGCGCAACAAGAACGAGTCCGCTGGCGCGGAAGCCGTCGGCCAGGCTCCAGCGCATGTGAACTGGCAGCAGTGGCTCGCCCAGGTGCCGGAGCATCCGTACATCCCCGGCCTGCATCCCTTCGCCTGGCGTGGTCATCGTGAATTCGGCGCCGGTGCGATGGGCGACATGGGCTGCCACATCATGGACGGCCCCTTCTGGGCCTGCGAACTCGGCGAACCTTATCAAATCGAGGCCGAGGTCGGCGAGCTCACCGACGTGAGCTGGCCCGCGTGGTCGCATGTGATCTGCTCCTTCAAGCACGCCAAATACGGCGACATCAAACTGCACTGGTATGAAGGCACGAAGGACGGCAAGCCGATGAAGCCTGAGCGCCCGGCGAAGCTGGAGGCCGACCGCGACTTCGACAAAATGAAGGGTGGCTTCATCATCATCGGCGACGAAGACAGCATCCTCAATCCTGGCGACTACTGCGAGGCACTGGAAGTTGTCGGCAACCGTCCGAAACTGGCCAAGTTCTTCAAAGAAACGCTGAAGACACTTGAACGCAGCCTCGCGCCGGGCAAACCGCAGCTCGAACTCATCAAGGCCATCGAACAGAACAAGGAATGCGGCAGCCACTTCGACTACTCCGTGCCGCTGACCAAGCTCTGTCTCTTCGGCAACTTCGGCATCACCAACCCCGGCAAGGTCATCAAATGGGACAGCGCCACCCAGACCACGGACAGCGAGGATGCCAACAAACTCATCAAGCGCGCCGCCGTCCGCCAGGGCTGGGACTACAGCGCTGCGGGCATCTGATCCGCACAAGTGATCCAGGCTGCCAGCCTGTACATCGCCCCTCAACAACACGTCGCCCGGCAGCCAACGCTGCCGGGCGATCTGTTTTGAATCTTTCGTCGCTCATTTTTTTTAACCACGAGCCATCATCACCCACAGGTCATGTACATCCTTGCACGTCTGCCTCGATTCTGATTTCAGGTCGCAAACAATGGATGTAATTACTCATGACAGGCGAGAGAACGATGTGAAGATTTCCGCATGTTGCCTCTCGCCAAAACATCACTCGACTCTCTTCAGTCGCTATTAGTCAGGCATCAAGATAGCACGTCAAGCGGCGTGGCTGGTGGAGTTAGAATTGAAGAAGGCGAGAACCTGTTGAGACCGCTTCTGGCATGAGCGCATCTGGCTGATGATTTGCTTTTGCAGTTTCCGCTCACTTCGAGCGGCGGGAAGCTGGCCGAGCCTGCTTTTGAGCGAGCGGTTGAGCCGCTCGCCGGGGTTGAGTTCCGGGCTGTAGCTGGGCAGGTGACGCACCGCTATTTGCCCATGGTGCTGTGCCAACCACTCCTTCACCGGCTGGCTGTGATGCACGCGCAGGTTGTCGAGACAGCCAGCCGCAGGCTGCCCCGCAGGGGTGAGCGAAGCGAAGCAACCCCCAGCGCTGCAAATACAGCCCCATCGTGCGCACCGGCAGCTTCAGGCCGAAGCGTCTCGCCAGCAGTTAGGCCACGGCTTTGCGCGTCCACAGTACGAAGAGCAGCTTCAACTGCTCGGGCAGCTTGTCGCAGATGAGCTTTTGCACCTCCTTCTCCTGTGCGGCGCTCATGCGCCGCTTCTCCCCGTGTTTGCAGCCGCACTCGTCACACAGCAGGGCCTGGGTTCCGTGCTCGCGCTGGTGCGCCTTCCACTGCTGCACGGTGCGAGGATGCACGCCCACCGCCTGGCGATGTCGCGCTCAACCCAGCCCTTGTTGACCGGAAACATCGCCCGTCGGCGCGCTTCCACCTGCTGTTGCTTGCTGAGTTTGCGTCCATCTTCTTTCTTCATGCGCTGCTTCCCACAGCACGCCCAATCAATAAGCGCTATCTATTTGCCGGACTAATAGAACCGCTAATATGACGCTGATTTGACGCTAATGATGAAATGCATTTATCAGCGTCAGATTAGCGTCTAATCAGCGGTTTAAACCAGTTCTTTCGTCCCAATCCATGAGAACCACCCGCGCCATCCTGCTGTTCTTTCTTGCTCTGCCGGCACTCGCCGCAGACTTCCCCGCCATCTACGACACCGAAAAAGGCGCGCCGATGCCTGCCGAGGAAGTCGCACGCACGATGGAACTTCCGCCGGGCTTCAAGTGTGTCGTCTTTGCCGCAGAACCAGATGTGCGCCAGCCCAT
>JAEUHJ010000016.1 GCA_016795375.1 Verrucomicrobiaceae bacterium
GATGTGGCCGTTGGCGTAGGAGGCGGCTCCGTTCACGTCGATGACGGTGACCTTCTTGTCAGCGATGGCCTGCTTGAGGTCGGCGATGCTGATGTCAGGGAACTCGGCGGCGAATCCGACGGAGGCGACGAGCGCGAAGGCGAGGGCGATGAGTTTCTTCATGGTGGATGAGTATTGGGTTGAGTTGGACGGTCTGCGCTGGTTGGCTGTGCGCGGCAGCGGCCTCGTTTTCCGGGGCAAAGGGTTCAGAATGGGTCTTGAGTTCTCACGAGTGGCTGGCTTGTGACGGACAAGCCCGGCACGATATTCCACAAAAAACGCAGTCTGTGCGCCGAACGGCCAGAATTCAAGGGCGTCATGGCGGCGGCGGGGCGCCTGCTGGATGCGTTTTGCCGGGCGAAAAGCCGCATGGAAATCAGAGCACGGGGATGAAGAGCCGCGCGAAGCCGTTGCGCAGGCGCTGTGGTAGCGGAGTCGCTTCCAGCAGCTCCCGGGTGATCTCGCGGCTCGCAGCCAGCTTCGCATCCATTTCCTCGCCGAGGCGGCGGCCCAGTCCGGCGTCATGGCAGGCGAGGTTGAACTCAAAGTTCAGCCGCAGGCTGCGCGGATCCCAGTTGGTGGAACCGAGGAAGGACCACACGCCGTCGATGAGGAAGATCTTTGAATGATCGAAGGGCGGGGGGGATTCATAGATGCGGCAGCCGGCGGCCAGCAGGTCGGGGTACAAGGTTTGCGCGGCCCAGGCGACGAGGGGGATGTTGTTCACCGACGGCGTGAGGATTGTCACTTTCACACCGCGGATGGCGCAGAGGCGCAGCGCGGCTTTGAGCACCGGGTTGGGCAGGAAGTAGGGGGTGACGATGCGCACCTCCTCCCGCGCCGCGTTCAGCGCCGCGAAAAAGGCGGCCGGCATCACCTCCATGTCCTCGTCAGGGCCGTCCACGATGCCGATGGAGCTGGCCTGGCCCGTGGCGGGCAGTTCAGGGAACCACGCCGGTCCCTCCAGCGTCTCCCGGGTGCAAAACGCCCAGTCCTCCGCGAAAACCCGCTGGATCTGCGCGACCACCGGCCCTGTGACCTCGAAGTGCAGGTCATGCACCGGATGCCCCGGATTGCGGGAGATCATGTTCCCCTCCCGGATGTTCATTCCGCCGGTGAAGGCCGTCGCGCCGTCCACCACCATGATTTTGCGGTGGTTGCGCAGATTCATCGTGATCAGACGCAAAAACAGCCGGCCTGGCATGAAGCGACGCGCTGTGACGCCCGCCTTTTCCAGCGCCTTGATCACCGAAGGCCAGGAGTAGCGGGTGCCCGCGTCGTCCACCATCACCCGCACCTCCACGCCGCGCTTCACCGCGTTGGAGAGCTCCGTGACGAAATCCCCGCCGATGCCAGTCGCCTCGAAGATGTAGCTGGCCAGTGACACGCTGCGCCGCGCGCCGCGCACCGCCTCCAGCATGCGCGGCATCGCCTCGTCACCGTTGCGCAGCATCGCCACCTCGTTCCCGTTGGTGAAACAGAAGCGTGAGATGCGGTCCAGCGTGCGCGCCAGTTGCTGGTGCTCCTGCGCCGCGCAACTGTTTCCCATGAAGGGCAGCGGCTGCTCCGGCACCGGGTCATGCCACGGCTCGTTGACCGACCTGCGGTAACTGCGTCCGCGGCGGCGCAGGATGTTGATGCCGAGGAAGAGATAGAGCAGCGGCCCGATCAGGGGTGAAAAGATGACCAGCGCCGTCCAGAACGCCGCCGAGCGGTAATCCCGGTGCCGCAGCAGCAAATGCCCCAGCGCCGCCAGCGTGCCGGCGATGGAAAGCACCGCCAGAAGGCCCGCCCAGAAGGTGAGTTCAAAGCCGAACATGCGGCCAGCATGCGCCGGGCGGCCGCAAAGTGCAAAGGGACAACCGGCCGCCGCTTCAGAATCGCCGGCTGCGCGTGTTTGCATCCGCCGCGCGGCCCGCTATGTCTCGCGGATGGAAGAATACCACCGCCTGCTGCGCAAAGTGCTCGAACACGGGAGCTACCGTGAGGACCGCACGGGCACCGGCGCGTATTCCGTCTTCGGCGAGCAGAGCCGCTACGACCTCGGCAGCCACTTTCCGCTCGTCACGACAAAAAAACTGCACCTGCGCTCGATCATTCACGAGTTGTTGTGGTTTTTGAAGGGGGACACGAACGTGCGTTACCTTCAGGAGAACAAGGTGACGATCTGGGACGAGTGGGCGGATGAGAAGGGCGACCTCGGCCCGGTGTACGGCGCGCAATGGCGCCGCTGGCAGGGCGCGCCGGACGCGGAGACGCACGATCAGGTCGCCCGCCTCATCCACGGCCTCAAAACCAATCCGTATTCACGCCGCCACATCGTCAGCGCCTGGAATGTGCCGCACATCGAAAAGATGGCGCTGCCACCCTGCCACTGCCTGTTCCAGTTTTTCGTCGATCAAGGCCGCCTCAGTTGCCAGCTTTACCAGCGCAGCGCCGATCTCTTCCTCGGCGTGCCGTTCAACATCGCCAGTTATGCGCTGCTCACCTTGATGGTCGCCCAGGTCTGCGATTTGCGTCCCGGCGAATTCGTCCACACTTTCGGCGACCTGCATCTTTACGCGAATCACCTCGAACAGGCGAAGCTGCAGCTCACCCGCGAACCGCGTCCCTGGCCCGTGATGCACGTCAATCCCGCCATCAAGGACATCGACGCCTTCTGCTACGAGGACTTCACTCTCGAAGGTTACGATCCGCACCCCGCCATCAAGGCCGAGATCGCCGTGTGAGCCGCGCGGCCAGGTCCATTGTGAAAAAGCCTGCCATCTGCCGCCGCAGGAGACTTTTTCCTTGTCAGAACGCCGGCCTTCTGACGGTATGGCTGACATCATGCGCATTCTCCCCGCCCTCTTTATTCTCCTCGCCGTCGTCAGCCTGCGTGCCGAGCCGCTGCTGCCGCCGAACGCCCGTGTCGCAGTGATCGGCGACAGCATCACAGAGCAGAAAATTTACTCCAAGTACGTCGAGGCCTACCTGCTGGCCTGCACGGGTCGCGACGATATCAAGGTGTTCCAGTTCGGCTGGAGTGGTGAGCGGGCGGGCGGTTTCGCGGCGCGCCTCGAAAATGACCTCGCCGTGTTCAATCCGAATGTGGCGACGACATGCTACGGCATGAACGACGGCAGCTACAAGGCGTATGTGCCGCAGATCGGCGCCGAGTATGAGAAGAACATGCGCGCGGTGGTCGCCGGACTGCAAAAGGCCGGAGTGAAGGTGATGGCGATCGGATCGCCGGGCGGAGTCGATCCAGATTTCTTCAATCGCCCGACAGTCAAAGGCGAGGTTTACAACGACAACCTCGCCCATCTCCGTGACATCGCGAAGAAGCTCGCGGAGGAGAACAAGCAGCCGTTCGCGAACGTACATGACACGATGATGAGCGCGCTGACGAAATCGAAGGCGGCGCTGGGCAAGGGCTACGGCCCCTTTGGCGGCGACGGTTTTCATCCTTCTGCCGCAGGCCAGCTTCTCATGGCGCAGGCGTTTTTGAAGGCGCTGGGCTTCGACGGCGAGATCGGCGCGATCACGGTGGACATGAAAGGGCAGGCCACAGCGAGCAGCGGTCACATCGTCAAAGCGGGGCAGGGCGGCACCGTGGAGCTGGAAAGCTCGAAGTGGCCGTTCTGCTTCGATGCGGATCCCAAGAATGCCGGCAGCAACCGCAGCATCCTGCCCTTCACCAGCTTCAACCAGGATCTCAACCGCCTGACGTTGCGGGTGAAAAACCTCGGCTCGTCGAAGGCGAAGGTGACTTGGGGCCCGCAGAGCAGGGAATTCAGCCGCGAACAGCTCGATGTGGGCGTGAATCTGGCTGCGGAGTTCACGCAGACGCCGTTTGATGGTGTCTTCGCCGCTTTGAGCAACGCCATCGCTTTGAAGCAGACTTATGAGACGACGCTGATCAAGAGCTTCGTCACCCACATGCGCGTCGTGGCCGCTGAAGCCGCCGAGGAGCCCAAGGTGGCCGTCGCGCTGACAAAGTTGAAGAAGAAGTTCGCGGACGAGCATGCCAGGCAGGACGCGAACGCGCGCCGCCTCATCAAGCCGGTCATCCACACGATCAAGGTCGAGGAAATCCGCTGACCGCCATGCAGCTCGCCGATTTGAAGTGGACCGAGGTCGCGGCGCTGAACCGCGACACGCCGGTGGTTTTCCCCGTCGCCGCGCTGGAGCAGCACGGGCGGCACATGCCGGTCTTCACCGACAGCATGCTGACGAACGAGCTGGTGCGCCGCGCCGATGCCGCGCTTGGTGACCGCATTTTGTTCGCGCCGTTGATGTGGCTGGGGAATTCGCATCATCACATGGACTTCCCCGGCACGTTGTCGGCGGAGCCGCGGGTGTATCTCGATCTGCTGAACGGGCTGATGGACAACTTCATCGCGCACGGGTTCAAGCGCCTCGTTTTCATCAACGGCCACGGTGGCAACGACATTCCCGGCAGGCAGGCCGTGTTCGAGACGCGGCAGAAGTACCGCGACCGGCATGACCTGCTGCTGCTCTTCGCCACCTACTGGAATCTCGGTGCGGAGCCGTGGAAACACGATCCGTCGATCCAACAACGCGTCATGGGCCACGCCTGCGAATGGGAGACGAGCATGGTGCTGCGGCTGCGGCCGGAGCTGGTCGGCGAGCTGGCGAGGACGGATGATGTGCCCTTCGGCAACGCCTTTGAACCCGCCACACGCGGCTGGACGATGCCGGACCGCAGCGAGCCCGGCCACGTCGGTGATCCACGTTCGGCAACGGCGGATAAAGGCGAGGTGCTGTTCGGGTGCTTCACCACACAAATCGTGAAACTGCTCGGACGCGTGATCGAGTGGGATGGGAAAAGCTGGGAAGGATAATCACATCACTCCATGAATCGCTCCTCCACCTGGAAATGGTATCTCTGCGGCCTGCTGCTGCTGGCGACGACGATCAATTACATGGACCGGCAGACGCTGTCGAACGCGGCCACGCGGGTGACGAAGGAGTTTCAGTTGTCGCAAGAGCAGTATGGCGATCTGGAGCTGGCCTTTGGCTGGGCGTTCGCGGCAGGATCGCTGGTGTTCGGGTTCCTGGCGGACCGGTTCCGTGTTTACTGGCTGTATCCGGTCGTTCTGAGCGGCTGGTCGCTGATGGGGATCGCCTCGGCGCACACGGATGGTTATTGGCCTTTGCTGACGTGTCGTGTGCTGCTGGGATTCTTCGAGGCGGGGCACTGGCCGTGCGCGTTGAAGACGACGTTCGCCCTGCTGGAGCCGAAGGACCGCACGATGGGCAACAGCGTGCTGCAAAGCGGCGCGTCCATCGGCGCGGTGGTGACGCCGCCGATGATGCTGTGGCTGATGACGGAGGAGATTTCGAGCTGGCGGCTGGCGTTCCAGGTCATCGGCGGCATCGGATTGATCTGGGTGGTGATCTGGTTCGTGTCGATTCGCAAAACGGAGCTGGATGTGATGGTCGTGGATGATCCAGCGAAACGCGAGAGTCTGTGGGACATTTTGTTAGGCCGCCGCTTCTGGGCGCTGGCCGCTTTGATCTTCGGTGCGCAGACGTGCTGGCATCTGTTCCGCGTGTGGCTGCCGAAGTTCATGCAGGAAGGCCGTGGTTACACGGAGAAGGAGGCGCTGGCGTTCAATTCGGCCTACTACATCGGCACAGACATCGGTTGCTTCGCGGCGGGGCTGATCTCGTTGTGGCTGGCGCGGCGGTTTGCGATATCGGCGCACGGGGCGCGGCGCCGGGTGTATGCGGGCGCGTGCGTGCTGACATCGTTCAGCGTGCTGGTGCTGTGGCTGCCAAAGGGCTGGCCGCTGATGGGCGCGATTCTCGTCGTGGGTGCTGGAGCGCTGGCGTTGTTTCCGTGTTACTACAGTTTTGTGCAGGAGCTGTCAGACCGCCATGTGGGCCGGCTCACGGGTTTGCTGAGCACCTGGGTGTGGGCGGTGTCGTCGCCGATGCACAAACTGTTCGGCAAAATGGTGGATGAGACGAAATCGTTCGATCTGGGCATGGCGATGGCCGGCCTGGCGCCGTGGCTGGGCGTGATCGCGATGAAGCTGCTGTGGGACACGCAAAAGGCCGAAAACATGAATGCGGGGACACGTTGAATTGGCCCGACCCATGAAAATCCTGCTCCTCACGATTCTTCTGCTGCCTGTGGCGGCCGGCGCGGCCGGAAAGCCGAATGTGCTTTTCCTTTTCGCCGATGACATGCGCGCCGACAGCATCGCGGCGCTGGGGAATCCAGTGGTGAGGACACCGAGTCTTGATTCGATCGCTCAGCGCGGCTTCGCCTTCCGCAACGCGTTCTGCTTCGGCGGGAACTCGCCCGCCGTCTGCATGCCGAGCCGCAACATGCTGCTCTCCGGCAACGCGTTCTTCCGCTGGAAGGACTACCAGCCGCCTGCGGGAAACCCAGGCAGGAATCCGAACAAGAAAAACACAAAGAGCGCGAAAGGCATGCTAGCGCCGGGAGACGCGCCGAACTTCCCGCTCTCGATGCAGGCCGCAGGCTACGAAACCTATCACCACGGCAAGAAAGGCAACACCGCGCCGCTGATCCAGGCGAAGTTCCAGCACAATCTCTACCTGCCAAATGACGAGGCGGAGCGGATGAGCGGCGAACCAGGGCGGGAGATCGCTGATCGTGCGGTCCAGTTCTTCAAGGAGCGCGACGCGTCGAGGCCCTTCTTCATGTATCTCGCCTTCGGCAACCCGCATGATCCGCGTGTCGCCGCGCGGAAATATCTCGATCTTTACAAGCGCGCGGAGATCCCTCTGCCGCGCAACTACAAGCCTGTGCATCCTTTCGACAACGGTGAGATGTCCGTCCGTGACGAGAGGCTCTCCCCCTGGCCGCGCACGGAGGACGAGATCCGCCGCACGCTGCACGAATACTATGCGACGATCACGGCGATGGATTTCCACATCGGCCGCATCCTGGCCGCGTTGAAGGAAAACGGGCAGCTTGAGAACACGATCATCCTCTTCTCCGCCGACCAGGGCATCGCCATCGGCAGTCACGGCCTGCTGGGGAAGCAAAATCTCTACAATGCGGGCATGAACGCGCCGCTTTTCTTCGCCGGGCCGGGCATCCCGAAGGGGCGCAGCGACGCGCTGGTGTGCCTGTTCGACATTTACCCGACCGTCTGCGACCTCGTCGGGGCGGACGTGCCGAAGACCATCGACGGAGTCAGCTTCAAGCCGGTGATCGAAGGCCGGGCCGCGGCGGCGCGCGACGAGATGTTTTTCGCCTACATGAAGGCGCAGCGCGCCGTCATCGCCGACGGATTCAAGCTCATCCGCTATCCACAGATCAACCGCTCGCAGCTTTTTGATTTTGCGAACGATCCCGACGAAATCAACGATTTGGCGAATGACCTGGCGCAGAAGGAGCGCATCGCCTCGTTGATGGCAAAGATGGAGAAGTGGCAGAAGCACTACGGCGATGATCTGCCGCTGACTTCCGCAAATCCAGCCCCGGCGGAATGGTCGCCGCCGCGGAAGAAGTGATTCACTTCTTCCGGCGGGAGGCCGGCTTTGTCTTCAGGCTGGCGCGAACTTTTGCAGAAAGCGCTGCCACCACGAGCTGATACGAATGCTCGACCAGCTCACGCACGAGCTCTGGCGGCAGTGATCCGTCGAGCACGATGGTGTTCCAGTGCCTCTTGTTCATGTGCCAGCCGGGTGTGATGGCCTTGTGTTCATCGCGCAACTCGACCGCGCGTTGGGGGTCGCACTTCAGATTGATGCGCGCGGGATAATCCTCGGGCACGGTGACGGCGAACATCTTGCCGCCCACCTTGTAAACGAGCGCGTCGGGGCCGAACGGCGTTGTTTCCTCCGCACCGGGGAGGCTCAGGCAATGGGTGATGACATCCGGCAGGTCCATATGAGTCCATGCTCAATCGGCCTGGCCCCAGACGCGAGGAGTTTTGAAGTCGGCTGACTTGGGCGCGATCTTCGGAGGGGCGGCCTGCGCGGCCAGCTCGTCCAGCTTCGCACGAAGTTCGGCGGCTTTTCCGGGATTGGCGTCCACGAGGTTCGTCTTCTCATTCGGATCGGCGGCGAGGTTGAAGAGCTCGACCCGCGCCCCGTTGCCCTCCCGTTTCTTTCTGCCTTTTTTCTTTGGAGCGGTTCCGTCGCCCCCGTCTCCGCCGCCGACGATGTTGCCGCTCATCACGAGCTTCCAGTCGCCCATGCGGATGGCGCCGTTGTCCGGCGTGGTGTTGTACAGAATGAACTCGTGGGGGGATGGGGATCCCTGTGTGATGGCAGGCCACGCATCGCGCCCATCAGGTGTCAGCTTCTGCTTCAGAGACGCGCCGGCGAGCTTCAACAACGTGGGATGCCAGTCCACCATGTGCAGCGCGGCGTCCACCCTGCTCCCTGGCTTGATGACGCCATCCCAGGTCGCGAAAGCGACGACGCGGGTGCCGCCTTCGTAGAGCGTGCTCTTTCCGGCGCGTAGCGGGCCATTGTCAGTGACCTGGCCGGGACTGGGGCCGCCGTTGTCGCTGGAAAAAATGAAGAGGGTGTTCCGGCGCATGCCCGCCTCGTCGATCGCGGTGGCGATCTGCCCCACCGCCTCGTCCATCGCCGCCAGCATGCCCGCGTAGATCCGGCGGCTGCCTTTGAGGTGGCCGTAGGGCTTCAAATACTCCTCCGGCACCTGATGCGGTGAATGCACGGCATTGAACGGCACATAGAGAAAGAGCGGCTTCTTCGCATCGCGCTCGCGGATCAGCCGCGCCGCCTCCTTCGCCAGCAGATGAGTCGAATAACCCTCGTCGCGATTCTCCTTGTCGTCCCGATGCCAGTCGAAACCACCGTCCCGCATGTGTGTGAAGTAATCGATCGCGCCGTTGTAGTGGCCGTATTGATGATCAAAACCGCGTTGCAGCGGCAGATAGCCGGGCTGGAAGGTGCCGAGATGCCACTTCCCGACGATGGCCGTCTCATAGCCTGCTTCCTTCAACGCCTGTGGCAGTGTGCGTTCCTCCAACGGCAGCCCGTACCGCGCCCATGGTCTCACCACGCCGACCTGCAGGCCGTGTCGCATCGGATAACGTCCCGTCATCAGCGCCGCCCGTGTCGGTGAACACAACGGCTGCACATAAAACTGGTCCAAAACAGCTCCCGCACCCGCCAGCTTGTCGAGGTGCGGTGTCTGGATGTCCTTCCCGCCCATGAAGCCGCAGTCCGCACGACCCAGGTCGTCTGCGAGCATGAAAACGATGTTTGGCCGGGGCGCGTCAGCGGCCAGGGCGGCGGCGGAGAGGAGGGGAATCAGCAAGCATCTCATGGCGCGCTGGAACGATCCCTCACACCCCGGCCTTGCGGAGAAATAGATGACCTCCACCACCCACAACCACTGAAAGTCCCTCATCACCTTGTCATTGGTGCGGCTGCCCGGCCAGCACCCGGAGCCGCGGCACATTGAAATGCTCCAACAGGCCGAAGCAGAACATCTCCGGCTTGTCCTGCACGCTCCAGTTGTTGCGCAGGATGCCATGCAGGTCTTCGATGTGCTGCGCTGGCTTGAGGGCGCCCGACGCGTCCGGCTCAAGCGCCTTCGCGACGAGTGCCACGAGCCCGGTGCGCGGTCCGGTGGAGTGGACGGTCGGCGCCGCTTTGAACTCCGCCGCCGCCCAACGTGCCACCGCGTTCACCTCAGCGGCCTCGATGCCGAGTGAACGCTGGCCCACCGTCGCGGCGAGCAGCGCGTGCAGGTAAGTGCGCCCGCCCATGCTGGCTTCGCCGATGAAGGTGGGGTCGAGAGCGAGCACACGCTGCCTTTGGGCAAGCAGTTCCTCGATGTCCTTGGCCGCTGATTTGCGTCCGGCATCGGCGATCACCACCGCAGTGCCTTGGATGTCGCCGCGCGTGAGTTCGGTGAGCGGCACGGTCCAGTCGTCATTCAAGCGCAGCCGCCAAAACACGGCCTGGGTGCCGCCGCGTGCCTCCCCGCCCGTCTTTTCGGCCCTGGCTTCGTATTTAGGCGCGTTCACGAGCTCACGCAGTTTTTCACGCGAGGCGTTGGCGGGATCACGAGGCAGGTTTTTCGCCGCAGCGAGGGCGAGTTGATGAATGTCGAGATTATTTGCCGGCAGCGGCACTTCGAGCTGTGCGTTGGTTTTCACCTCCTTTTCGCAGGGGATCTCGCTGGCGCTGAAAGTGGCGTCGCCGGGGAAAAAGAGGCCGCCGATCATACGGTAGAAGGCCTGGCGGTTGTCGATCTCGTAGTTGTGCGTGCCGGGGTCGGTGTTGACGTGAAAGCGCAGGCGCCCGGACTGGCCGTGGAGTTTGAAAACCGGTTCCGCAGCCTCCAGCAGCGGCGGCAACGCGTGATCCGCGGCGAAGCAGCAGTTGTCCTTGGCGTTGTAGGTGAGCAAGGCGGCGCGGCCCGCCAGCATGGCAGTGAGATGTGTGTAATCCGCGATGGTGGCCAGATCATTCGGCGTCTGCTCGGAGTCGCCGAGATCACTGCCATGCTCGGCGCGTGTGATGAAGGAGGAATAGCCCGCGACTGGATTCGCCAGCGTGACGCGTGTGTCCAGCGAGCTGAGCGTGATCGTCTGCCAGCCGCCGCCGGAGACGCCGCTCACGGCCACGCGTGCGGGATCGGCATCCGGCAATGCGAGCAGGATGTCCAGCCCGCGCGACATGGAGAGATAAAACGGCGCCAGGCCGCTGACGCCGCAGAGATCGAGCTGATTCAGTCGTGCGTGCGTGAAGCCCTCCGTGCGCAACTGCCCCATGCCGAACCATTCCACATTCAGGCTGGCGATGCCGCGCCGTGCGAGGTTGATGCAGCGGATCTGCTTGTAAGGCGCGGCCTTGCCGTTGCCATCGTGGCCGTTCACCGCGAGATGCACGGGCATTTTCGCGCCGGGCTTGTCCGGCTGGTAAAGCAGCGCGGGAATCCACAGCCCGGGCAGCGCCTCGTAGCGCAGTTTTTTGATCGTGTAGCCCGTGCCGCCTTCGATCGTGTCCAGCCACTCGACTTTCGTCTTCGCATCGCGCCACTGTTTCGCGAGAGCGCCGCGGAAGATGATCTTGTCGAGCACCGCTGTGCGTGTCCGCGCCGCAAAGGCCTTCCATTCATCCAGCGTGGTCAGCTTCGGCAGTCGCAGCACCTTGGGTTCGCAAAACGCCCGCGATTCGCGTTCCGGCTGGCCTTTGTCGAGGACCGCATGTGCCAGCAGCGCATCGAGATTCGAGGACGTTTGCGCGAGCAATGGCAGGCTGAGCGTGAGAAGAAGAGCGGCTGGTTTCATCGCCGGACATTACGAGCCTCGCACCAGGCATTGATCGTCGAAAAACCCGCCGGGAGATGCCTTGTGCCGGCTGCCGTAGGTTTCTGCGGCGGCGAGCGTTATCCCATCCCATGAAACGATTCCTGTTTTCGCTCTTTCTTGTCACGCCTCTCGCGGCCACGGACAGTTTTCATCTCGCCGAGAACGGCAAGGCGCTCGCGCCCATCGTGATCTCGGCGCAGGCGTCGGAGCAAACCAAGGCCGTCGCGGCGGAGCTGGCGGGTTATTTGAAGCAGATCACCGGCGCGGAGTTTGCGGTGGAGACGGGGAATGGTGCGCGGGGCATCGTGCTAGGCACACAACAGGAGTTTGGCGTCTTCAAAGATGCACTCTGGGTGAAGGGCTACGACGGGAAGGAGGCATTCATCGTCAACTCAGACGGCGAGTCTCTCCGACTCATCGGCGCGACGGATCTGGCCGTCTCACACGCCGCCTTCGCGTTTCTGGAGGAGCTCGGCTGCCGCTGGTTCTTCCCGGCGAAGGAGTGGGAAGTCATTCCAAAGAAGCCCAGCCTTTATTATGATGTCGGCCATAGCCGTGAGTCTGGTGCTGACAGCCGCCCGAAAATCCTCGCCCGCCGCATCTGGTATGGTTACGGAGCCTTCCCCGATGATAAAAAGCATCCGCTCGGTGCCTCGTGCCAGAAGGACTATGACGACTGGGCGCGGCACAACCGCATGGCCTCTTCGTTCAAAGTGTATGCCGGCCATGCTTACGAGGCGATGGTGGCGAACCATAAAGCCCTCTTCGAGGCGCATCCCGAGTATCTCGCGCTCGTGAAAGGTGAGCGGAAGAGGCCGCAGCTCTGCATCAGCCATCCAGCGGTGAAGGAACTCGCCGTGAAATGGTGTGTGGACTTCTTCGCGAAGAACCCGGACCGCGAGATGGTCTCGCTCGATTGCGCGGATGGTGACGGTCATTGCGAGTGCGCGGAGTGCGTGAAGCTCGGCAGCATCAGCAATCGCGTCTTTGGACTCGCCAACCACGCGGCCAAAATCATCGCGAAGTCACATCCGGGAAAAATGATCGGCTTGCTGGCCTACAACGAGCACAGCGAGCCGCCGGACTTCGAGCTGGAGCCGAACGTGTATGTGCAGCTCACCATGGGCTTCATCCGCGGACGATACAGCTTCGACGAGCTGCGCGAGCTGTGGCCGAAGAAGTGCAAGTCGATGGGCTTTTACGACTACTACAGCGTGTGGCTGTGGGACTTCGACAAACTGCCCGGCGGCAAGGGCGCGATGCTCGACCACATCCAGGAAAGCATCCGCAAAAACGCCAGCCTCGGCGCCACCAGCCTCGACATGGAGAGCGGCAACAACTGGGGCGTCCACGGCCTCGGCTACTATGTGGCGAACAAGTTCATGTGGAATCCCGACGCCGATGTGAAGGCCGTCACCGCCGATTTTTATGACCAGGCATTCGGCCCCGCCTCCGCCGCCATGCGCCGCTACCACGAACGCTGGACGCCGAGGGTGCAGACGCCGCCCATCATCAGCCGCCAGCTCATCGGCTCGTTGTTTCGTGATCTGGAAGACGCCACCCAGCAGGCCGCGCGGCACCCCGACGTGCTCGCACGCATCGACCACCTCAAACACTATCTGCGCTACAATCACCTGCGCTGGCTGCTCGATCACGAAAAGGACAAAGCGCGGCAAAAGCAGCTCTCGCTCGACATCCTGACCTTTGCCTATCGCACCCGTTACGAATACATGAACCACTGGAACGCCATTCAGACGAGCTTCGCGAGCGACGCGGCGAAAAAGTTCGGCGAGCAAGCGTGGGCGCGGAACGACAAAGCGCCGAAGCCGTGGGCGGAGGCCGGATTTGTGACGAAAGCAGAGACGGAGCAGTGGTTTCGCGAGGGGCTGGAATATTTCCAGCCGGTGGAGGTGAAGGAACTTGTCTTCGACTACACGAAACTCGCGCCGAGCGGCATCACGAGCGACAAACCGAAGGCGCATCAGCAGGCGATGCAGCGCCCGGAGCGTTTTGCGATTCACACCGCTGGTGGCCCCATCACGCTCGACATCACCGTCGGCACCATCGCCTGGTATCGCGATCGTGCGGATGCGAAATGGAAGCTGGAGGATGCGCAGGGAAAAACCATCATCGAAGGCACGCAGGAGCTCGATGGCGAGCCGCACACCCTCACGTTGGAGGTGCCAAAGACCGGCGTCTATTTCTTCGAGTGCAACGACAGCTCCGCCGGCTGGCGCATCACCCGCAAGCCGGGAGAATCACTCACCTGGCTGCCAAAGCGCGGGAAGAAAGTCGTCACGCTCGGCCCATTCGGCGAGCTGTTCTTCCATGTGCCCGCAGGGACAAAGCAGCTGCAGCTTTTCGCCAGCGGGCCGAAGTTTCCCATCCGTGGCCCGGATCACAAGATCATCGCTGAAGTGAATGCGAGTGATGAAGTGATCTCCATCCCCGTGCCAGCAGGCGCCGACGGAAAAATCTGGAGCTTCGGCCCCACCTCACCAGCGCAAATCTGGCTCTTCAATGCGCCGAACGGCTTTGCAGCCTCGCCGCAGGCGTTGTTGATCGCACCCGCCAGGTAAAAACACTCATGCCCGCACTCTCCCGCACTGAAGACCCCGCGCCGCAAAGCCGCTGCCGTTTCGCACTCGCGTGGTGTGACATCACACCGCCCGCAAACATCTACCACCGCATGTGGGGCGCGGCACGGCATGAGCGCGCAACGGGCATTCATCGTCCGCTGCGGGCCACTGTGGCTGTGTTTGCGCCGATAGAAGGCCGCGAACGGCAGATCGTGCTCGCACTCGATCATTGCGTCATGGGAGCCACCGAGCATGCGAACCTCGTCGCACAGGCAGCGGAGATCGGCGGTGTCGCCAAGGAAGAAATCCTCGTCGTCTTCTCGCACACGCACGGCGCGGGTCTGATGGGCCTCGACCGCGCTCATCTGCCCGGTGGCGATCTCATTCCGCCCTATTTGCAATCGCTCGGTGAAAAGGCGGGCGCTTTGATCCGCGATGCCAGCGCGTCGTTGAAGCCCGCAGGCATCGTCTATGGCAAAGGAAGATGTTCACTGGCCACGCATCGCGATTTTTGGGACGGAAAGCAGTTCGTGTGCGGCCACAATCCCGGCGTGTCTGCTGACGACACCGTCATCGTCGCCCGCGTGACCGATGATGGCGGCAAAACACTCGCCAGCATCGTGAACTACGCCTGCCATCCCACCACGCTCGCGTGGGAAAACACGCTCATCAGCCCCGACTACATCGGCGCGATGCGCGAACTCGTGGAGCGCGACACCGGCGTCCCCTGTTTGTTTCTGCAAGGTGCCAGCGGCGAGCTCGGCCCGCGTGAAGGCTTCGTCGGCGACACCGCCGTGGCAGATCGAAACGGGCGTGAGCTCGGTTACGCGGCTCTTTCGGCCCTCACGGCTCTTCCCGCCGCTGGAACGACCTTTGTCTATGCCGGCCCCGTCGTCTCCGGTGCCACGCTCGGCTCGTGGAAGCATCAAAAGATCGATCTCGCCGAAAAAGCCACGTGGAAGCTCCAGCGTTGGCATGAGCCGCTCAAGTATCGCCCCGGCCAACCCACCGCCGAACAGGTCCAAAACGACCTCTCTGCCCTTCAACGCGACGAAGCCGCCGCGCGCTTCGCTGGCGATGAAACGCACGCCGCCGACCTCCGCGCCCTCGCCGAACGCAAAAACCGCCTCCTTCACCGCCTCCATCAGCTCCCGCCCGGAGAAACCTACCCGCTGCGAGTCGCCCTCTGGCACATGGGCGATGCCATCTGGCTAGGCGTGCAGGGCGAGAGCTATAATCTCCTGCAAACCGAGCTGCGCCGTCGCTTCCCCGAGAAAATCATCCTCGTCGCCAGCATCGCCGCGGACTGGGGAGCCTCCTATCTGCCACCACGCGAGCTTTACGACACCGGCATCTACCAGGAAAGCATCGCCATCGTCGCCGCAGGGAGTTTGGAGAAGCTCATCGAGGCGGTGGCAGGCAGGATTTGAAGGGACTTGGCAGGGCGGACGCACTAACGATCAAGCGGCGAAGTGAGCGAGCAGAGCGGCGAGGTAGTTGGGGTTGATCGTGGCGATGTAGTGCCGCCTGCGCATCGACACAGACGCAGGCTTGCGCACGGGGGGTGGCACGGCACGCAG
>JAEUHJ010000028.1 GCA_016795375.1 Verrucomicrobiaceae bacterium
CGCTTCCACCATCCCAGGTGCCCTCGAAGGCGAATCACTCAAGATCATCTCCATCACCGGCGGCAATGCCAGAAAACAAGGTATGAGCGGCTTTGGCGGCGAGTGGAGTGGCGGCGCTCAGCTGTGGTGGACCGGCGGCAAGCCCGATCAAAAGCTCACGCTGGCCATTCCCGTCAAAGAAGCCGGCAAATACACGCTCCACGGCGCTCTCACCAAAGCACGCGACTACGGCGTCGCCAGCATCACCCTCGATGGCAAACCCGTGACCTCCTCCTTTGATGGCTACAACCCCGCGAAGGTCATCCACACCGGCGAGAAGGAGTGGGGCACGCACGAGCTGAGCACCGGCGAGCACCAGCTCACGTTCACGCTGGCAACGCCGAATCCTGATGCGGTGCCGGGGAACATGGTGGGGCTGGATTATGTGCGGCTGGAGAGGCAGTGAGGCCAGGCATGCCGCCCGTGTGCCTGGAATTGCCTTGCCAGCATCCCTTCATCCTGGTGGAATGGTGCGCATGAGCACTGGCCGCATCGTCGCACGAATCATCATCATCCTGGGCCTTGCCGTTCTTGGAGCCAGTGTCGGCGTTTGCTTTCAAGCGCTGCGCATCACCGGCAAACCCCAGGAGTTTCGTTCGCTGGCGAAAATCGTGTCGGCACGGGGCATGTTGGGAGACAAAGGCGACAACACCACGTCTCTGGCCGACCACTACGGCACCATCATCGAAACTTTGGAGTCTGCTGAGATCAAGCGCCGTGCGTTGGAACGTGTTCGTGCGTTAAATCCCGAACTCAAGGAAACCGACGTGGAAATCCGTGTCGCTCAGACCAAAGGCAGCGCCATCTTCAACATCCTCGTCACCGGCCGTGAGCCGAAGTTCACGCGCATCTATCTCGACGCCTTGCTGGATGAGTTCATGGCGTTCCGCCGGCAATTGCAGGAACAGTTGGGGAAAACAAATGGAAATCTCGATGTCGCCATCCAAGAACGCGCCACTACCGCCTACGAGAACGTCGAGGACTGGGTCATGCCGATCACCGTCGGTGTCATCGGCGGCGGACTGGCTGGCGGTTTGCCGGGTTTGTTGCTGGCCTTGCTGCTTGTCCGCCAGCCGCAATCCGCCTGACCCGTGGGCGGAGTTTGAAAGCCAGGCGAAGCTGTTAAAGCTGGATGACGGGAGAACCGTCTGGGGGTGGCTGAATGGGATAAAAGCCGGCCCGCCAGCGGGTGGCGGGGTGGTTCCTCTCCCACATGCCCCCGCAGTGAGCGCGGATGTTGATGGGGCTCTGGCCATCGCCGGGATTGCGGACCGTACCCAGCCGATCAACGCCGCCCAGGCAAGCGCCCTGCTGGCAGAGCTGAAGGAGTCGGCTCCGGTTTCAGCATCGTCCAAGATCGTCAGCGTTGCAGCCAAGCCATCAGGCGTTTTAACAGAATCTTTCATCCTTCAACAAGCCCAGGACTTCATGGATTTCCTGCCGCCTTCTGTGGTCAATTCGCTACCACCGCTCCATATCCAAGTTTGTGACTGGCTGAATGCCTACGGTGAGTACAACAAAGGTTTGGTGAAGCTGGGCGGGGTGAGTTTGAAGACGAAAGTGAAGGCGCGGGAGACAATTTTTCATGAGCTTGCCCATTGGGTTCATTTGGAACTTCCCGGCATGCACCCCTGGGTTCAGGCGATCAAGGCTCATTTTGAGGCGCGAACCGCCGGAGAAGCGGTTGTCACGCTTGGTAATTACGCTGTGACCGGCTTGCGGGATCAGTGGTGGGAGGTTTACATGGGGCGTGTTTATAATCTCCCGGAAGAAGCCACACATTTAGGCGTGGAGTTCCCAACGCGAAACTTTGAGCTGCTGGCCGCCCCAAACAGGTTTGCCGCCGTGTGGTCCAAGTCGCCAGAAGCCCGTGAAGACATCTATCTTGCCTTGAAGGGGCTTTACCCATGATTCTTTTTTTCTCCAGCACGCCCCGGTTTGTCAGCCTTGTGAAAACGAAGGGCTTTTCCGCACTCCAGTCTGCCAATGTTTTGGTTTGTGACCGCGTGCCAGTCTGGCCGGATGACCTCGCGGACGTGGCCAATCTTCGCTTTGAAATGACTGAGGATGTTTCAAGGTTCGCGGTTCCAGGATTTGACCTCCCCGAGGGACGATGGTTTGACATTCCACACCAGACGCTTGACCGCGCCGCCCATGAAATTCACGTTCAGAAAGACCCGTGATCTTATCAGCCCAGACCTGGCGAGGCGGGCAGACAAGGCAAAGAAGCCGAAGGCTGCTCTGGAGGCCATGGGCCTAGCTGTGGTCAGTCTGGCAACGCGGGCCTTCACTCAAGCCATCTTGCGTCCATCCACCTGGTCCCCGCTGAAGGCTGCCACGATCAAAGCCAAGAAGCGGCTGGGCTACGGCTCCAAGCCTTTGGTGCGCAGCGGGGCGCTGGCTCACAGTCCCCGCGTTATCAAGACCACCAGCAAGACGGTTTCCGTGGGGTCTGACCGGGCCGTGAAAGGGAAAAGCCTGGCCGCCATCCATCAGTACGGAACCAAGGAAATTCCTGCCCGTCCAACCTGGCCGTTTGACCAAAATGGGCGCATCACCTCCGCCGGGTACCTTAATGTGAAAGCGGCCGCGCGGGCGGCGCTCAAGCTGGAACGCTGACCCTTTCGGAGCGATGGGCCAAGCCGTGCAGTGACCCTTTCCACATTAAGCGTTAAGGTAGCTCAAACCCGCGAAAGCCGTATCAAGCTAAATCGCGTGATCTACCCGCATCACCACAACCAACCAGGCCATCGAGTTGATCGATTCGCAGGGCATCTCCAATTCACACATGCCAGGCCATGAACTCCTCCCACCACCGCTGGCTCCTCGAACAACTCCCGCCATGGGAACGCGGCGCGTCAAGCGATGACGGTGTACCGCACAGGGGACTGTGCGGACCACTTTGGATTCAGATCTTCACTTCCCAGCCCTTGCGATAACCATCGCGGCCCCAGAGCTTCATCGCCTCGGCGTTGTCGAGAATCTTTCCGGTCTTCGGGTCGCATTTCACCACGGTGTTGGTGCGGTAGGCCATGTTGCCGAGGTGGCACATCATCGTGCTCTTCTGGCCTTCCTCGATCGGGCTGTTGAGCTTCGCTTCACCACGAATCGCGTCGAGGAAATTGCCGATGTGCGCCGGATCACCACCGCCAGCACCCTTGCCCTTGCTGACCTCGACGCCCTTCATGTCGTAGGTCGTCCATGAATCACGCGCGACGGCCATGGTGCCGTTGTCGCCGTAAAACATCACCTCGGCGAGCGGTTTCTCCGCCACGCGCGGGTGGGAGCTGCTCTGCACCCATTCACAGCCGGCGTGGCCGAAATCATACACAGCGGTGCCCGTGTCCGGCGTCTCCTGCGCGTCGTTGTAAAAGTAGCGGCCGCCGTTGTAGGTCACGCGCAGCGGATACTCGCCCTTCAGGCCCCAGCGCAGGATGTCGAGCGAGTGGATGCCGTTGTTGCCGAGTTCGCCATTCCCCCAATGCCAGAACCAGTGCCAGTCATAGTGCAGCATCGATTTGAAATCGTGTTTCCGGTCGTCCGGCACCGGGCCTTGATACAAATCGAAATCCGTGCCGGCCGATGCGGGCTTGTCATTCACGGTGACCGATTTGCGGCTGTTGTAATAGAACGCGCGGCCAAAACGCGGCGTGCCGACCGCGCCGCCGTGCAGCGCGGCGATGGCCTCCTTCATCCAGGTGCGGCGCTGGTTGCCCATCTGCACCATGCGGTCGTATTTTTTCGACGCGGCCACGATCATTTCCGCTTCGTGCGCATTCTGGCTGCCGGGTTTCTCGACATAGACATGTTTCCCGGCCTGCATGCACAGCAGCGCGGCGGGCGTGTGCCAGAAATTCGGCGTGGCGATGAAGACGGCGTCCAGCGTCTTGTCGTCGAGAAAGGTGCGGAAGTCCTTCACTCCCTGGCATGACACGCTCTGCGTGCTGTTGATCACCTTGAGGCCGCTTTCGAGGCGCTTCGGGTCCAATTCGGCCACATAAGCGATCTCCACATCCGGCAGCTTCAGCAGCGCCTGCACATGCCCCATGCCGCGGCCGAGCGCCACGACGGCGACTTTCAGCTTCTTCTGCGCAGCATCCGCAGCGCGGAGTTTTGGCAGGGCGGAGACGGCGGCGAGCGCGGAGGTTTGATGGAAGAAGGTGCGGCGGTTCATGGTGGTGCAGTCAAATCGGCCACGAGGCGGTTTGTCTTGCATTCGATCGCGCCATCTTCGCGCGGCAGCGCTTGTGATGAGCGGGGCCGGACGCACGGAACGACCCGCCTTCCCAACGCCCGCCGCGGAACGGGCGTCTCCCTGCCGGCCGGTCAACGGAACAGGCCGCGCCTGGGCGGCTGGACTTCCTCCTGCTGCTTTTTGAGCTCCCCCTGGCGGAGTTTTTCAGCCGTGTCCTTGTACCAGAGCGGGCCGTTGACCTTGAAGTTGTAGATGAGGTCGCGGAAGTCGGCGCGCATCTGCGCGTCGTTCATGAGGGCGCCGAGAAG
>JAEUHJ010000052.1 GCA_016795375.1 Verrucomicrobiaceae bacterium
GGCTTCATCTCGATGTGTCCGGGTGGCTATCCGATTCAGGAATCCCAGAACTGGCAGAGCGGATTCCTTCCTGGTGTTTTTCAAGGCACCTACATCAACACCGAGCACACGAAGATCGAGAAGCTCATTGAGCACATCAAAAACAACTACAGCTCGCTGCCCGAACAGCGCGCGCAGCTCGACTTGTTGCAGTCCCTGAACGCGCGCCACCGAAAGCAACGCGCGGAAGATGCGCAGATCGAAGCGCGCATCCAGTCCTTCGAGCTCGCCTACCGCATGCAGATGGAGGCGGCGGACGCGTTCGATGTGTCGCAAGAGCCCGAGCACATCCGCAAACTCTACGGCGAGGGCGTGCATGCGCGGCAGACGCTCATCGCGCGTCGCCTGCTGGAGCGCGGCGTGCGCATGGTGCAGCTCTGGCATGGCGCGGGGCAGCCGTGGGACAATCACGACAACATCGAGACGAACCATCGCAAACTCGCCGCGCAGATCGATCAGCCAATCGCCGCGCTGCTGGCCGATTTGAAGCAGCGCGGCATGCTGGAGGACACGCTGGTCATCTGGGGCGGTGAATTCGGCCGCACGCCGACCGTGGAGCTCAGCGGCGGCAAATCAAAGCTGGGCCGCGATCACAATCACTACGGCTTCACCGTCTGGATGGCAGGTGGCGGCATCAAAGGCGGCACCATTCACGGCAGCACCGATGAATTCGGTTTCGCCGCGCAGGACAACCCCACCAGCGTGCATGACCTGCACGCCACGATTCTGCATCTACTCGGCATCAATCACGAAGAACTCACCTACCGCTACGCCGGTCGCGACTTCCGCCTCACGGATGTGTATGGCGAGGTGATCCGTCCGATCGTGACTTGATCAACCCTTCTCACAAAATTTCCGAAACGCCTCCTGCTGCTCCGGTGTCGCCACCCCGGCCACGATATGCCCAGCGAGGCTTCGTAGAGCCGCCGCTTCCGATCCTGAAAGCCCAAGCTGCTCCACCATCGAGCGGGCAATCGCCGCGAAGGTGTTGCCGTTGTAAAAACAGAACGGTGCCATGCGATGGCAGCGGCGACAGAGATCCACGGCATCCATGAGAGTCAGCGGCTGCTGATGGGTCGATTCCCAGAGAGCCTTGGTTGCCTCGTAGCCATCCGAGGTGGGTTTGTGCAGCGCGTTCTTTGCCTGACAGAGCACCGCATTCTGTGCGACAACAAAGTCCCACGAGAATCGGGCCAGCCATGGCTTCTGCGGGTTCATTTATCGGCTGGTTTGGACTTCTTCGATCCTTCCTTCGCCTGCTTGATTTCCTCAACGCCCGCACTCCTCAAAAAACCCTTTCCAGTCTTTGCATACAACGGTTCTGCTGCGAACCGGTCTTGAATGGTCAGCGCGTCTTTCATCACGGCCAGAAACAAGGGGTCGTTGGCAAACTGCTCAGGAATCACCGGCTTCATGGCTTGAATTTTACTGTGAACTCGAAAAGACGGCAATCCTCCATTTGCAGCCTCATAGAGTCTTCAAATACGCGATGAGATCCGCCATCTGCTGCGGGGTGATTGCGGCTTCGAGGCCTTCGGGCATGAGGGAGATGCCGGGGCTGGTGAGAGATTTGATCTCGCTGCGCAAAACGGCGTCCATGCCGCCATCGGCGCGTTTGAGCGTGAGATTGCCCGCCGTCTCGCTGGCGATGAGGCCGCTCAACGTACGGCCATCATTGGTTTCGACGATGTAGAGGGCAAAATTCGGCGAGACCTCGCGATTCGGGTCGAGAATGTTCGTGACGAGCTGCTCGGCGGACCACGCCTTGATCGTGCCGAGGTGCGGGCCGATGTCGTTGCCCTTGTCCGCGAACTTGTGGCAGACCATGCAGGCCATCTCGTAGATTTTAGCGCCGCGTGCGGCTTCACCAAGGAGCGGGGCTAGCTTAGCCCCGCCGGGACTTGGCAAGTCCCGCTCCTTGATCCCCATCGTCACAAGATACTTCTCGATGACCTCCTTCCGGTTCGACGATGATCCATCGCCGATGAGTTTGGCGGTGCGCACGGCCAGCGCGGGCGTTTTCTGCCGCCCAAGCGTCGCCTTCGCGGCCACACTGAGCTGCGCGGGCGTGATCTTCTTCACCTCTATGGCATCCAGCAACTTCGCGATGCGATCTGTGCGTGAGAGCAGGATGGTGGTGGCCTTGTCACGCAACGCCGGGGTCATCTTCGGCCACGCGTCGATGAGCATGTCAGCGACGGCAGGCTCACGGTAGCCGCTGAGGGCTTCGAGGGCAGCGAGCTGGAGTTCGGCGGGCTGGTCAGGTGTAATGAGTTTTGGAAATGCGTAGCGAAACACATTGAAAACCATAAACAAACCTGCGGCTGAGACACACTCGGCACGAACGGCGGTGGGTTCGTTGGCTTTGAGCGCCATGTTCATCTGCGTTTGGGCTGCGTAGGCAACTGTTGCGAGAGATACATGATTTGTTTCGATGTCTGCATAGCGTTTTCCGACGCGGCTAAGACCTCGACCGAGACGCAACATCACAAGCCTCAAAACTGGGTCGTCGTACCCGTGATGTCGCGCCATCGAAATGCCTGCTTCAATCTCTCTTCCGGAAACTCCGGCAAGTTCGGCGAGGTCACCAATCAATTCTAGCGAGATGTTCTCACCTCCCTGCCTTCTACGCACCATTTCCGGGAAGCTGTGCAACAAGGAACCACGATAATCAGAGGCGAAAACTAATGCGCGCGACCAAACCTCTTGGGTGTCCTGTAACAGTAGCTTGGTAAATGCTTGCAGGTAGGGGCTGCCAAACTGGAAATCGTAAGCGCGCAAGGCATGCAAAGCCTTCAGTCGTACGCGTACGGACGTGCTGTTTTCAAGTTCCAGCAAGGCCTGTGCGATCCTCAGATTAGCTTCTCCATCCGCCAAGCCCACCGGCTGGTAGCCGGATTCGGCAATCATTATCGCATGAGCTTGGACTTGCTCAGACTTGTCCGCGAGGGCATCACAGAGGACATCACTGCCACGGTCGTGAAACGGATGTGGGGAAAACTTTAATTGCCCCGGCTTCGTGCCAGGAGTCAGCTTCCCCGGTGTCGGCCCTCTTGGCAAGCCATCCAACGGCCCATTCAGTGAAGCCAGTAACTTTGTATTGAAGTGGGACATGCCTTCGAGCGCCCACAAAGAGGTGATCCGCCCTTGCGGCATCGTTCCAACCGTCGCCATTGACCGTAGCAGCCCCACAGCAGCTTCGTCCTGCCGCTCAAACAGCAGGCGCTGCGCCGTTTCTCGGTGCCAGGCGTTCGGGTGATCGAGGAGGGCGACGAGGCCGGTGGTGCTCGCTTGGTTTAACAAAGTGGTCCGCACAGTCCTCTGTGCGGTTTGGGTGGTGCTGGCGGACGGTTCTTTGGAGTTGTTCGGACTTTGGGTGTCTGGCGTGGTGTTTGGTGACTGTTTGGACTGCGACGCGCCGCTCAGGGGACTGAGCGGACCACTTTTAGGGGCCAGTCGCCAGATTCTCCCGCGATCTCGTCCTCGCAGCAGATCGACGGCGGTGTGGATGTCGTCGGGGATGCTCCAGGGGTGCTCGATGACTTCGCGATACATGTCACAGACGTGGAGGCAGCCGTCGGGGGCGTTGATGAAGTTCACGGGGCGGAACCAGAGGTCGTCACTGGTGCAGAAGTTTTTGTTTCCATCGATCTGCACGGCTTTGAAGGTCACCCCGTCGGGGACGAGCTTCATGCGGTAGAAGAGATTGCCGGCCACGTCGGCGACGAAGGCAAAGTCGCGATACTCTTTCGGATACGCATCGCCGCGATAGACGGTGATGCCGCTGGAGGAGGTGACGACGCCAGCACCGACGAGTTCGCTCTTTGGCAAATGGCTGCCTTCCTGCACCCAGCGTTTCGCACGGAACTCGCGCCAGGGCTCGGGCGGGCTGGTGCGGAAGACGGGAAGCTGGTCGCCGGCCTCGGCGCAGTCGTTCAGGGCACTGGGGACGATGAGATACGGATTCCGCGCGAGGTAGCGATACGGCAGGACGACGTGCTGGCAGGGATTGCGGATGTTGCAGAGGAAGCGGTTGCCCCAGTCGTCGAAAGTATTGCCGAAGCGTGCGCCGCCGCTTTCGAGCCGCACGTCGCCGGTGCTGGGATCGAAGGAGAAGTCGTTTCGCTTGATGGGCAGTGGTTTGAAGTCTTTCGGCAGCGGCATAACGCTTTCGCTGCCAGGCACGCGCTGGATTTCGCCGCCGTTCGAGCCACCGGCGATGTAGATGCGGTGGTCGAGGCCCCAGATGGGATTGTTCATCACGGCCTGGACGTTGAGCTTTTTGAAGCCGGTGAAGACGCGCTGCCGCACATCGGCCACGCCGTCGTCATTCGTGTCTTTTAAATACCAGACGTCGGGCGTGGCGGTGACGAAGATGCCGCCTTTCCAGCACGCGGCACCGGTGGGCCAGGAAAGGCCGTCGGCAAAGATGGTGGCCTTGTCGAATACACCATCGCCATCGGTGTCGGTGAGCAGGCGCACTTTGCCAATGTGAGCATCCGTGGGGTTTTCCTGCGAGGGCTTGTGCGCGGCCTTGTCGGTGTAGGGATAGTCGTTCATCTCGCACACATAGGCGCGGCCGTCGGCGTCGTAGGTGAGTGCGACGGGGTCGGTAACGAGCGGCTCGGCGGCGATGAGCTGCATCTCGAAGCCATCGAGCACGTGGAAGGTCTTCGCGGCATTCTGCGGCTCCACGGGCGGTGTGGAGGGGAAATCCAAGCCCCGGAGGGATAACCACGGAATACACAGAGCCGAGCAGAGCGAGACAGACAGACGAAAGACTGCCCGAAGGGCAAGCGAAGCGAAGTCAATACACGGAAGGATGTCAGAGCTGCTGAGACGCATGGGATATAATACGGACACTGCTTTCCGTGTGTTCCGCGTATTCCGTGGTTCAGCCAATGTCTTGCATCCCGCCGCCGACTCGCCACACTGGCGGCCCTTTTTCCCGCCATGGCCTACATCAACGAAAACTACAACAAGCTCAAAGCCGGTTACCTCTTCCCTGAAATCGCCCGGCGTGTGAAAGCCTTCACCGAGGCGAATCCTGAGGCCGCGAAGCGCCTGATCCGCTGCGGCATCGGCGATGTGACCGAGGCGCTCCCCGAAGCCGTGCGCACCGCCATGCACAAGGCCGTCGATGAAATGGGCGACCGCAGCACCTTCCGCGGCTACGGCCCGGAGCAGGGCTACGATTTCCTGCGCAACGCCGTGGCCGAGCACGATTTCAAGGCGCGCGGCATTCAGGTCGAGGCGGATGAGATTTTCATCTCCGACGGCAGCAAGTGCGATACCGGCAACATCCTCGACATCTTCGGAGCAGGGAACAAGATCGCCATCACCGATCCGGTGTATCCCGTCTATGTCGATACGAACGTCATGGCCGGCAACACGGGCGATGCGAATGAAGCCGGCGCGTATGCCGGCCTGCATTACCTCAAATGCACGCCCGCGAACGGCTTCGTGCCGGAGATTCCGAATGACCCGGTCGATCTGGCCTACCTCTGCTATCCGAACAATCCGACCGGCGCAGTCGCCACGCGCGCGCAGCTCGAAGCCTGGGTGAAATACGCCCTCGCCAACGGCACCACGATCCTCTACGACGCGGCCTACGAGGCATTCATCCGCGATCCGGAGCTGCCGCGCTCGATTTATGAAATCGAAGGCGCGCGTGATTGCGCGATCGAGTTCCGCAGCTTCTCGAAGAACGGCGGTTTCACCGGCGTGCGCTGCGGCATCGTGGTCATTCCGAAGGGCTTGATGGGCAAAACAAAGTCCGGCGGCAAGCAGGCGATCCATCCGCTCTGGAGCCGCCGTCACAGCACGAAGTTCAACGGCACCAGCTACATCGTGCAGCGTGGCGCGGAGGCGGTTTATTCGCCCGAGGGCAAGAAGCAGGTCGCCGCGCTCATCGAGCACTACATGGGCAATGCCGCGCTGCTCGTCGAAGCGTGCAAGAAAGCGGGCCTGCAAGTCCATGGCGGCGTGAACGCCCCCTATGTCTGGGTCGGCTGCCCGAACGGCGTCACCAGCTGGCAGATGTTCGACAAGATGCTCAACGAGGCGAACGTCGTCATCACGCCCGGCAGCGGCTTCGGCAGCGCGGGCGAGGGCTACTTCCGCATCAGCGCCTTCAACAGCCGCGCGAATGTGGAGGAAGTCTGCTGCCGCATCGCGAAGCTGGTCTGAACGCGTAAATCAGTCACACCAGCACATCCTTGACCACCCGCGCCGGATCCACACCGGTGAGGCGGAAATCCAGCCCCTGGGAGCGGAAGGTGAGCCGCTCGTGGTCGATGCCGAGCTGGTGGAGGATCGTGGCGTGGATGTCATGCACATGCACCGGGTTCTCCACCGCACCGAAGCCAAATTCATCAGTCTGGCCATAGGTCGTGCCCGGTTTGAATCCGCCCCCGGCAAACCACATGGTGAAGGCGTCGATGTGATGGTTGCGCCCCGTGCTCTCGCGCACCTCCCCCATCGGCGTACGGCCAAATTCGCCGCCCCAGATGACGATGGTGTCATCGAGCAGGCCACGTTGTTTGAGGTCCTTGACGAGCGCCGCGCTCGCCTGATCGACATCGCGGCTCTTCTGCGGCAGATGTGTCTCCAGATTCTCCGTGGGGCCGCCATGGTGATCCCAATTCGTGTCGTAGAGCTGCACAAAGCGCACCCCTCGCTCGACGAGCCGGCGCGCGAGCAGGCAGTTCCGTGCAAAGCTGATCTCCTTCGGGTCTTTGATGCCGTAAAGGTCGAGCGTGGCTTGTGATTCGCCGCTGGTGTCCATCAACTCCGGCGCGCTCGTTTGCATGCGAAAGGCCATCTCGTAGGCGTTGATGCGCGTGCTGATCTCCTGATCGCCGGTTTCGACGAGGCGCTTCATGTTCAGCTCACGCACCGCATCGACGACCTGCCGCTGCTGCGCTGCGCTGATCTCCTTCGGCGTGGAGAGATTCACAATAGGATCGCCCTGATTGCGCAGCGGCACACCTTGATACGTCGTCGGCAAAACACCGCTGCCCCAAAGCACCGCACCGCCACGCGGACCGCGCGGCCCACTTTGCAGCACCACAAAGCCAGGCAGGTCATCACACTCGCTGCCGAGGCCGTAGGTCACCCATGCGCCAATGCTCGGACGGCCAAACAGGCCGCTGCCGGTGTTCATGTACATCTTCGCCGGCGCATGATTGAAAAGTTCCGTCTTGCAGGTGGTGACGATGCTGATGTCATCCACGATCTTCGCCGTGTGCGGCAGATAATCGCTCACCCACGCTCCAGACTGCCCGTGCTGCTTGAAGCCGATCTTCGGCCCCAGCAGATCGCTGCGATGACTGCTGTCCATGAAGGCAAAGCGCTTCCCCTTCGTGTAACTCTCGGGAATCGGCTTGCCGTTCAACTTCGTGAGCAGCGGCTTGTGCTCAAAAAGCTCCAACTGCGAAGGCCCGCCCGCCATGAAGAGAAAGATGACGTTTTTCGCCTTCGCCTGGAAATGCGTCCTCTTCGGCGCCAGCGCCGCGTCACGAGCCATCAGCGAACCCAGCGCCATGGAGCCTACCCCGATGCCGCAGCGACTGAAAAAGTGACGGCGAGTTTGGGCGATGAGCGATGAGGGATCAGGGATCAGGGATGAAGGATGCATGACGAGCTACGATTGATGATTGGCTTCAACTCCTCGGGTGAAAACAACGAGCTTGGCGATGAGAGTGTCCGTGCGTGCGACGAGGTCTTGATACATGGGCTCGTTGGTCAAAGAGCCTGTCTCCCAGAGGGTGTTGAGGTGATCTTCCGTCTCACGGGCAGAGCCAAGCGAATAGGTGAGATGACGCACAAACTCCATCTTGTAGCGCCGCTTCCCATAACCCTCGACGAGGTTAGCGCGGATGGACTTCACCGAGCGCCGAATCTGCGAACCCTCCTCATACATCTCAAATTTTGGCAACTCGGCAAGGGTCATGCGATGGACATCAATCGTCAGCTCTCGCGCCAACTGCCACACTTCGAGGTCTTTGTAGTCCATAGGTTTTAAACTGGTTCAGGCGTCATCCCTTATCTCTGATCCCTCATCGCTCATCTCTCACGGCAGTTCACGGATGCGGAGTTTGCGGAAGAGGATGGGCGAGCCTTCGCTTTCGAGGCAGAGGTAGCCTTTGGCGGGGTTGCAGGCGGTGCCGCCGCTGACCTCCTCGCCATTCACCCAGAGGCGCACCTCGCCGTTGATGGCACGGATGTAGTAGTGATTCCATTCGCCGTGGCCTTTGGCGAGGTGCTTGCGCGGGAAACTGCGGCTGCCATCGGGCGAGAGCGGCGGGAAGGGGGTCATCTTCACCCCGACCGGGAACACATCGCCATTCGTGCCAAACCAGTCCGTCTTGCCTCCCGTGGCCTTCACCTTGTCCGTGTAGCCATGATCGAGCACCTGCACCTCGATGCCCTGCGGCAGGCCGGGCTTCCCGGCGGTGGTCAGCTTCTCAATCGAGGCCGGAGTGGCCCACACAAAGACACCGGAGTTCCCCGCGGGCTTTTGATGGCTCCACTCCACGACCATCTCGAAATTTTTGAACTCCTTCACGGTGCGCATCACGCTCACCGGCTTGCCCGTGCAATGCAGCACGCCGTCCTTCCAGTTCCAGGTGTCGTCAGCGCTGTTTACCTTGGTGAAGTCTTCTGCCTTCAAATCGCGAAAGCCGGGCTGCGTGTCGTCGATGAAGGGGCGCACCGGGTCGGCGGCGCACAGATGGACGACAGAGAGCAGAAGGGGGAGAAGCAGTTTCATGGTCTTATTCGCGAGTGACGGTTTCATCGAGGTTGAGGAGGGTGCGTGCTGCGTTGAGCCTGTCGAGTTTCTTCAGCACGGCGAGCTCGTCAGGCTTGGGTTCGCGGGAGGTGCAACGCTTGAAGGCGGCTTCGAGGCCATCTTTCTCGATGACCTTCTCCAATGCGGTGGCGAACTCGAAGAAGCCGCTGTCATTCATCAAAGTGAGCGCTTGAAGCGGTGTGTTGCTGCGGATGCGGCGGGTGCAGGAATTGAAACCTTCCGGCGCATCAAAGACCGTCAGCGAAGGCGGCGGCGAGGCGCGATAGACAAAGGTGTAGAGGCCGCGGCGGTATTTGTCCGCGCCTTTGCTCACGCTCCACACGCGTTTCACCTGGCCCTGGCCCATCACGCCATCGGGGATCGGCGGATAGACCGGCGGACCGCCGAGTTTCGGCGAGAGAAGGCCGCTCGCGGTGAGACAAACATCGCGCACGACCTCGGCATCGAGCCGCAGACGCGTCTGGCGGGCGAGCAGATAGTTCTGCGGATCTTTTTCGATCAAATCGGGCCGGTTCGCGGAACTTTGGCGATACGTCTTCGAGGTCACGATGAGCTTGTGCAGCTCTTTGAGGCTCCATTTCTTCGCCATGAACTCCGTGGCGAGCCAGTCGAGCAGTTCGGGATGACTTGGCAGCGTTCCTTGCGATCCGAAATCGTTTTCCGTCTCGACGATGCCGCGGCCGAAATACTGCTGCCACACGCGATTCACGATGACACGCGCCGTGAGCGGGTTTTCCGGGCTCATGATCCATTTCGCCAGATCGAGCCGGTTGGGCTGCTTTGCGGTCGTTTCAAAAGGATGCAGCACCGCAGGCGTTCCGGGCTGCACTTCGACATCCGGCCGGGTGAAGTCACCTTTGATGAAAACGGTCGTCTTGCGCGGCTGCGGCAGTTCCTTCATCACGAGCGTCGTCGTGCCTTTGTTGAGCTGCGTGTCGAGTTCCTTGAAGCGGTCGTTCAGGATGTAGAGCGGATCATTTCTCGGCACAAAGACCGAGTAGAGCTCGAGATTGTCGGCCAGTGAGCGTTTCGCCACCGGCTTTGCCAGCGCCTTCTTCACCGGGGCGGTCAGTTTCTCGCGAAAACCCTTCGCCATGCCCTTTTCCCACTCGGTGACCTCGGCGTAGCGTTCCTTCACCATCGCTTTGAGCCTCGATTCGACGTCTTTGAAGTCAGCAGCCAGCGCCTTCACATCCACCTTCGGATCATAGACCTTCAGCTCCGGCTCGTCCTGGTTGTTCAGGAAGGCGAACATCTGGTAGTATTCTTTGTGCGCGATTGGATCAAACTTGTGATCGTGACATTGAGCGCAGCCAATCGTCAGTCCCAGCCACACACTGCCCGTCGTCGCCACGCGGTCAAAGACGCTGTCGATGCGGAACTGCTCTTTGTCGATGCCGCCCTCCTGATTGATCTGCGTGTTCCGATGAAAGCCGGTGGCGATCTTCTGGCTCTCGGTGGCTTTCGGCAGCAAATCACCGGCAAGCTGCTCGATGGTGAAGCGGTCAAACGGCATGTCCGCGTTCAACGCATCGATCACCCAGTCCCGGAATTTCCAAATCTGCCGCGGGGCGTCGATGGAATAGCCGTTGGAGTCCGCGTAGCGGGCCTGATCGAGCCACCAGCGGCCCCAGCGCTCGCCGTGGTGTTTGCTGGAAAGGAGACGGTCCACGAGAGCGCTGTATTTTTTGTCGGACCAGTCGGACAGTTCCGACAAGTCGGACGGCGATGGCGGCAGGCCCGTAAGGTCGAGAAACAGACGACGAATGAGCGTGGCGGGATCGGCTTCGGGGGAAGGTTTGAGGTTTTCCTCGGCGAGGCGCTTCTGGATGAAATGATCGATGCCACCACCGGGATGCTTTTGCGGTGGAATGAAGGCCCAGTGCGCCTCATACTTCGCGCCTTGCTCGATCCAGGCCTTCAAAGTCTCACGCTGTTTTGCCGTGAGCGGCGGCTTGTGGGACTTCGGCGGCGGCATGACTTCGTCTTTGTCCTCGCTGATGATGCGCTGCCACGCGTCCGACTTGCTCAAATCTCCCGGCACAATGCCGTGCGCCCCATCACGATCCTCCGTCGCGCCTTCAAAGGTATCGAGCCGCAGATCGGCCTCGCGGTGCTTTGGATCGAAGCCGTGGCAGGCGAAGCAGTTCTCCGACAAAATGGGCCGCACGTCGCGATTGAACTCGATCTTCCCCGGTGCGGCGGCGCCCACCGAAATCACGGCAAGAGTGAGAGTGAAGAAATGAGGGCGGATCATGCGGATGCCCACTTGTACGTCTGAAAAGCCGGCTCTCTGGCTCGTGTTTCACCCCATCAATCCCTCGATGTCGATGAGGTGAAGCTGGCGGCCATTCGCTCCATCGGGGGCATCGATGCAGACGAGCTTTTCATCCCGGCTGCTGCGCGGATGGCAGTCCACACGCCACTCGCCTTTGTATTCCGACGGCTGCGGGAAATAGCCCAGGTCGATGCGCCTGTTCGTGGCAATGTGATAGAGATGCGGCGTCTGGATGCGGCGCACGCCCTTCGGGTAGGTGTCATTCAAGATCCACTCGTTGTTCTTCAAATACGTCAGGTGGCCGCTGCCATCGAGAATGCCATGACCGATCTCCTCCACGATGCCGCTGTCCTTGTCCTCGAAGAGAAAATCTGCCCACTCGGGGTTGCCCAGCCAGTTTTTCCCCTGCGAGAGGATGTGCGTGGCATCGCGCCAGATGAAATGAGAGGCGTGGCCGTTCGGAATCACGATGCGCAGGTCGCTGCCGTCCATGTTCGCCGTGATGAGGCGGGTGAGATGGCCGCCCTTTGGCTGCGTCCAGCGATGCAGCATGATGAAGCGTTTTCCATCCGGCCCCACGAGCAGATGATACGCGTGATGCTTTGAAGTGGGGTGGTTCTCCATCACCGTGCCGGTCTTGGAGAGCAGCTCATGGCTCACGATGAGCTTCTCCACGCCGGTTTCAAGATTCACATGCGTCACACCGCTACCCTCGGGAGCCATGTCGTCAAAGAAACGGTCCTTGATACCCGCGTAGCCGTAACCGGGCCTGCAATCGGCCACGCGCGAAAAATCACAGCTCACGCCTTCCTTGCCGTTTGGACTCAAGGCGTAGATCGGAAACGGCAGCGTCTGTTTCTCCATCGTCTTCACATCGAGGATGTGGCAGACGTATTTGTCCTTATCGCGGTCGTTCCAGATCACCTTCGACTCCGTGCCGGGAATCCATTGCAGCATGCAGCCCTGCTGCCAGCACCAGGCGTTCGATTTGCCCAGGGGTATCCATTTGTCGCCGTCCTTAATGTCCACCATTCCCACCTCGATCACGTCATCCGCCGTCGGCGAGCGATGCTCGAAGCCGGCTTTGTTCGAGAGCACGAAGCAGTTGTCCGGCGAGAACTGCAGCTTGTCGTAGTAAGCGAACCAGTGAAAGCCCGGCCCCTTGGTGATGATGCGCGTCGGCGGAAATTTCGGCGCGTCCTGGCTGCGGATGGCAAGCGGGGCAAGGGCGAGCGTGGAGAGAAAATGCCGGCGGCGAGTCATGTGATGTGAGTCAAGGACAGGGGGCTGCCGCCTTAGGCAGTGCGCTCAAGGCAGCCACCGGATGCACGAGGCCATCGGCACCTCGACGGGGTCGCCTTGAGAGATGATGCCGCCGCTTGCAGCGTCGATCTTGAAGACGACGACGTTGTTGCCGGGCATGTTGGCACAGAGGAGCCAGCGGCCGTCGGGAGTGATGAGCAGGTTCTGCGGGCCTTTTCCGCCGCTGGGCTGGATGTTGAGGAGCGTGAGCGTGCCGTCGGCGGCGATGCGGTAGCTGGCGAGGCTGTCGTGGCCGCGGTTGGTGCCGTAAAGGTGCTTGCCATCGGGCGTGATCTTCAAATCGGCGGTGTAGCTCTTGCCGGTGAAGTCAGCGGGCAGCGTGGCGATGGTTTGTTTCTCCTTCAGCGTGCCTTCGGCGGCGTTCCAGTCGAAGACGGTGATGGTGTTGGCGAGTTCGTTGATTGCATAGACGAGCTTCCCATCAGGATGAAAAGTCAAATGACGCGGGCCGCTGCCGGGCGCGAGCTTTGCGAAAGGCTGCGCGGCGTTCGGCGCGAGTTTCGCCGTGGCGGCATCCAGCGTGTAGATCATGACCTTGTCGATGCCGAGATCGGCGGCGAGGGCGTGCCCGCCGTCGGGGCTGACGACGAAGCAATGCGCGTTCGGGCCTTTCTGGCGCTGTGGATCGGCGCTGGATCCGCTGTGCTGGGAAAATGAAGCGGCCTCAGCGAGGGATCCATCCCCCTTCACCGGCAGCGCGACGACGCTGCCGCTGTTGTAGTTCGCGACGAGCACGGATTTGCC
Source organism: Verrucomicrobiaceae bacterium (assembly GCA_016795375.1). Taxonomy (GTDB): domain Bacteria; phylum Verrucomicrobiota; class Verrucomicrobiia; order Verrucomicrobiales; family Verrucomicrobiaceae; genus Prosthecobacter. The sequence continues at coordinate 13,200 of JAEUHJ010000052.1, forward strand.
CGTGGGATCGACATCGAGGAAGCACGAGGCCGTGCCGCGGGCGCTCTGGCGGTTGAGCAGCCGCAAATCACCACCACGGCCCTCAATCGCAAACGCGGCGACGAATTCATCCTCCTCCCCGCCGAAATTCTCCGCGTCGATGGAATAGAGATGGCGGTTGTCCGGGGAGATGGCGATGAAGAACGGATTCTGCACACCTGCGGCCCGCTTCAAGGGCTTCAAGACGCCTTTGGCGGCATCAAAGCCAAACACATGAATCCCCGCCTTCTCGCCCGGGACGAAGGCGGAGACGAATACAAGCGGCTCAGAGCCGGGTGAGATATTGGCGCTCATGCAGAGAACGGCGGCGATCAGAGTCCTGGGACAGTTCATGGATGGTCTTGTTGGTTTTCGCAGCGGTTGCCCGTCATGCACGTCATTTTTCTCCTGGTCAGGATCGACTTCAAGGTCGGACATGGCTGCGCAGGAGCACAAACTCCATCGCGGCACAGGTGTCCTCGTACGTTGACGCGTGGCCGCCATTCTCGCGATGAATGCCCAAGACTTCACGCCCGGCCTTTTTGAGCTTTTCCACGAGGCGCAGCGCGCTGTCCGGGGGAACAATGGCGTCCTTCCCTCCCGTGGTGATGGCGACGGGCATGGCGAGGCGCTCGACATGCAACTCGGCGCTACGCTTGCGGCGCTCAACCGCGCTGCCGTAGGAGGCGTCGATGACATCTTTGAAACCGGCAAACTCCACCATGTTCGCTGTTCCATTCAGGCTGCAAACGCCCGCGATCAGCTCAGGATGCAGCGCCGCGAAGATCAGCGCCGATGTGCCGCCCATGGAACCGCCGGCGATGAACACGCGGCCAATCCGGTGCCGTTTCCTCACCTCCGTGATGATTTGAACCACATCCACCTCCGCCTTCGGGCCCATCCACGATGTTTTGGCCCGGTAATCGGGCGAGATGAAAATCATGCCGTGCTTCGCGGCGACATCGCGCAAGCCGCGGCACTCGCCGCGTTGGTCCTTGATGAACTGCCACCGGTCGGAGCTGTGTCCGTGCAGCGCGATGAGAGCATCATGCGATTTCTCAGCATCAAAGCCAGGCGGCAGGAGTTCGACGTAGCGTTGGTCTGAACCGTCGAGCCTGGATTTGAAAGCGATGTCGGCTGGCTCGGCACCGATGGCAAGGCACGCGGCACCGAGGCTGAGGAGGAACAGCTTCAACTTCATCGTCCCTCCTTCCATTTCGAGAACTCCGCGAAGATTTCCTCACGCGAGCACTTCGAGCGCAGGACGGTGCGGACTTTGAAACCATGGTCTTTTTGCACCTCGGGCTTCGGGACGAGAAACTGGAAGTCCCACGCGGGATTCGTGGTTTTGCGTTCCACGTCCGCCCCGCCGCCACTGGGCGAGTGCGTGAAGCGGATGCCTTCCGCGCGGTCAAACATCACGATCCACACGAGATCGTCGAAGTGCCCGTAGAAGAACGGCAGGTCGTAGCGAAGGAGGGAGAAGCTTTTGAAGAGCGTGTCGCGCCCGCCCTCTGGAAAAGTCATCTCAAAGGTGTCATCGCGATGCCGCACGGTGCTCTGGTCGTTGTGCCACTGCGTGCCGAGCTGCGTCCACATCTCCTTCTGCGGGTCGAGCCCTCCGAGGAAATACATGCTCTTGTCCTCGGGCGCGTTCATGTAGCTGGCCCAGAACAGCGAAAGGTAGCCGCGTGAAAACACATCGCGATGCGCACGACAGCGGAAGTCCATGTCGAGGTAATGCGGCGCGGCGAGCGTGAAGCGCGTCCAGCTTTCGACATGAAAGGCCGGCGTCGGCGGCTGATGCAGCTCCGCCGCGGTGTCGCTGAGGCGTGTGAGCGTCATCGGCGCGTTGCGCGGCTCAAAGAAGGTCTTCGAGTCCTCCAAGTGCTCGCCCGTGACGATGTGCTCCAGATTCAAGCCTGCGATCGTCGGAACGAAGAGGCTGCGCGTGCCTTTCGCGTGTTGAAGGCCCCAAACGCCGTTGTAACCCGCGCGATGCTGCCCATGGGCGGCATTGTCGCCGATCACGGCGGTGAGATCACCGGCGCGCAGGCTGCAATGAGTGCCCGCAGATTCCGCACGCACTGAAGAAGTCAGCGCGGCGGCTGCCGTGGCGCCGAGGAACTGGCGGCGGCTCACGCCTGCATGAAAAGGGTTGGGCGGATGACCGGGAGACATGGGTGGAACTACGGAACAGAATGAAAACGGATGGTCTCGATCACGGTTTCCGGTGACTTCCGGGTGCGCACGATGACTTGAGCCCAGGCGACTTCCGCAGTGCCGGTGATGCGAAGTTCCGGGCTGCCGGGCGTGAGCGCGGCGGATTCGCCCGGCGGTGACTCATAAACCGGCCTGGCTTTGGTGCGGATGAAGATTTGAACATCTTCGCCGCTGGCCGCAGCGTCTTGCCACTGCGCGGAGAGTTGATAGGTGATGCCTTTGACGAGGGGAATCCACTCGCCCTCCCAGTCGATCTGCGGACTGGCGCCGGCGAGGCGCGCGGGAGGCTTGCGGCGGTTCCAGTGATCAAAACCCTCCGCTGAAACCCAGCGGAGCTGGAAGGCCGGATTGCGAATCAGATTGCCTGCGGTGTCTTTGCTGATGTCCAAAGAGTCGAGCCTCATCGCGGCACCAGCGGCGAGTTTCACGGGTGGCAGTTCCATCACCCGTCCGGGTGTTGAAATCACCGGACGAAATTCGACGGCGGGCAGATGATGAAACGCGAAACTGCCGCCAGCTTCTGAAAGCGTGGAGAAGGTCGTCCCGGCGAGCACGATTTTCACCGGCAGACGCGACAGCGTGGGATGATTGGTTTTCGGCGCGATGATCTGGCCGGAGAGACTGGCATCGCCGATGCTCCTCGCGGCGAGAACTCCCAGCGTGTGCAGCAGGTCGGCGGTCACACGCGTGGTTTCGAGCGCGCTCTCCAGCACGACGGGTTCGACGAGAGCACGGCGGTCGCCATCGACGTCCGCGCGGCAGCGTTCGGCACGCTGCTTTGAAAATTCGATGAGGCCCTCCATGCGCCGGATGAATCCGGCCTCCGCAGCCGCGTCGTCCATGCCGAGAAGCTGCGGTTTGTAACCCGGGATGTGGATGAGCTTCGCATCCAGCCAATTTTCCATCTTCGAGTGTGTCGGGCCGAGGATTCCGAGCGCGTGCGGCGGCGACCCGGTGTCGGTGGTGAAGTGAATCAACGAGCCGATCCAGCGCGCGGCATTGCGCGGCGACTCGGTGCGCAGCGCCTGCAATGCCCTGCGGAAGTAGGGCGCATAGGTCTGCCGCACCTCGGGACAGATATGCTGGAAGTGCTTTGCGGCCGCGGGGAAGATCAGCACGTCATCGGAGTAGAACACCTCATCAGCCCGCACGAGCAACTGCTGCCGCCAGTCGGCCATCCACACATATTGCGCGAGGCATTTCGTGTCCGCGCCGAGGTGCTTCGCCAGCGGGTCGCCCGGCCCCATCGCATCCAGAGCCGCCTGCGCGATCTCCGTGTGCGGCCCCCAGGCGAGGGCGGTGGTGGTGCATAGCACGAAGCAGGCAAGTCGAAGCATGAGACTTGAGAGGAATGCTGGAATCATGGGAGCTGTCTGTAGAATACGCCGCAACTTCGCCGACCACACAGGCACGATGGTTTTTGCCGCTCCCGGCATGATCGCGGCACGCCGGGGATGATGCTCATTCCGCCATCCGCACCGCTTCCAACGTGAGCTGCCACTGCTCCTGGCCGCGGAACCAGCCGCGCTGCACGCGCATGGCCACGTCCCACGGGGCGGGCGGGAGGTTGCCGACCGGCGCGTTGAACCAGCGGGCTTCCATGGACGCGCCATCCTGCATGAGCATGATGCGGAGGTGCTTTTCCTTCATCACGCGGCCCGGCAGCCGCGGATTCACGCGACGGCATAGAAAGAGTGGTTCGGGGTTCTTCTGACCAAAAGGCTCCAGCAGCTTGTAGCTCTCAAAGAAATTCAGCGACAGGTCGCGCAGCATCACCTCGGCGTCGAGTTCGAGCACCGGCGTCATCGCCTCCTTGCTCAGCGCCTCCCTGGCAGCGGCGGCGAAAGCCTCGCGAAACGCGTCCAGTTTTGTTTCGGCAACCGAAATACCGGCCGCCATCGCATGTCCGCCGCCGCCGAGAAGATGGTCGCGGCAGATGTCGATGGCCTCGACGAGCGAAAAACCGGGGATGCTGCGCCCGCTGCCCTTGCCGATGCCGTTCTCATCGAACGACACGAGGATCGTCGGCCGATGACACAGGCGCGAGATGCGCGACGCCACGATGCCGATCACTCCGGGATGCCATTTGCGCGAACCGAGCACGATGGCGGAGACTTTCTCAATGTCGCCGAGGCCGGCGAGCATCACCTCGGCATCGGCATGCACCTGCTGCTCCACGCTCTGCCTGTCCTTGTTGTGCACCTCCAGCAACGCGGCCAGCATGGCCGCTTCCCCTGGATCTTCGGACAAAAGGAGCTGCAGGGCCGTCGCGGCGGTGTCGAGCCGGCCTGCCGCGTTCAGGCGCGGCCCCAGGCGGAAGCCGACGTGATGCGTCTGCACCAGTCCTTCGACGCCGGAGGCTTGTTTGAGCGCCATCAAGCCGGGACGTGTCGTTTGCGCCAGCGCCTCGAGTCCGCGCCGCACCAGCAGGCGGTTCTCATCCACCAGCGGCACCAGATCGGCCACGGTCCCCAGCGCCACGAGGTCGAGCGTCTCCTTCAAATCGTAGCCCTCGACCATCCGCGCCTTCAACAGCGCGTGGGAGACTTTGAAAACGAGCCCGGCGGTGCAGAAATAATGATGCGATTCACCGAGCTTCGGATTCACCAGCGCAAGGCAGTCCGGGCGGCCGAGCGGTGACAGTTCGTGATGATCGATGATCACACAGTCCACGCCATCCTCACGCAGCTTCGCCACCTCTCCGAGCGAGGTCGTGCCGCAGTCGAGCGCGATGAGCAGATCTGGCTTTCCAAACTGCTCATGGCATCTGGCGATGCCGTCGTGACTCAGTCCGTAGCCCTCCTCCATGCGCGTCGGCAGGAACAAGTGCGTGTCGAGGCCGTAGGCTTTCAAAATGAGATGCATCAGCGCCATCGACGTCACACCATCGACATCATAATCACCGTAGAGCACGACGCTCTCCTTGCGGTCCACCGCGAGGAGAATGCGCTCCACCGCCGCCTTCATCTCCGGCAGCACGGTCGGATCACCGAGGGTGGCGAGTTTTGGCACCAGGAAATCACGCACCTGCTCCACCGTGGTGAAGCCGCGCTGCGTCAGCAGTTGTGCCATGAGCGGTGAAAGGCCCGTGTCCGCCGCCAGCTCGGCGGCACCCTCCACGGCAGGCTTCAGCAGCCAGCGCGGCGGGCGGATTGAGACGGGGGCGGATTCGGACATGCGGAGGTTTGCGCCGACGGCGCGTTTCTGTATGGAACACGCGTGAAGCGGAGTCAAACCGCGCTTCCAGCGTCGCATGCCATCATCTCAGTCACACTCCCCGAAATCCGGCCGCCTGTGGCTTGGCATGATGGGCGTGTTTCTCATCATCGTCGGGGTGTTTTTCACCTGGCGTCTGTGGCTGTCTTATGAAAAGGCGCGGGTCACACGCGGCTGGACTCCGGTGCCGTGCCGCATCGTCTCATCCCGCGTCGTCAGCGAACGTCCGACGCCGGGTTCCGACAACGCACATCGCGCCGAGGTTCGCTACGAGTACGAAATCAACGGCTTGAAGCACGGCGGCGCGCGCATCCGCCGGGTCGAGGCCGCGCCGACGCGGCACCTTGATGCAGCTCATGAAACACAGATCCAGTATCCTCCGGGATCCATGCGAACCTGCTTTGTGAATCCCGCGAACCCGGACGAGGCCGTCCTGGAGCATTCCACACGCGCCGCGCTTTACTCGATCTGGTTTCCGCTGATCTTCGTCACCGGAGGCATCGGCATGTTGCGCGGAGCCTCACGGCGCGCGCCACGATGACCGCATGAGTTTTTCCAGCTCCGCCACGATCCCGGGTTTCTCAGCCGCCAGATTCCTCTCCTCTCCGCTGTCGGTTTCGAGGTTGTGGAGCAGTTTTTCGAGCGGTCTGGCCTTCGCCGTGCCTTTCATGCTTTTTGCCCCGCCGCCTGTGTTGAGGTAAATCAGCTTCCAAGGCCACTTCAGCACCGCGCGCTTGCCGCCCTGCTCGTTGAAGTCCCAGAACAGATGCGAGTGCTGCTTCTGCCCGCCCTGGCCGAGCAGAGTCGGCGCATACGAGATGCCGTCCGTCTCCGCCGTCAGCTTCGTGCCACTCAGTTCGGCCACCGTGGGCAGCAAGTCCTGGAATCCGCCCACATGCTCGCTCACCGCGCCTGCTTTCACCTTGCCGGGCCACCAGGCGATGAACGGCACGCGGATGCCGCCATCGGTCATGTCGCGCTTGATTCCTTTGAAGCCGCCATTGCTGTCGAAGAAGTCGCTCTTGTGACCGCCCTCCTGATGCGGGCCGTTGTCGCTCGCGAACATCACCAGCGTGTTTTCGGCAATACCGAGCTCCCTCAACCGCGCGGTGACGCGACCTACTTCATTGTCGAGGAAACGGATGAACTGTGCGAACCCCTTCTCCGCGTCCGGCCAGTTCCTATCCTTGAATTCGCCATAACCTGGACACTCCATGCCGTGGCCGAGGGGAGACCCCTTTCCCGCCTCGTTGTTCGTGTGCGGGATGTTCAGCGCGTAGTAGAGGAAGAACGGCTGCTTCGCCCGCGCGCGCTCGCCGAGGTAACGCTGCACATCGTCCGCCAGAAGTTGCGGCACCCATTTCTTGCGTCCGTCCGGCGGCGCCACGCCGGTGCCGGCGAGGTCGCTGCCCTGGTAATCCTGCACATTCTTGGACGAGCCTTCGATCACCGTGTTCGGCAGATCGACTGCCTTGCCGTCCCTGATCAGCGCCTTGGTGTAGAAATTGTGCGCGTGGCTGGTGCCGACGTAGCCGAAGAATTCGTCAAAGCCCTTCCGCTGCGGATCATCCAGCGGCAGCGGCTTGCCGAGGCCGAATTTGCCGATGCATGCCGTGTGATAGCCCGCGCCCCGCAGCAGATTCGGCACCGTCACGTCGCCATCCGGGATGATCCATGGATCGTTGCCGCGCACACGGCAATGCCCCGTGTGCAATCCCGTCATCAGCACGCAGCGCGACGGCGCGCACACCGTGCTGCCCGCATAATGCCGTGTGAATTTCATCCCCTCCGCCGCCAGCCTGTCGATGTTCGGCGTCGTCAGTGTCTTCTGCCCATAGCAGCCCAGATCACCATAGCCGAGGTCGTCAGCCAGGATGTAGATGATGTTCGGCGTGTCTGCCGCCAGAGCGGACAAAGCGAGGAGGGCGGACACAAGGGGGCAAAACAGCTTCATGGAACCCACGAAACGCGGAATCATGCTCCAAGCTTCAATAAATGCGGCTTCCAGCCTCCATGCTGCCGACGCATCACCAGCATGGTTTCCCCGTCAGCCGTCCGCCTTCTTCCATTCCTCGCCTTCCTCGTCGTCATCATCGCCGCGGAAGCCGTCGTCATATTCCTCATCATCCCCGGCACCCTCGATGCCCGCGATGGTGTTGATCTCCTCGTCGCTGATTTCCTCAAGCTCGCCGTCGTCATCATCTTCCTCCCCGGAGGATTCGGCCGCCTCGGCCTTCTGCTGCTCCTCCAGGCCGCGCTTTTCGATCTGCGCGAGTGTTTCGCTCACGTCCTCGACCGCGTCCCAGACTTGCCGCGCCACAAAGACCGGCGCGCCCTGCTGCACGGCCATGGCGATGCTGTCGCTGGGGCGGGCGTCGAGCTCGATGACCTTGCGCGTCGTGTGCAGCTCGTTCTCGGCGGAGATGATGAGCCGCGCGTGGAAGACGCTGCCGTTGATGTGGTTGATGATGATGCGCTCCACCTTCGCGCCGAAGGCCATGAGCAGGTGGCCGACGAGATCGTGCGTGAGCGGCCGCTCCTTGGACACGCCGCGCATGAACATGGAGATCGCCGTGCCGACGGCCTCGTCGATGTAGATGACGAACACCTTCTCCTCATTGCCAAGGAACACGGCGAAGCTGCCCTCCAGCGGCAGCACCGCGCGCACCTGCACTTCGATGACATCCTTGTTCATGGTTCTGGCAAACTAAACGCCGCGCATGGCCTGCTGGCAACCCGCGCCATGCGATTTTATGCACCTCCCGGCACGCCTCCCGGCCCCAGTGCGAGGTAGCGCCGTGAAATCTCCACATATTTAAGCGCCAGCTTCGCATTCGCCAGCCGCTCGTCCGGGGAGAGCGCGCGCACCACACGCGCGGGCGATCCGACCACGAGCGATCCTTCCGGGATGATCATTCCCTTCGTGACCAGGCTGCCGGCGGCGATGATGCTGCGCGGACCGACCTGCGCGCCGTCCATGATGATGGCGCCCATGCCCACGAGCACCTCATCACCCACGGTGCAGGCATGCACCACGGCCCGGTGCCCCACGCTCACGCGCTCGCCTAGCACGCAGGCGAAATCATCGCTCACATGCAGCACACTGCCGTCCTGCACGTTGCTCTGCGGGCCGACGATGACGCGGTTGATGTCCCCGCGCAGCACCGCGCCGTACCAGGCGCTGGACTGCGCGCCCATCTCCACCGCGCCGGCCACCACGGCGCCGGGCGCGATGAACACGTCCTCCGCGAGAGCGGGTTTCTCACCAGGAATCAAGAATCTTTTCAATGCGGTCATTTTTTCTGACAGCGGTTTTGTGTTTGAGAATCGCGGCGGCCGACGCCATAAAAAAGGGCCGCGCCGCCTTCAACCTGGAACGGAACCACGTTTTCACCAACAACGAATCCCATCCTCCCATGAACAAAGCCCAGCTCACCGAAGAAATTCAACAATTGCTCGGGGGGGACACCTCCAGACGCGCCGCCGGGGAGGCGCTCGACGCGGTGCTGCGGGCCATCACCCAGGGAGTGAGGAAACATGAGCGCGTGATGATCGTCGGCTTCGGCACCTTCAAGCTGGCGCACCGGAAGGAGCGCATGGGACGCAACCCGAAGAAACCGGAGATCGCGGTGAAAATTCCCGCCTCCAGCACCATGCGCTTCACTGCGGCGGAGATGCTGAAAAAAACACTCTGACGGGCCCGCCTCAGTCCTTCATCTCCTGCTCCATGCGCTCGCTGAGCCACTGCTTGATCATGCTCTGGTAGTTCAGGTAGCGGCGGCGCGCCACACGCTTGATGCGGCTGAGCATGCGCGGGTCGAAGCGCAGCGTGATGGTGGTGGACTCCCGCACATCCGCGCGGTGGATCGACGACTGCATCAGCCGCGCGTCGATCTGATGCGCCGCCCAGAAGCGCACCTCGGCCTCGTCGGATTCAAAGGCGGGCAGCTCCTTCCAGGCGCGGATCGGCTTCAAGTCGGCTGGGGAGGTGTCCATGGTCATGTTGGGTTTGAACTCAGATGTCCTCCGCTTTCTTGCGCTCGAAGAACTCGTGCTCCGACGACGTCATCAGCCGGGCGAAGATCACGCGGTATTTTTTCCCGTCCGTCCAGAAAACGCTGAAGACCGATTTACCCTGGAGCGACTTGCCCAGGTTGTAGTAGCGGGCCTCCGCGTCATCGCTCTGGCCATCTGGCAGCAGCTTGATCGAAAACGGATCCTCAAACGACTCCTCGATATCCTTTGGCGGAAGTTGCGTCAGGTCAAAAGCAGCGCCGATCCAGTCGAAGTCCATGAAGTCGTGGTTGAGGGGATTATTTCCGGTATTCGATCAGTTCTATCTCATATCCCTCCGGAGCGTCAATAAAGGCGAACACGCCGCTGGAACTCGGCGTGGGGCCATCTGAGAGTGGAAACCCCAGCGCGGCGGAGTGTTTCGCGAACTCCTCGATGCTCTCCACCTCGAAGGCAAGGTGTGTCAGGTCGCTGCAAAACGACACCTGGCCGCTGGCCGGGTAGCTGCAGATCTCGATGAGCTCGTCGCTGTTCGGCGTCTGCAAAAAAACCAGCTCCGAACCGCGAGGCGACTTGTGCCGACGCACCTCCTTCAGGCCGAGCACCTGCGTGTAAAAGTTCACCGTCTTCTCGAGATCGTTCACCCGGTAGCGGGTGTGGAGGAGTTTTTTGACCATGACTGGCCACCTTATGCCACAGCCCGCCTGTGGAGGCAAATGATCCTCCGTGAGGCGGAAAACTTGATCTTGCCATGATCGTCCCGTAAAACCGTCGCGCATGATTCCCATCGATCTCAAAGACAAAGTCGCCCTCATCACCGGCGCGTCTCAAGGCATCGGCGCGCAGGTCGCCAGGACGTTTCACCAGGCAGGTGCCAGCGTCGTGCTCAATCACCTCGGCACACCCGGAACGACGGCGGATGCCCAGAAGCTCGCCGACGAACTCAATCTCGCCCGCACCGACAGCGCCAGCATCATCGCTGCCGATGTGGCGCAGCCGGAGCAGGTCAAAACGATGATGGGCGAGGTTCAGGCGCGGCATGGTGGCCTTGATTTCCTCGTCAACAATGCCGCCATCATCAAAGACCGCACCATCGCGAAGATGGGACTCGATGAGTGGGACGCCGTCATCGACGTGAACCTCTCCGGCGTGTTTTACTGCTGCAAATACGCGCTCGAAATCATGCGTGACCACGGTGCCATCGTCAGCTTCGGCAGCATTGCTGCCATCCAGGGCTTCTTCGGCCAGGCGAACTACGCCGCCGCGAAATCCGGCGTCCAGTCCATGATGCGCGTCCTCAGCCGCGAGGCCGCGCGCAAGCAGATCCGCGCCAACGCCATCGCTCCCGGCGTCATCGACACCGCCATGGCCGCCACGATTCCGCAGAACGTGCGCGACGAGATGCTCAAGAACGTTCCCCTCGCCCGCTTCGGCACGACGGAGGAAGTCGCGAACGTCGTTCTCTTCCTCTGCTCGCCGCTGGCCAGCTATGTCACGGGACAAACAATCGAAATCAACGGCGGCTGGAGAGGCTGAGAAGTGGCCGACTTTTTCCAAAAGTCGTGTCCCGGCTCGATTTTCGGAGAAAATCGGCCACGCTAAAACTTTCATGCGCGCCCCCGCCCACATCACCACCGCAGACGAGGCCGTCGCCGCGATTCCGAGCGGTACCACGGTGGCGGTCAGCGGCTTTGTCGGCGCGGGCCACCCGGAGATGGTCACCGCGGCGTTGGAGCGCCGGTTTCTGCAAACCGGCACGCCATGCGACCTCACGCTGTTCTACTGCGCCGGCCAGGGGGACAGGCTGGAGCGTGGACTGAACCACCTCGCGCATCGCGGGCTGCTCAAACGCATCGTCGGCGGACATTGGAACCTCGCGCCGAAGCTCGGGGAGCTCGCCCTCGCCAATGAAGTCGAGGCCTACAACCTGCCGCAGGGCGTGATGTGCGTGCTGACGCGCGAGATCGCGGCGAAGCGGCCCGGATTGATCACCAAAGTCGGCCTGAACACCTTCATCGATCCCGTCCACACCGGCGGACGCATGAATGCGCGCACCACCGAGCCGCTCGTCGAGCGCATCGAGATCGGCGGCGAGACATGGCTGCGCTACAAGCCGATGCCGATCCATGTCGCGCTCATCCGTGCGACGTATGCCGACCACGGCGGCAATCTGAGCATGGAATGCGAAGGCTTGATCAGCGAGGTGCTGCCCATGGCCCAGGCGGCGAAGAACCACGGCGGCATCGTCATCGCGCAGGTCGAAAGCGTCGTGGACCAACTGCCCGATCCCAAATCCGTGCGTGTCCCCGGCATCCTCGTCGATTACGTCGTCACCTCCTCGGGCGTGCAGCATGACCAGACTTTTGGTGAAGTCTTCAACGAAGACTTCGTCGTCTCCGGCGACGGCAGCTTCGAGCTTCCCGTCATGCCTGACTCGGAGCGCAAGCGCATCGGCGCACGCGCCTTGCGTGAGATCCGCAGGGGCGACATCGTGAACCTCGGCATCGGCCTCCCCGAGGCCGTGGCGATGGTCGCGGCGGAGACAGCACGCCTGCAGGAGTTCACGCTCACCATCGAAAGCGGCCCCACCGGCGGCGTGCCCGCGTCAGGCCTCAGCTTCGGTTGCAGTCATTTTCCAGAGGCGATCATCGACCAGCCATCGCAATTCGACTTCTACGACGGCGGCGGCATCGACATCGGCGTGCTCGGCGCGGTGGAGATCGACGCCGAGGGCAGTGTGAACGTCGCCAGCTTCGCCGGACGCTTCGCCGGGGTCGGCGGTTTTGTGAACATCACGCAAAGCGCCCGCCGCCTCGTGTTCTGCTGCACCTTCCAGGCGAAGGGAAACGCGAAATTTGTGAAGCAAATCCAGCATGTGTGCTTCCACGGCCCCACTGCGCTGAAAAACGGGCAGCAGGTCATCTACGTCACGGAGCGCGCCGTGTTCGAGCTTACGCCACAGGGACTACGCCTCGTCGAAATCGCCGCCGGGCTCGATTTGCAACGCGACGTGCTCGATCTGATGCAATTCACACCGCTGCTCGCCGAAACCATCGCCACCATCCCATGAAGCCTGTTTACATCATCGAAGCCAAGCGCACCCCCATCGGCCGGTTCGGCGGCGGATTGAAAACACTCAGCGCAGCGGAACTCGGCCACGGCCTTGGCGAGGCGATGCTGCCGCAGAACCTGCGCCCGCACATCCAGCAGGTCATCCTCGGCCAGGTGCTGCAAGCGGGCGCGGGCATGAACGTGGCGCGTCAGATCGGCCTCAAACTCGGTCTGCCTCAAGAAGTGCCCGCCTTTACCGTGAACATGGCCTGCGGCTCGTCATTGAAAGCGGTGGCGCTCGCCGCTGATGCGATCGCGAGTGGTGAAAGCGATCTCATTCTCGCCGGCGGCGTCGAATCGATGAGCCGTGCGCCGCATTACGCGATGGATCTGCGTTTCGGCAAAAAACTCGGCGATTCATCACTGCAAGATGCGATGTTTGTCGATGGGCTGACTGATCCGTTGCTCAAAATCGGCATGGGCGAGACGGCGGAGCGCATCGCCGACAAACACGGCATCACCCGCGCCGAACAAGACGCCTTCGCCGCGCTCAGCCAAAGCCGCGTCGCGGCCAGTCGTGCCGCCTTGAGCCGCGAAATCATCCCTGCTGGTGATTTGACTGACGACGAGCATCCGCGTGCCGACACGACCGTCGAATCGCTCGCGAAATTGAAACCCGCCTTCCGCAAAAACGGCACCGTGACCGCCGGGAACGCGTCCGGCATCAATGACGGCGCGGCCTTGGTGCTCTTGGCCGGTGAAGATGCCGTTTCGCGTCATGGTTTGCAGCCACGCGCCCGCATCATCGCCACCGCCGCAGTCGGTTGTGATCCGGCTGTGATGGGACTCGGCCCCGTCGGCGCGATCCGCAAAGTTTGCGCCCAAACCGGCTGGAGCCTCGATCAAGTTGATGCCATCGAGATCAATGAAGCCTTTGCCGTGCAAACTCTCGGCTGCGTGAAGGAACTCGGCCTCGACACCGCTAGGCTGAATCCACGCGGCGGTGCCATCGCACTGGGCCATCCGATCGGTGCCAGCGGAGCGCGCGTCTTGATCACTCTTCTGCATCACCTCGAAGACAACAATTTTAAGCGCGGCATCGCCAGCCTCTGCATCGGCGGCGGCATGGGCATCGCGATGGCGGTGGAAACAGCGCAAGCCGATTGACTGGCAGGACATCGTATGATCGACTCTGCCATGGCCATTTCCACGCAGAGCATCGAGGCGAGCGCAAAATTTGACGAGGTGCGTCAATCTTACGAGTGCCACGATCACCAGCATGCGGTTGCCGTTCTCACGCTCGATTTCCCCGAGTTATTCATCGAGATTTGCGATGTGCTTCTGACCTTTCACATCCTGGTGGATGAGATCAAGGCACCCGGCGGCAACGAAAGCGCCATCCCAAAGAAAGTTGCCGAATTGCTGCGTCCCAAAGGCTGGATCGAGAGGAAATTGGAGGCCAAGCAAGTGGTTGATGACATCCCCATCTCCGTGGATACCCACAAAGTCGATTTCGTAAAAGGCGAGGTGGCTTTCGATCTGGAATGGAACAGCAAGGACCAAACTTTCGACCGTGACTTGCTGACCTTCAAAGCATTCTTCGAATACAAGAAGATTGCAGTCGCGGTATTGCTCACACGATCCACTTCACTTGAGAAGTTTTTCAAGGATCTCGGCAAGTATCAGGATGAGAAAACCGGTGAGACAAAAGCTTACAAAGACAAATTTGGAGCCTCAACCACACACATCGACAAGCTGCTGCCACGCCTCGTTGCCGGACGTAGCGCTGGCTGTCCTGTGCTTGCCATTGGAATCACCAACAAACAGATCGAGTCATGAACAACATCGTCCAAATACCGGAGGTCAGCGCCGCCACGGATCTTGAGAGAAAAGTACTGGGCCCGTATGCCACCATTCTCGCGGACCCACCGTGGCAGTTCCAAAACCGTACAGGCAAGATGGCTCCGGAACATCGCCGGCTGCTGCGCTACCCAACAATGGAACTCCAAGAAATCATGGATCTGCCAATCTCCCAATTGGCGGCGCGACAAAGCCATCTCTACCTCTGGGTTCCCAATGCGCTGTTACAGGAAGGACTCCGTGTGATGGCTGCATGGGGGTTCACCTACAAGTCCAATCTCGTCTGGTACAAGATTCGTAAAGATAGAGGTCCGGATGGACGCGGGGTTGGCTTTTACTTCCGCAACGTGACCGAACTCATCCTGTTCGGAGTGAAGGGCAGCATGCGCACGCTTCCACCGGGCCGAACGCAGGTGAACCTGCTTTCCACACAAAAGCGTGAACACTCTCGCAAACCGGACGAGATTTACGACTTGGTCGAATCGTGCTCACCCGGCCCTTATCTTGAGCTTTTTGCACGATTCCGTCGCCCTGGATGGGACCAGTGGGGCAACGAGGATGTCGAAACCAACTCGTTGCACGATGTAGCACACCGTACTGGACACATTGACCCGCAGCTCCGGCTCCTGGAAGCTCCAGCAGCCTACAAAGCCAGAAAGAAGAAGCTCGCTTAGCAAACGGCACTCCAGGCAGGCTTGATGCTGAGGTGCTGCCTTCTCGATGGCGGTGGAGCGTCCTTGAGACGCGTTCGCAGCTCTCACGCCGGAGGAAAATTCAACGCCTGCTTGCATGGGGGCGAGGCATGCCCATGATGGACGCCCACTCTCCCCATGAGCGCTGTTTTTGACTCTCTTTCGCGGTTCTACGCCTCCTCCATCGGCAAGAAGATCCTGGTGGCCCTGACGGGCCTCGTGCTGATCGGTTTCGTGCTCGGCCACATGATCGGCAATTTGCTCATCTTTGTCGGCAGGGATGCGATCAATGAATACGGGCACATGCTGCAAACCGCCCTGCATGGCGGCGGCGTCTGGATCGCCCGCCTCGGCCTGCTGGCCTGCGTCCTCATCCATGTGGTGGCCACGGTTTCCCTGACGAAGGCCAGCCGCGCCGCACGTCCTGACGCCTACGGTCGGCACAAGGCGCAGGTGAGCAGCACCGCCTCGCGCACGATGATCTGGAGCGGCCTGACGATCCTGGCCTTCGTCGTTTATCACCTGCTGCATTTCACGGCGCATGTGGGCAACGATTACGCGACTTACAAGACCACGCTGCATGGCGAAGCGGTGCATGATGTGTATCGCATGGTCATCGCGGGCTTCTCGTGGGCACCGGCCTCCATCTTCTACCTCATCGCCATGGCGCTGCTGTGCAGCCATCTGAGCCACGGTTTCAGCAGCCTCTTCCAGACGCTCGGCATCAGCACGGACAAGACGGAGCCGGTGTTCAAGAAGGCCGGTTATGCCTTCGCCGGCCTCATCTTCGCCGGAAACGCCGCCATCGTCCTCTCCATCTGGCTCTTCGGCTACGGAAGCTAGTTTTTGACAGGATTAACAGGACTGAAATGGATTAACAGGATGACCGCCAAACCTGAAATTCCCAATCCTGTTAATCCAACCTGAATCCTGTAAATCCTGTCCAATTCATCTCTCTCATGTCCCTCGACTCCCACATCCCCTCCGGCCCGATGGCCATGAAGTGGTCCAAGCACAAGCAGGACTCGAAGCTCATCAATCCGAAGAACAAGCGCAAGTTCACTGTGCTCGTCGTGGGCAGCGGTCTGGCCGGTGCCTCGGCCGCGGCGACGCTTTCCGAACTGGGCTACAAGGTGAAGTGCTTCTGCTTCCAGGACTCGCCGCGTCGGGCGCACTCCATCGCGGCCCAGGGCGGCATCAATGCGGCGAAGAACTATCAAAACGACGGCGACAGCGTGCATCGCCTCTTCTATGACACGGTCAAAGGCGGTGACTTCCGTGCTCGCGAGGCCAACGTGCATCGTCTGTCCGAGGTCAGCGTGAACATCATCGACCAATGCGTGGCCCAGGGCGTTCCCTTCGCCCGCGAATACGGCGGCATGCTGGCGAACCGCTCCTTCGGCGGCGCTCAGGTCAGCCGCACGTTTTATGCGCGCGGTCAGACCGGCCAGCAGCTCCTGCTCGGCGCGTATTCGGCTTTGAACAAAGAAATCGCCGCGGGCGGTGTGCAGATGTATCCGCGCACGGAGATGCTCGATGTGGTGACCGTCGAAGGCCACGCGAAGGGCATCATCACGCGCAATCTCGTCACCGGCAAAATCGAGGCGCACGCGGGAGACGCGGTGCTGCTTTGCACCGGCGGCTACGGCAACGTTTTCTATCTCTCCACGAACGCGATGGGCTGCAACGTCACCGCGACGTGGCGTGCGCACAAGAAAGGCGCGTTCTTCGCGAATCCATGCTACACGCAGATCCATCCGACCTGCATCCCGGTGAGCGGCGACTATCAGAGCAAGCTCACGCTCATGTCCGAGTCGCTGCGCAACGACGGCCGCGTGTGGGTGCCGAAGAAGAAGGAAGATTGCGGCAAAGCGCCTTCGCAAATCGCCGAGGCGGATCGCGATTACTACCTCGAGCGCAAGTATCCGAGCTTCGGCAACCTCGCTCCGCGTGACATTTCCTCCCGTGCGGCGAAGGAAGCCTGCGATGACGGTCGCGGTGTCGGCCCTGGTGGTCGCGGCGTGTATCTCGACTTCGCGGAGGCCATTTCCCAATTCGGCGCGAAGACCATCGCCGAGCGCTACGGCAATCTTTTCGAAATGTATGAGCGCATCACCGGCGAGAGCGCCTACAAGCAGCCGATGCGCATCTACCCGGCCGTGCATTACACGATGGGCGGCCTGTGGGTGGACTACAACCTCATGAGCAACCTCCCCGGCCTCCATGTGCTCGGCGAGGCGAACTTCTCCGACCACGGCGCGAACCGTCTCGGCGCGTCCGCGCTCATGCAGGGCCTCGCCGATGGTTATTTCGTCATCCCGACGACCATCGCGAACTACCTCGTGCATCAAAAGCCCGGCAGCGTCACCGCCGAGCATCCTGAATTCAAGAAGGCGCTCGAAGTCTGCACCGCGCAGACGAAGGGCTTCCTCAACAGCAAGGGCAAGCGCAGCGTGGACAGCTTCCACCGCGAGCTCGGCCTCCTCGTCTGGGACAAGTGCGGCATGGCGCGCACGAAGGAAGGCCTCACCGAAGCCTTGAAGCGCATCCCCGAGCTGCGCGAGGAATTCAAAACGAATCTCCTCGTCCCAGGCAGCGGCGACGCCTGCAATCCCGAGCTCGAAAAAGCCGGACGCGTGGCCGACTTCATGGAGTTCGCCGAGCTGCTCTGCCTCGACGCCCGTCACCGCGAGGAAAGCTGCGGCGGCCACTTCCGCAGCGAATACCAATACCCGGATGGCGAAGCGAAACGCGACGACGAAAACTTCTGCTACGCCGCCGCCTGGGAATACACCGGCGACTTCGGCAAACCGACGCTCAACAAGGAGCCGCTGAGCTTCGAGGAAGTTCATCTCGCCGTGCGCAGCTACAAATAACGCCTTTCTCACGTCCCCATGTCCAATCTCAATCTTCACCTCAAAGTCTGGCGTCAGAACGCGGGTCAGCCCGGTCACTTCCAGGACATCGAAGCGCCGGAAATCCCGGATCATGCTTCGTTCCTCGAAATGATGGACATCGTGAACGAGCGCCTCATTTCCAAAGGCCAGGAGCCCGTCGCATTCGATCATGACTGCCGTGAAGGCATCTGCGGCGCGTGCTCCATGCAGATCAACGGCGTTCCGCACGGCCCGGAGAAAGCCACCACGACCTGCCAGCTCCACATGCGCAAGTTCCGCACCGGCGACACGATCTGGGTCGAGCCCTTCCGCGCGAAGGCCTTCCCGGTCATCAAGGACCTCGTCGTCGATCGCGGTGCGTTTGACCGCATCCAGCAGGCCGGTGGATTCGTCAGCGTGCGCACCGGCGCTCCGCAGGATGCCAACGCGCTGCCCATCGGCAAAGAAACCGCCGACGCGGCGATGGACGCAGCCGAGTGCATCGGCTGCGGCGCCTGCGTGGCCGCGTGCAAAAACGCCAGCGCCATGCTTTTCGTCTCCGCCAAGGCCGGCCAGCTCAATCTCCTGCCACAAGGCCAGCCCGAGAAGGACCGCCGCACACTCGGCATGGTCCGCCAGATGGACAAGGAAGGCTTCGGCAACTGCACCAATCAATACGAGTGCGAAGCCGCCTGCCCGAAGGAAATCAGCGTCCGCTGGATCACCAAGCTCAACCGCGACTACGCCGTGGCCGCCGTCAAAGAAACGTTTGGCAATTCGCGCAAAGAAGCGGGCGGCGGGGATTGAGGCCGCCGCCTCCCGTGCAACAGGCCGGAAGCTCCAGCCGCGCAGCGGCGGGCCTACCTGATCTCGAAGAACCCGAAGAAAAACAGCACCGCCGCCTGTTCTCTCGTCACGCCCTCAGCCTTGCCGATGATGTGGCCGTGCTCCCGCACGGTGCCATCCGCTTCGACTTTCCCGACAATGCTACCGTTCCTGCGCACGGCCCCGTTGTCCCCCACCTCCCCGACTAGGCTCCCATCCTTGCGGATGCGCCCGTGGCCTTCGATCCTCCCCCGGATGCTGCCGGCCACGCTGATGCTGCCGTTGCTTTCAAACTCCCCCACAATGACGCCTTTCAGGCGCACCCGCCCTTTGTCATCCACCCGGCCGACGAGGGAGCCGCCCACGCGGATGTCCCCTGCCGCGGCGCAGGTGGTGAAAATGAGGAACGCCAGGAGATGCCGCATGATCGGGAGTGTGCGCAGCGCACCTCAGTTCTTCTCCGCCGCAGACCTCTCCGCAGCACCATCCGCAGGCGGGCGGCGGAATCCCTCCCTGCCCTCCTTGGATTCAGCGGACTTCTCCCTCGCCTTGCGGAACTCCTCACCCGTGATCTCCCGATAAACGTCACGCAGTTTCTTGAACCCCTCCATGCGCTCCGTCGGCGGGAGCTGCTCCAGCTTCGCCAGCGCCTCCTTCACGCGTGGCATCTGCATGATGCGCTCATGAAAGCGCCGCGTATCGTCGCGGCGCTCCGGTCGGGACATGGCCATCATCTCCGCGCCGAGGCGCACACCCGCCATACGGGCGAATTCGGGGGAATCCGGCTTCGGCATCTCCGGCAGGCCTTTTTGATCCATCGGGAACGGCGGCTTCACCTTCTCCAGGATCTTCGCC
>JAEUHJ010000124.1 GCA_016795375.1 Verrucomicrobiaceae bacterium
CGCGGCTTCGGAAGGTGAAATTCTTGGGCGTGACCTCGTTCCGGAAGGCCTTGACTATCTGGCCGAAGCCAAAGGGCACCTTCACTCGACTGGAGTCGAAGACGTTCTTGAACTGCGCGAAGATGGCCTGCGCGGTTTCCGGGCGCAGGTAGGTCACGTCGTCCTCGGTCGCGGTGGGGCCGAGGTAGGTCTTGAGCATGAGGTTGAAAGGGCGGGCCTCGCCGAGCGCACCGCCGGTTTCGGGATGGAAGTCGATGGTCTTCTCCAAAGTGTCACCCTTGGCTTCATCGAGCAGTTCGATTTCCTCCACCTTGCCTGCCGCTTCACCGGCATTGGAGACGATGAGCGAGCGCACACGCTTGCGCAGGCTCTCAATGTGCTCGCCCTTCTTCATCAGCACGGAGATGGGGCGGGCCAGCTTCCAGCCGTTCGGCGCTTTTGCACCGCTGTAATTCATAACGACACCTTCCTGCGGCTCGACATGATCCGCGCGGACGCGCTTGTTCGTCAGCGAGCACTCGCGCATGAGATCGGCAAAGGTATCGACGTGGCCGCTGGCCTTCCAGATGGCGGGGTTCATCAAAATGCTCGCATCAAGGCCGAGCACGTCCTCACGCTCGCGCGTCATGGTGTTCCACCACGCGGTGCGCAGATTGCGCTTCAGCTCCGCGCCGAGCGGGCCGTAGTCCCATACGCCGCCGCAACCACCGTAGATCTCGCTGCTTTGAAAGATGAAGCCGCGGCGCTTGCAGAGGGAGACGATTTTCTCCATTTGGGCGAGGGAGGACTTGGTGTCGGTGGACATGATGGATGGATGTAGGATGAAGGTGTGCCGAATGGCTGGACTGCCACCGGCGGGAGGGGCGCGAAGGGAGCACCTGGCAGACGCTGGGGCAAGCGGGGAATCAGTCCTCATCCTGCCGTCCCCTGATGTCAAAACCCGGAACATCTTGTTGTTTACAGAAACCGCACGGCATGATAAACAGGCGCTTAATGAGTTTTTCCCGCGTCGCTTTGCTTGCTGTGTCCTGCTTCTGCCTCTCCAGTTGCCAGACCTTCCATGGTTTCATGAACAGCTTCCCCGTGCGAATGCTGGACGGGGTCGGCTCCCAGGCCATGAGCCTCTTTGGCGAGGTCAGCCCTGACTCCAAGGTGCCGGCATCCATGGAGGATCGGGCGCGTCAGGTGGAAAGCCGCGGCCTGTATGCCGGCCATTCACGACCGGTGGTGGCTCCGCGTCAAAACATGGCGGCACGCTGAGGCCGGGGTCCGAGATCATGGACTGGCACCGCATCCGCTCTGACTTCCCCATTCTCGACCAGCAGGTGAATGGACACCCGCTTGTCTATCTTGACAGCGCGGCCAGCAGCCAGAAGCCGCGCACGGTCATCAGCGCGTTGACCCACTACTACGAGCGGGACAATGCGAACGTCCACCGCGCCCTGCATGAGCTGAGCGCCCGGGCCACGGACGCGTTCGAGGCGGCGCGCAAAAAGACGGCACGCTTCATCGGCGCGGCCTCGGAGGATGAGATCATCTTCACCCGTGGCAGCACTGAGGGCATCAACCTCGTCGCCAACACCTGGGGCATGCAGAATCTCCGCCCTGGGGATGTCATCCTCGTCACCGGCATGGAGCATCACAGCAATCTGGTGCCGTGGCAGCTCCTCGCGCAGCGCACCGGCGCCACGCTGAAGCACATCCCGGTGCTCGATGACGGCACGCTCGATCCCGCCGCCATCGAGACGCTGCTCGACGAGCGGGTGAAGCTCCTCGCCTTCGTCCACATCTCCAACTCCCTCGGCACCATCAATCCAGCCCGCGAACTCTGCGCCAGGGCGAAGGCCGTGGGCGCGGCGACCCTGCTGGACGGTGCCCAAAGCGTCGGTCACATGCCGGTGAATGTGGCGGAGATCGGCTGCGACTTCCTCGTCTTCTCCGGCCATAAAATGTGCGCACCCACCGGCATTGGAGTGCTTTATGGTCGCATGGAGCTGCTCGAAAAAATGCCCCCGTGGCATGGCGGCGGAGAGATGATCCTTTCCGTCACGCTCGAAGCCAGCACCTACAAGCCGCCACCACAGCGCTTTGAAGCGGGGACACCCGATATCGCTGGGGCCATCGGCCTCGGCGCCGCCATCGACTACCTGGAGTCCATCGGCCTCGAAAACATCCACCGTCACGACCACAACCTCTCCAACTACGCCGTGCAGTGCATGGGCGAGGTGCCGGGCATCCGCATTCTCGGCCCGCAGTCCGGGCAGCGCGGCTCGCTCGTCGCCTTCCACCTTGATTGCGCCCACCCGCATGACCTGGTCGAGTTCGCGAACAGCCACGGCGTCGCCATGCGCGGCGGGCATCACTGCACACAGCCCCTGATGCGGCGTTTCCAGGTTCCCGGCACCACCCGCGCCAGCTTTTACTTCTACAACACCATCGAGGAGATCAACCGGCTCGTCGAAGTGCTGCACGCCGCGCGTAAATTCTTCTCCTGATGGCCCTCACCGACGAACTTCGCGACCTCTACCAGCAGGTCATCCTCGATCATTCGAAAAACCCGCGCAACCAGGGCGAAATCCCCCCGCCCTGCCTCCACGCGCACGGTGACAATCCCTCCTGCGGAGACGAGATCGATGTCTGGCTGCGCCTGGCGGACAACGGCCTCATCGAAGACCTCAAGTTCACCGGCCAGGGCTGCGCCATCAGCCAGGCCAGCGCCTCCATGATGACGCAGAAGATCAAGGGCAAGTCCCGCGAGAAGGCCGCCGCCATGCGCGAGGACTTCCGCCGCGTCGTCATGGGCGACGGCGCTCCGCAGGACGAGGACGCGCTCGGCGAGCTCATCCTGCTGGAAGGTGTGCAGAAATTTCCGCAGCGCGTGAAATGCGCCATGCTGGCATGGCGCGCGCTGGAGCAGGCTTTGGAGGAAACGCCCTGAAAAATCAAGACGCTGAAGGCATCTTGCCGCGCTCAAACACACGCGGTGTTCCGATGTCGGCGCTCTTTGGCTTCGGCGCGGCCTTGAGATCGAGGTTCTGCTTCAAATCATCCGCCGTCACGATGGATTCGACACCTTTTTCCGGCACCTCGACTTTCGTGACCCACAGCAGCGCGTTCAGCACGGCCTTGCGCACGTTGTCGTTGCCCCAGTTGTCGTGAAAATGCCCGCCGGTGAAGCCGAAGCCGCGTCCGCCGTCAGCTCGCTCGATCGTCCACATCATCGTCTCCGCGCTGCCTTTCTCCGCCTGAATGTGCGGATACGGACCTTTCGGATAGACATACGGCCCGTCACGCGTGGCATCCGATGGCGTGGCGACGAGAATCGGCGCGAACTTCGCCGTGCCATCCGTCGCAGCCTTAACGCCGTGCCCGAAGACCGGGCGGAAGCGCATGTGGAAATACCACTCGTCCTTCGTCATGAAGGGCAGCACACCGCTTGTGACCGGATGCCTCGGCAGCTCCACAAAATTAGCGTCCCAGATCGGATTGCAGGAATATGCGTTCTCATAATGGCCGCCCAGCCATTCTTGAAACTCCTGGCCCGCCTGATCCGCCACGATTTCCACGCCGTAGTGCATGCATCCGAAGCCCACGCCTTTCGCGATCAGCTTGCGCAGCGTTTCGAGATGCCCGTCAACCACCGCAGGATGCCTGCCGCCGCCGTCCGCGTAAATCACCACCGCATCGGCGTTCTCGAATGTCTTCTCATCGCTCACCCAGCCCATTTCGTGACGGTCCACGACCAGATTCGGCACGCTTTGGAGGCATTTCTCCAGCAGCATCGTCCCAGCGCGGAATTCATGCATCCCCGGCGGATGTGACGGCTTTCCGGCGATCAAAACGAGCTTCTGTTTGCCATCGGGAGTGACGGCTTGCAGCGAAGCCATGGCGGCGAGAATGAGGAGGGAATGAACAAGTTTCATGAGGTCGTAGTGGCTGGAAAGCATTTCGCGGTTCTGAATGTCAGTCGATTGGCGGCTGGAGGTGGGGGCGTCTTATTCAGAGCCTCCTCAATCCATCTTCCGTCATCGGATTCGGGAGGGCGGCGTCGATTTCATCGATGCGGGCAAGGGTTTCCTTGCTGAGGACGAGGTCGGCGGCGGCGAGACTTTCCTCCAGTTGAGCAACGGTTGTGGCACCAACGATGGTGGAGGCGACAAAGTCGTGCTGCTTGCTCCACGCCAATGCGAGCGCGGTGACGCTGACGCCCAGATCGGCGGCGATGGCCTGGAGGCCTGCGGTGGTTTCGAGACTGCGCTCGTTCACGAAACGCGCGGCCATGCGCTTCTGACGCGCTTCGCCGTTTTGGATGTAGCCGGTGAAGCGCGCGCCTTGGGGCAAGGCTCCGTCGTTGTACTTGCCGGTGAGCACCCCGCCGCCGAGCGGCGAGTAGGGCAGCAGGCTGACATCTTCCTTGCGGCAGACCTGGGCCAGTTCGCTTTCGCAGCGGCGGTTGATGAGGGACAAATTGTTCTGCACTGTCATCATGCGGGCGAGGTCGTGTTTTTCGGCCTCCCACAGATTTTTCATCACACCCCAGCAGGTTTCATTGCTGCCGCCCCAGGCGCGGATTTTGCCCTGGGCGATGAGTTCCGTCAGCGCGCCGAGTGTTTCGGCCTGCTCCATGCCGTGGTCGGGCCAATGCGTTTGATAAAGATCGATGTAATCAGTCTGCAGGCGCTTCAGACTGTCCTCACAAGCCTGGAAAATCTGCCGGCGGTCGAGCCCCGTGAAACCGCCGCGAATCGGCGGACGGAACCAGCCGTGGCCAGGGCCGGTGACTTTGCTGGCGATGATGATTTCTCCCCGTGCGCGGCCTTTGAGCCATTTGCCGACGATCTGCTCGGTCACGCCGAAAAGCTCGGCGCTCGGCGGCACGGGATACATCTCAGCGGTGTCGAAGAAATCGATCCCGGCGTCAATCGCACGGTCCATGATGGCGAAGGAGGTTTTTTCATCGGCCTGGAGACCGAAGGTCATGGTTCCCATGCAGATGTCGGTGACGACGATGCCTGAGCGTCCGAGGCGTTTGCGGTTCATGCGTGGAAGCTAGCGGGCAGAACTATCCGGGCAAACAGGAATGCTTGTCATTCATCCGGCATCTGCGTCGAGACAGGCAGGACTCACCGCTGCTTGGGCATCGTGATGAATGCCTCCGCCAGATAATGCGGAATCAAGGGCTGTCCGGCAAGCTGGGACACCTCCACCGCGCTCAAACCCTGGAGGTTTTCACCCAGTCTCTTCGCAGAAGGGCGGGCCATGCGCACGCGGCCTAATTCAAGCGGTGCCCTGGCATCAAACGTCAGCCAGTGGTCATTCCCCACGCGTTCACGGGCCACTTCCGGCGGAACGATCTCGACATCCGGCAAAAGGCGGCCGTTCTCGATGCGAGCGAGGTAAAAACACTGCCGCCGTGCATCGCCAATGACGGAATAAGTGGCCGGTGCGTCGATATCAGGCGCGGTGAGCGATGACCAGCCGACGCACCACACACCATGTGACAGTGCGACACCTTGCGCGGCCGCAATGGCGATGCGCACGCCGGTGTAGGAGCCGGGGCCGTTGCCAATCACGACGCCGGCCAGATCATCACCCGCAGCTACGAGCGCGTCCCGCAGCGGCGCGAAGACCTGTGCATTGTGCGAGCGTTCGGACTGGAACGATGCCTCGAACAGCACATCATCCCCTCGCAGAACAGCGATGCTGCCGCGGGCGGTGGAAAGATCGAGGGCGAGGATGGTCTGCTTCATTTTGCAAGCGGTCCTTCCGTGACACGGCGCGAGCCATCCGGCAAGGCTTCGATGTGAAACCAGCGCGTGCTGGGCGGCATCAGACCGGGAAACATGTCGGCCCACTCGACGATGATGACACCCGGTTCGGAGAAAAACTCATCCCAGCCAATGCCGATGACCTCCGCGGCGTTTTCCATGCGGTAGAAGTCGAAATGGAACACCGGCAGCCGGCCATCGACGTATTCGTGGACGAGCGTGAATGTCGGACTTGTCACGTCCGCGTGCGAACCCATGCCCGCGACAATGCCACGCGTGATCTGCGTCTTTCCAGCCCCCAGATTGCCGCACAGCGCGATCACATCGCCCGCCACGAGTGTCGGCGCGAGTTGTGCCCCCCAAGCGTGGGCATCGTCGGCAGTGGCGAGCGTGGTCATGCGTCAGCGCTGAGCGCGAAGTGATCCCAGCCGGTGCTTTCGAAGTCAGGCGGCCTGCCCTCGCCGGGCAGGACAAGCTTCCCGATGATGGTGAGCGGCAGGTCAGGAAAGGCGGCGTTCCATTTTTTCATCAACGAACGCAGCGTACGCGGGTTCACAGCAAGCAGCAGCTCGTAGTCCTCACCATCGCCCCAGGCTTGATCGAAGGTGCAGCCGGGATTGCAGGGCAGCGAGGCCACGTTCACCTGAAAATGTGTGCCACTAGCCAAAGCGAGGCGAGGCAGGTCTTTCGCAAGACCGTCGCTGATGTCCATCATGGCGTGCGGATGGGCATTTTCGGAGAGCCAGCGGCCTTCTTCGAGGCGTGGCTCGAATTTGAGGTGCTTTCCTTTGATGGAACCGCCGAGACGACCGGTGACGAGCAGGACATCGCCCGCTTTGCCCTCGCTGCGCGAGAGCCAGCGCTTCGACGGCACGGTGCCCGTCATGGAAATGGACAGCATGAGCACGAGACCGCGCGAGGTCTCGCCTCCGACGAGATTGATGCCGTATTCCTTCGCGATGGCCTTCATGCCGCGATACACCTCGGCCAAAAACTCGACCTCCATGCTCGGCGGGGCCACCAAGGTGATCATCGCATGCCGCGGCGTGCCGCCCATCGCCGCGAAGTCGCTGACAACGCGGGCGATGGCCTTGCGGCCGATGAGTTTCGGTGGCGTTTCGAGCGTGAAATGCACGTCCTGCACCAGCGCGTCGGTCTTGAGCAGCGTGTGCTCGTTCTTCGTGCTGCGCACGACCGCGCAATCATCCCCTGCCCCGGCGATGACATCACTGTCGAGCTTCACGCCGCGCATGAGGCGGCGGATGAGCTTGTCTTCCCCGATGTCGGCCAGCGTGGGCATGCTTGGTCATTTCTTCACCACCACATTCTGTCCGTCGAAGTGCAGCAGGCGGTTCTTCAGCCCGCGCATGGCCTGTTTGGGGATGAACACCTCCACGTCGCCGATCTGATGACGGTGCCCGGTCGGGGCGTTCATGCCGGTGATCCAGAGGATCTGCCACCATTCCTGTCCGGCGAGATCGCCCTGGCTGCAACGCACATAGTCGAGGTGCAAAACCTCGCCGGGATGGCCGAAGTGCTCGATGTTGTGCTTCGATTCCAGATACTCAGCGAATGCCTGCGAGTAGATCAGGCCGCTGCGGAGCTTGTGGAGGACGAGTGCCATGATGTTGAAAGCGGCAAAGCGCGGGACGGGCTGGCCGTTCCGCGCTTTGTGAAGGACGAAGTCAGAAAGCGGGAATCAGCCGAGCGCCTTGGAGTAATTCGCGGCGACGGCGGCCCAGTTCACGGTGTTCCACCACGCGGCGATGTAGTCAGGGCGCTTGTTCTGATACTTGAGGTAATAGGCGTGTTCCCAGACATCGCAGCCGAGGATGGGAGTGCCGGAGCCGTCCATAAGCGGGTTGTCCTGGTTCGGGGTCGAGGTGACGGCTAGTTTGCCGTCCTTCACCACGAGCCAGGCCCAGCCGGAACCGAAGCGCGTGGCACCAGCCTTGGCGAAGGCTTCTTTGAAGGCATCGAAGCTGCCGAAGGCGGCGGTGATCGCGTCACCGAGGGCGCCGGTCGGGGCGCCGCCGGCGTTCGGGCCCATGATGTTCCAGAACAGCGTGTGGTTGAAGTGCCCGCCGCCGTTGTTGCGCACCGGACCTTGGATGTCGGCGGGCACCTTGGAGATGTTTTTGCACAAGTCCTCGATGGACAGCGCCTCAAGGTCAGCCTTGCCGGCGATGGCGTTGTTGAGGTTGGTCACATAGGCGTTGTGGTGACGGCCGTGATGGATTTCCATCGTGGTGGCGTCGATGTGTGGCTCGAGCGCGGTCTTGTCGTAAGGAAGATGGGGCAATGTGTGGGACATGGCGTCGGAGTGGTTGGGGTTTGAGTTGCTTGCTAGGTAGAGCGGAGACGATTCGGGGCAAGAGGGGAAATGACGAATTCCGAATGTCCCATGAGGAACGAAAAACAGGCTCTCCTGGATGCGTTCGATTACCTGACTTGCCATGCATTCCTCCCGCGTTTTCCGCCTCGCCCTCCTTGGCCTCATTTCGTCCGTCCTGTCGTCGTGCGGGTTATCGTTTCGCTCGGCATGGAAGGAGCCTGCGCCGAACACCGGCGTGAATGGCAGGTGGGAAGGCACCTGGCACAGCACGGCCAGCGGCCACACCGGAAAGCTGCGGGCGGTCATTTCCGGGCCTGAGCCGCTTTTGACCGCTTCAAAGCAGAGCCCTGCGGCGGTTCCCCATCCATTTTTCTACCGCTGCACCTGGCGCGGCATTCTGAGCGCCTCATTCAAAACCACACACCTGGTGGTGCGGAAAAACAACAGCACCCACACCTTCAAAGGCGATCACAAGATGCCAAACTGGGTCGGCGGCCTGTATCACTACGAAGGCACGATCAAGGGCGACGACTTCAACGCCTGCTATGAAAGCGGCATGGACCGCGGCACTTTCACCATGAAACGCGTGCGCTGAACAACCATCAGGCCCGGTGTGGTGTTCATTCCGCGCCCCGCACGCTTCTCATTTCATGAAATGGCTCTTAACTTTTCGCGCCAAGCTCATCCTCACCGTCTTTCCTGTCGTGGCGGGGATCACGATCGCAACCCTGCTGCTGGCGGAATGGAAATTCATGGCGACCTACACGCGGCTGTTTGAAGAACAGTTTGAATCACAGATCAACACCTTCGGCCTCGCAAAAAACAAACGCACGGAGGCGCTGTCGGCGAAGCTGGCAAAAATCGCCGGGCATCCCGGCCTGCAGGAGGCGGTGGCAAAATCCGACTTCACGGAGGCCGGGCTGATTTTACGCCCTTTGCTGGAGGAACTGGCCACCGAACGGCTGCAAAACGAACTGCACGCCAATTTTTCCAAGCCCCGGCAAGGCGGGCAGCGGATGCAGCAGCTTCTCGGACGGGGGAGCGACGACCAGGATCGTGACGGCTTGCAGTCATCCGCGCCGCGTCTCCCGCCATCGCAACAGCCGTACATCGCCATCATTGATCCTGATGGCAACTTCATGGCCGGCCCGAGAAAAAACATGCCCGGCGAGCGCGGAACCCTGCCGCCACTCCCGGCGGGAAACGGCATGAGCGCCGAGTTCCGCCGCAAATCCAGGAAGCTGCAATGGCTTGGCGGCAACAAGCTGGAGGACATCCTCAAGGAGCAGGAGATCGGATATCTCCGGGTGGAATACGGCGAGGAAAACCACTCGGAACAAGTGCGCGAGGTGTTCATCACGCCATTGCGAGACGCCAGGAGTGGCAGGTTCGCCGGAGCCTTCCTCTTCGGCCTGCCGCTGCCTGTGCTCGCGGAGCGCCTGCTGTATGAGCAGACCAAGCGCTCAGAATATGGAGAGATCATGAGTGGCGTGTGGGTGGAAGGCGCGCTGGTGAGCACCACCATTCCCAAGGAAAAACGTGCGGAGATCGCCCGTCACATCGCCGATTCGATCCACCACTCCAGGAAAAGCAGGCGGGAGGTCATCTCCATTGACGGTGTGCCTCATCAGCTTTTTTTCCGGGTCCTCAATCCAGGCTCGCCATTCCCCCTCGCCGCGCAGGTGAATCTCTACTCGCTGGCCGTGATGGAACATGAGCTGGACGAGTTGCGTCGTGACGTGGGCGTGCTTGGCCTGCTGGCATTGCTCATCGCCCTGGCCGTGGTGCTGTTCATTTCCCGCGGGCTCTCCGGCCCAATCAAGGAACTTGTCGGGGCCACGCACCAGATCGAGCAGGGCAACTATGACGTGAACGTGCCGGTGCGCCATGCCGACGAGGTCGGCAGGCTGGCGGCGTCATTCAACGAGATGGCCGCAGGGCTCGCGCTCCAGGAGAAATACCGAAGCGTGCTCAATGCGGTGGCCGACCGCACAGTGGCGGAGCAGTTGATCGCGCAGAGCAGCAGTCTCGGCGGTGAGATGCGGCACGTCACGATGCTGTTTTGTGACATTCGTGGCTTCACCTCCGTCACAGAGAACATGCCGCCTGCGGAGGTGATCGATCTTCTCAACGAACACATGACCGCGCTCACGGCCGTGGCTTACCGGCACGGCGGCATCGTTGATAAATTTGTCGGTGATCTGATCATGGTGCTGTTCGGCGCGCCGGTGAGCACCGGCGAAGACGCCGCCCGCGCCGTGCAGTGCGCGCAGGACATGCTGCGTGTCCGGCATGAGCTCAATCAAACCTCGCAACACCCCATGGAAATCGGGATCGGCATCGCCACCGGCCCGGTCGTGGCCGGCTGCATGGGATCGGATCAGCGCCTGAGCTACACCGTGCTCGGACATCGCGTGAACCTCGCCTCCCGTCTGTGCAGCATCGCCCAGGCGGGTGAGATCGTGATGGATGCGGAGACACACGCGGAGACGCGGGAGTTGATTCAGGCGGAACCGATGCCACCGATGCAGCTCAAGGGCATCTCCGAGGCGGTGAATCCGTGGCGGATGATGGCCGCGTAACCTTCCGCATGTCCGTCCAACGCCAGAAACCCGACCTCGCCGCCAAACTCCGCGACGTGCCGCACACGCCGGGGGTTTACGTCATGCGCGACCGGCTGCACCGCGTGATCTACGTCGGCAAGGCGCGCGACCTGCGCAAACGGCTCTCGAATTACTTCACGCCCGCCCGCTCGAAGCTGGCCGACCTGAAGACACGCGCCCTGATCGCCAGCATCTGGGACTTCGACCTGCATCAGGTGCGCAATGAAACCGAAGCGCTTCTGCTCGAAGGGCAGCTCATCAAGGACTTCCGTCCGCGCTACAACATCAGCTTCCGCGACGACAAGCGCTTCTTCCTCGTCCGCGTCCACTTCGGCGACGCGTTTCCTCGCTTATCCCTCACCCGGCTCAAAAAAGACGACGGCGCGCGCTACTTCGGCCCCTTCCCGCATGGCAGCGCCCTGAAGACGACGCTGAACTGGCTGAACCGGCGCTTCGGCCTGCGTGTCTGCCGCCCGCTGAATCCAGATGAGCAGGACTACAGGCACTGCTCCAACGACATCATCAAAAACTGCTCCGCGCCGTGCATCGGCCGTGTCACACCGGAGGAATACCGCCGACGTGTCGAGCAGGCGTGTGAATTCCTCGACGGAAAGAACAAGGATCTCGTCACTGCGTTGGAGGAGGAGATGAGAAAGGCCGCCGCCCGGCTCGATTTCGAGAAAGCCGCCGAACTGCGCGACATGGTCGATGACATGCGCAAGACGCTCATCCCCACGCGCACCTTCGAGCGCGGCGCGCGTGCGAAAGCCGTCAGCACCATCGATCCGATGGCAGATGTGAAGGAGCTGCAGGAGCTGCTGTGCCTGGAACAACCACCGCTCGTCATGGAGTGCTTCGACATCGCCAACATCGGCACCGCGCACTGCGTGGCCAGCATGGTGCGCTTCAAGAACGGCGTGCCGGACAATGCGAACTACCGCCGCTATCGCATCAAGGTGGTGAGCGGTCAGAATGACTTCGCCAGCATGGCGGAGGTCATCCGCCGCCGATTCTCCCGCATTCTGCTCGAAGGCAGGGCCGCAACTGGCGATGACGCCGATTTTTCACAGGAATCACCGGCTGAGGCGCTGAAGCGTCTCACACCTGGGCCGAAGTTCGTCACGCTGCCCGATCTCGTGATCGTGGACGGTGGCAAAGGCCAGCTCGGAATGGCGGTGGTCGAATTGCAGAAGCTCGGTTTGCACGGGCTGCCCGTCATCGGGCTGGCGAAGGAGCAGGAGGAGGTGTTCAAACCTGGTGAAAGGGATCCCGTCATCATTCCGCATGAACGCGGAGCCCTGAAGCTGCTGCAACGCATCCGCGACGAGGCGCACCGCTGGGCGAACGGCTACCATCAACTGCTGCTGCGCCGCCGCGTCGCTGAAAGCATCCTCGATGACTGTCCCGGAGTCAGCCAGGCGCGCAAAGCGACGCTGCTGAAGGCATTCGGCTCCGTCACCCGCCTGCGCAAGGCCACGGAAGATCAAATCGCCGCCTTGCCGGGCATCGGCAGGGCGCTGGCCCGCGAAATTCGGTCGTTCTTGGCCAGCCGCGGGTGAATTTGATTCCAAAATCGCGTCAAACTTGTTCATCGACCGCGCGGCCGATCTGTGATAAGGGCGTGGCATGCAAATCCTCGAACAGCTTGGCCTCGGGCTCGGACTGGCATCGCTCGCGGGCTTGAATCTCTACCTCACGGTGTTTCTCACCGGCATGCTGGTGCGTTTTGATGTGCTGCACCTCGCCGCGAAATATCAGACGCTCGAAGTGCTCGGCCATGACTGGGTGCTCATCGCCGCAGGTGTGCTCTACGCCGTTGAATTCTTCGCGGACAAGGTGCCGTGGCTGGATTCGCTGTGGGACAGCGTCCACACATTCATCCGTCCGATGGGCGGCACGATCCTGGCCATGCAGGCGCTGGGGGAGATGCCCGCGCACATGGAAGTGGTGGGCGCGTTGCTCGCAGGCGGCGCGGCCCTGACCACCCACAGCGCCAAGGCGGGAACACGCCTGCTGGCCAATCATTCCCCGGAACCCGCCTCGAACATCGTGCTGAGCATCGCGGAGGACATCCTCGTGGTGGCCGGAACCCTCGTGATGGTGCTGAAGCCCGTCATCGCGCTCTGCCTCTTCACGGCGGTGCTCATCGTTCTCTGGCTCCTGCTGCCGCGCCTGTGGCGCGTGCTCCGTCGTTCGTTCGAGATCATCCGTGACAAATGGAAGCACCTGTTCCATCACGAGGACACGGAGACCGCCGTCATCACGAGGTAGGCGGCACCCGATGAACCACGCGGTGCGGGCAGTTGCCGGAACCACAACGAAGATCAGTAGATCATCGCGTTGTCAGGAGCGGTCGTCTCGATGACGTTTGTCGCCTCGATGATCGGAACGGTCTGTTCCCCCTCCTTCTTGTAGCTCATCTTGCCGACGACCTTCACCCAGGTCATGTCCTTGAACTCGGGTGCCTTCTTGCCAAAATCGACGGGGACGGAATACGGGCGCGCATCGGCGGCGCAGCACTGGACGAGCATGCGAAAGACGCGCAGGCGGTGGCCGTCGGCGTTGTTGACCTTTTCCGGCAGAATCTGCGCCACGGTCTCGACCATCTGGCCGGTGAGCACTTTCTGCACCTCGATGTCGCCGCCGGTGTAATAAAGTTCGGGAACCTCGAGGATGAAATTGCCCTCCTTGCTTTGCGGCACCTGGGCCTTCAGGTCTTCGAGTGTGAAGCTGCCGTAGCTTTTTGACTCCTGGGAAGGTTTGGGAATGTCTTTCTCACTCACCTTCTTGGATCCATCAGCCACAGCGGCGCTGGCAGTGGCGACTCCAGGAGGAGGCGTGGTCGCTGATGGTTCGGCAGTGGCTTTAGCGACGGCGGCCGGGGCGGCGCCGGTGTCAGTCCTGACTTGCGTCTTGGCAACCTTGTTTTGCAGGGAGAACTGCTCCTTGCGCGCACCTGTGCCATAGGTGGGGTTGTAGAAGTTTTTGTTCAGGATGGCGGTGGCGCTGAACTGGTCCGGCGTGCTCACCGCGGCAAGGGCGAGCGGCACGGCGAGGAGGGCGACCGCCGTGATGCGCCCCACCCAGCTTCCCTCCTCCAGAATACCGTGCGCGTGGTCGTGCGCGGCGGCATGGGAATGGTCATGCTCATGGTCGTGGTCGTGGCCGCAACAGTCACCATGCGTGTGTTCATGATGGTGATGATCGTGCGAATGGACGTGGTCGCAGCCACCTTCCTTATGCTCGTGATCATGCCCATGACCGCAACATCCATCCTTGTGCTCATGATCGTGTTTGTGGCCGTGGTCATGTCCGCAACAATCATGATCATGGTGATGATCGCCGTGGTCGTGACTGCAACGGATGCCTTCATCTTGTGAATAGGTGAGCAGATTGAACAGGGCCAGCACGACCATGCCGATGCCGCCGATGAGCATGAGAGGGCGGAACAATCCGTCTGAAGGCAGGTAATGAATGACTCGACCGCTGACGTGGAAGTAGATCATCACGCCGCCCCAAAGAATGAGGAGCAGCACGCTGAGCAGATGAATGATGAGACGTTGTGCTTTCATGACCGGTGTGAGGTGCGGTGGTGGAATCTATTTCGTGGCAGCGGCAGCCGCCCCAGGCTGGACTTTGTCAATGAGCAGCGTCCACGGCTTCGCCAAACCCGCCACGAGGATGAACATGACGGCGCAGAGCCAGATGACAAACTTCCGGCGGAAGATCGCCGAGTACATGAAGACGAGCTTCACATCCAGCATCGGCCCGAAGACCAGGAAGGCCAGTTTCGCAGCGCTGGAGAAGGCGGCCATCGGCGCGGCGATGAAGGCGTCCGACGTGCTGCACAACGCCAGCACAAACGCCAGGCCCATCAACGACGGGACCGCCGCCCAGTCCGTGCCGGCCACCAGGTCCACCTTGGCTTGATCGACCTGCGTGTTGAAGACGCTCGTGATGATCACGCCGAGGGAGAAATACATCGCAGTGTCGAGGAAGTCGCGCATCGCCGTGCGCATGGCATGCACCAGCTTCGTGTTGAAGGAGACCACCGGCTCCTGGATTTCGGAGGCGGACTTGGCGGCACCGGCCGCCACACTGGCGCTGAGCACGTCCGCCGGTTTTTTGCGCAGGAGCAGCAGGCCCACGATCACCGCGATGGCATAGCCGAGGGAGAAACGCGCCATCGCCATGCCCACGCTGCCAAGCGCGCCCGCTTTCGCCTCCACGTTCTGAAAGGCGCTCATCGTGCTGAAGATCACGATCGGATTGATGATCGGCGCGCTGACGAGATATGTGATCGCACAGGACAGCGGCAGTCCTTTCTGCACCAGACGGCGCACCACGGGAACCACGGCGCACTCGCACACCGGGAACACCAGCCCCATGAACCCAGCCAGCAACGTCGCCAGCACGCCGTTCTTCGGCAGCACACGCTCCAGCAACTTTGACGGCAGAAACGCGGCAATGAAGCCCGACAGCACGGTGCCGATCAAAATGTAAGGCGCTCCTTCGAAGACGATGCTGAGGAAGGACATGAGGATGTCCCCCAGGCGGCTGGGTGCGGGCAGTTCGGCGAGAAAAATCATGAGTTGCCAGTTCTAAACGCTCCACAGCGGCGGGTTCAAGCGGGAAAGCGACGGGGAAATGAGGGGAACTGCGGAAAAAAACGGCGTCACGCCACGAACCCTCACGCGCAGCTACTCAGCCCGGGCGATCTCCTTGCCGGTGGCGTCGATTATTTTAACAGCGCCCCCCTCGCCCATCTTCTCACGCACCTGCAGGGCGAGCATTTTGGCGTTCCTGAGTGACAGCCGGCTTTTCTTTTTACCCGTGCTGACGAGAACCATCTGCCGAGGGTCAATCATCGACTGCACCTGGACCTGGGACTGCCGCGCAAGCGCGGCCGCAGCCTCCCAGCGTTCGACCGCCTGGCGTTCCTTGGTCATTTTTTCCGCAAGCACCCGGCCCTGCTCCAACTTCTCACGAATCATTTTCTCCCCGGCCGCCCGCTCTTTCATCTGCTCCGTGGCGGCCTGACGTTCTTGCGCCAATCTTTCCGCCATCACCCGGCTCCTCTCGCCATCTTCAGCCTCCAGATCCATGCGTGACTGTCGTGTGATCGACCCGATGAGATATATGAGGCCGGCGGCAATGAGGATGAGTCCGATGCGGTTGAGGCTCATGGCGCAGGCTACCGCGCGCCTCCAAAGATTCAAGATGATGGCTCATGGGTGTGCCGCCTGCGGGAAGCCCCAGCACGCCCCCTCTCAACTGCGCTTTTCTTGCGCATCATTGAGCATGTCTTGCTTTGAACTAGGAGGGTGTTCGGACCATGCGTTGAATGGATGCCCAGCGGAAATTCAACCTGCCAAGCCTTATGAAACCACTCTTTGCCCCCCTTTTTCTCAGTCTGGCGATGATTTCCACTGTGTTCGCCGCATGGCCCATCAACGATGAATGCCCGGTGGATCAGAAGGCGGCCCGTCCGATCTACCGCGTGAAAACCGACGAGGGCTTGGTCGCCTTCTGCTGCACGGATTGCATGCAGAAATATTCCAAATCCCCCGCATCCTACCCGGTGAAGAAAAAGGCCGTGGCAAAGTGAGCGGTCGCGGCTTCCGCGCGGCATGACGCTGGGAACACCCCGGCTCACTCCGGGCTGTCAATCACCTCCACCACGCCGGGCCCACAGGCGCGGATTCAGGCAGTTTGAGGACAGCGGCCAGATCGCCTCCTGTTTCGTTGTCATGGATCTTCACGCCATCGGCGGCGCATCTGATTTCAAATGCCTTGCCCCTGGCTGTCTGGATGCGGTTGCCGCTGATCTCCGTCTCCACAGGCGGCAGACTGGCTTTTTTATCGCCGCTCATGCCGATGAGGATGTTGTGTTCGCAGTTCACAAAGGTGTTGTTCGTCACCCTGGCACGTTTGACCTGGAAATAGCCATGCGGCGCCGAGTCCGGGATGCCTAGCATGAAACACAACGCGCTGCGCGCCTCGGTTCCGGTCAGGCCGGAGAAGACATTGCCGGTGACGACATGATCCTCGCCGATGACGCGCACGCCGCCGCAGCCTCCGGCGTTGTCGCCGAGGAAAACATTGTTCTCCACGCGGCAGGCATTGCCATGCCGCAAGGTCAGCGTGCCCGACACGCCTTTGAAAGTGTTGAGGCGGTAAAGATTGCCGCAGGACTTGTTCGATATGCACTCCAGCTCCCCGTCACACTTTTCGAAAAGATTGTGTTCCACCACGCAAGCCGCGGTTTGCATCGATGTCTTGCTGTCGCCGACGCGGATCGTCTCGCCGCCGTTCTTGCCAAGTTTCTGTCGCGGGCCGAAGTGATTGTGATCGATCCTGTGCCGCGGCGGCTCCTCCACCGCGCCCGGCAGCCAGACCACGACCGTCGTGCCATCGGAGGTCTTCCCCGCGACATGACAATGGTCGATGCGATTCCGCGCGCCGTAGATCGACACAAACCGCGCCGATTTGCCCGGCGCCGCCTGCAACTCGTTCGTCACCGCGCAATTCGTGACACGGCAGTCACTCGCAAGCTCTTTGGGATCAATGCGCAGCTCGATCGCCTCCTCTCCGGTCGGATTCTGAAACCACAAGCCATCCACCACGACATGCCCGCCCGCCACCGAGAGGCGCGAACCGCCCGTCAGCACCACCCGGCCCGGCGTCTGCGCCTTGATCGTCACCGGCTTCTCCGCCGTGCCGCTGGCATGGATTTTCAAATGCGCGTCCGCCCAGGTGCCGTCCTGAAGGATGATCACGTCACCAGGAGCGGTTGATTTGACGGCCGTGACGAACGCTGTGGCATCAGCGACGGGGATCTCCTTGGCGGAGATGGAAAGCACGAGCGAAAAACACAGGATCGGGAGGCGCATGCCGCGCATGAGAGGGCGGCGGCCCGGATGGTCAACAAGCAAAGCAGGCGAAGGTTCGGACTGCCGACGACGTTGAATGCGGCATGAACCGTCTTTTTTTTCCGCTGCTTGCCGCCCTCGCCTCCAGCCTTCATGCGACGGTGCCTCCGAACATCGTCGTCATCTTCATGGATGACATGGGCTACGCGGACGTGGGGTGTTTTGGCGCGCAAGGCTACCAGACGCCGAACATCGACAAACTGGCCGCGGAAGGACGCAAGTTCACGAATTTCCATGTGGCGCAGCCGGTGTGCAGCGCGTCGCGCTGCGCGTTGATGACGGGCTGTTATCCGAACCGCGTCGGCATCCACGGCGCGCTCGGCCCGTCGGCGAAGCACGGCATCAACGCGGACGAGATGACGGTCGCCGAGCTGGTGAAGCAGAAGGGATACTCCACCGCCGCCGTGGGGAAATGGCATCTCGGCTCCCTGCCGCAGTTTTTGCCGGTGAGGCACGGGTTCGACGAGTACTACGGCATTCCTT
This sequence comes from Verrucomicrobiaceae bacterium, assembly GCA_016795375.1. Classification (GTDB taxonomy): domain Bacteria; phylum Verrucomicrobiota; class Verrucomicrobiia; order Verrucomicrobiales; family Verrucomicrobiaceae; genus Prosthecobacter. The sequence continues at coordinate 18,122 of JAEUHJ010000124.1, forward strand.
ACTCGAACGACATGTGGCCCCACCATCCGCAGGCCAAACCAGGCGCGTATCCGAAACTGCCGATGATCGAAAACGACCGCGTGGTGGATGAGGAGATCACGCCGGAGGACCAGACGCATCTGACGACCGACTACACGGCACGCGGCGTGAAATTCATCGAGAAGAACAAGGACAAGCCCTTCCTGCTCTACCTGGCGCACAGCATGGTGCACGTGCCGTTGTTTGTGAGCGACAAGTTCAAGGGCAAGTCGGGCAAGGGGCTGTTTGGCGATGTGATGATGGAGGTGGACTGGTCTGTGGGCCAGATCATGGAGTCACTGAAGAAAAACGGCGTGGAGGACAACACCTGGGTCATCTTCACCTCCGACAACGGCCCGTGGCTCAATTACGGTGACCACGCCGGCAGCGCCGGACCGTTGCGCGAGGGCAAGGGCACCTGCTGGGAGGGCGGCACGCGCGTCACCGGCATCATGAAATGGCCCGGCAAAATCCCCGCTGGCTCCACCTCCGACGCGATGATGATGACGATCGACGTCCTGCCCACCATCGCGCATGTCATCGATGCCAAACTGCCGGAGCACAAGATCGACGGCCTGAACTGCTGGCCCATCGTGGCCGGAGAAAGCGGCGCGAAGAACCCGCACGACTTCTACGCCTTTTATTATGAGCAAAACCAGCTCCAGGCCCTCACCAGCGGGGACGGGCGCTGGAAGCTGCAACTCCCGCACAAGTATCGTAGCATCGTTGGTGTGACTGAGAAGGCGGAGAATGGCAGGCCCGTGCTCTACAAGCAGAAGATCATCGAACAGCCGGAACTGTATGATCTTTACGCGGACATCTGCGAGTCGGAGAACCTCGCCGCGGAAAATCCCGGCGAGCTCGCGCGGCTCCAGAAGCACGCCGAGGCCATCCGTGCCGAGCTGGGTGATTCACTCATGAAAATGCCGAAAGGCAGCGGGACGCGGGAGGCGGGAAAGTAGCACTTGCACGATGAGCCTCGGCATGAATCTGGGGGACTCAGAACTCCGGCTCAGCTAGCCGCAGAAGCTGTCCCAGGCATTCCTCGATAGGCAGCCGTCCTGTGTCGATGGACAGCTCATCATCAGCCGCCCCCTCAAAGACCATGTTCGTCCCGGGAAAATGCGGCAGCCGGCCCGCCGCTGCTTCGCGGTAGAGACCTTTCACATCGCGGGCGGCGCAGGTCGCGTGGTCGCAGCGCAGGTGGATGGTGATCAATGCGTCACCGATGATCTCCCGTGCCAGCTCCCGCATGCTGCGCAGCGGTGTCATCAGCGCCACCAGCACCAGGCAGCCCTGGCGGGAAAGCAGCCGCGCCAGCTCGGCGGCACGGCGCACATTCTCGGTGCGGTCCTCCACGGTGTAGCCGAGTCCCCGGCAAAGTCCGCTGCGCAGCTCGTCGCCATCCAGCAGCACCTGGCGGCCTTCCGGGCGGAGTCGTTGTGCGGCATACCTTGCCAGTGTGGATTTCCCCGCGCCGGACAAGCCATAGAGCCAGATGACCTTCCCTCTTAAGCACAGTTGGAACGCTGCGTCACCCCTGCATGAAGGATCATGCGCGTGTGCATCCGCGTCATCCGTGGTCATTCACTTCTCCACCTTGATGCTGCTGGCGTTGAGGTCGATGTTCAGCGTGGGCTTGTCGGTCGCGGTGAGGTCAGCCCGGCTGATCTTGCCGGAAACGATCACATCCTTGCCGATCTTCAGCTTGGGGATGACGCCGTCCGGGTCCTGGCGCACATAGGCCCAGGCGCTGACGGTGATGACGAGGCTGCCCTGCTTCACGGTTTCGTCCTGACAACGGATGCGCCACCCGGAGATCCCGTCTTCCGGGAAAGGCCAGGCTTCGATTTTGCCCACCTCCATGCGGAAGGTGCTTTCCTGCCGCAGTTCCTTGGCGGTGATGTCCTTGGACATCGCCATCGCGGCATCCGATTTGGAGTTGCCGCGCAGCTTGAGGAAATCTTTGGACGGGATGTGTTTGAGCAGGTCTTTGAATTCGCGTGGTGCCCCGGCAGCAGCGGGGGCTTGAGCGGAGAGTGGGAGAGTCAGCAATAGACTCAGGATGAGAATTTGTGGAATGAGCGTTTTCATAGTTTTTTGAGCGTATTCGTTGTTACCAGCATGTATCAAATGTCCGCTTCTGATCTCATACTGTTTTTCGATGGATGCCCCCAAGGTTAGCTCCACTGGTGCCTTCTAGTTTTTTGCTTGACACTTTTTTCTGCGCTGCCGCCCCGTCCGGCGGCTATCGCGTTCAAAACCATAATGAAGTTCTTGAAGGCTAATTCCATGGGGCAACTTTTGAGATTATCATTTATCATACTGTTTAAAGCACTCATCATAGAATAAGCCATTCTTCATGACTTTATCTTCCAAGATTCTAGCGTGGCCGTCATTAATGACGTGCTCTCCATGAAGCTTTCCTTCCAATAAAAAGTAAGCTCTATTTGCGCCTAGAATATTTATTGAATCCCCATTTTTATTCAACAAGCTTGCTGAAATTACATGTTGCCGACTTCCACCTTCATTGACCGTTGTTATATTGGGCTGAAGTTTATCCATCCCTTTGCTTTTGTTAAATACAAAAGTCTGAGGCACTTTGTTGAAGTAAATTATATCAACAACTTCAGCGTGGCCATCCTTACCAGGGGTCGCCTTATGATAAATGGTGTATGAATGTTTATTGCATGCAGGGAAATATCCACAAAGCAACAATGCAATTAAGTTCAAATTTTTCATATTTTTGTTCACTGCTTCACGCTACTTATCACACCTGCATTGAATTGTGACTCTTTCCCGGGCTAGAAATTTTTCATCTTCAAGGTTTGGCGTATCCCAGGAAAAAATACTCTTGGTTATTCCAATGCCTACTCCATCAGTAGTTTTCCATATAATGGAATACTCTTCCTCAATCCCAGCAGGGTTTGAGAGTGGCTTACTGCTGATTCGCCGGAGTTCCAATTTTTCATACCATGAAAAGTTCAGAAACAAAACGGAAAACGCTATCCCGCTAAGATTGTTTTCTTCTTTTTCATTCTCCCAATGCACAATGGGCTGGCCAATGATTCCACCAGTTTCTGAGTCGCAATCCCATTCCAAGACAGCTACTTGTTGGATGTTTCGGTAGCTATA
>JAEUHJ010000140.1 GCA_016795375.1 Verrucomicrobiaceae bacterium
GTACGCCGACGCGCTGACCTTCGACGGCTTCATCCGGCGCACGGGCATCATGGCTTATCCGTTGATCGGCCTGTCGATGGTGACGTTCTTCATGATCGTGCTCTTCGCCTTCACGGTGCGCCAGGGCACGGTGGTGAGCGATGCGTTCATGAACTCGGCCGACGCGCTGATCCGCAAGCAGGACTACCTCGGCCTGCTGGCCGTCTGCAACCGCCGCAACGAGTGCATCGCCCGCATCACGGCGAAGACGCTGGATTTCGCCACGCGCAACCCGACCGCGAGCTTTGAGGAGGTGAAGGAAGTCACCGAGGCCGAGGGCAACCGCCAGTCCAGCCTGTTGCTGGCGCGCATCGCCTATCTCGGCGACGTCGGCGCGGTCGCACCGATGCTCGGACTGCTCGGCACGACGCTGGGCATGATCACCACCTTCCACGAAATCTCCGGCAAGGGCGTGGGCGGCTCGAACCAGCTCGGCCTGGCGCAGGGCGTGTCCGAGGCGCTGCTGTGCACGGCCTCCGGCCTCGTCATCGGCATTCCGGCGCTCATTTTCTACGCCATCTTCCGCGGCAAGGTGAACCGCCTGATCTCGGAGATGGAGGCGGCCACGACGCACCTGATGGCGCTGCTTGCGGTGCAGTACAAACGCGCCGCCCGCGCGGTCGCCGGCCAGTAAACCCCACCGGAGCCTGCGATGAACTTCCGCAAACAGCACTCCATCGAGCCCACGCCCATGCAGCTCGCGCCGCTGGTGGACGTGCTGTTCCTGCTGGTCATCTTCTTCGCCGTGACCTTCCAGTACGCGAAGGAGGAGCAGGTGATGGACGTCAGCGTGCCTGCCGCCGATGAAGGAAAGGAAAAAGAGTCACGCAACGTCGGCGAGATCATCATCAACATCAAAAAAGACGGCGAGGTGATCGTGAACGGCCAGAAATTCACCACCGACGAGCTGCTGGTGAAGCTGAAGAACATCGTCGCCCTCTACAAGGACCAGGCGGTGATCCTGCGTGGCGACGAGATCACCGATTACGCGCACGTCATCAAGGTGCTGGACACCTGCCAGAAGGCGGGCATCTGGAACATCGCCTTCGCCACCCGGAAGCCTGATGCCGGCCAGCCTGCCGTGCCCAAGTGAGATGATTTTCTCCGAGCCTCCAACCGTCTCACGTCCCCGCATGCGTCGTTTTGTTTCATCACTTTGTGTTCTCGCCACGCTTCCCGTCGCGGCCCAGCAGGCGCCCAAACGCGCCCTGCGCGTGGAGGATGACGCGCCTGTCCCGAAAGCGATCCCCGTGCGCCCGCCGCCCAAGGCGATGCCGGTGCTGGATGACCCCAAGGACCGCCCGGTTCCGCCGAAAACAAAGGGACCGGACGATGACATGTTCGATTTCGCCACCCTGGCCTACGACCGCCAGGAGTGGGGCATGGCCTCGCAGAACTACGCCAAATACTTGCAGCAATATCCCGGCGGCAAGCAGGTGCCGGACGCGCTCTTCCGCATCGGTGAGTGCTACATGAAGCAGAACCAGCTCAAGCAGGCCGCCGGATATTACGAGGAGGTGGTCAGCCGCTACCCCGCGAGCGACGGCGCCCCCTCCGCCGCCTACCGGCTTGGCGCGATGCGCTTCAACGACTCCAAATTCGCCGATGCCGCGAAGCATTTCGCCTTCAGCGAGGCGAAGCACAAAAATCCGCAGGTCAAACTGGCCTCCGCCTACAACAAGAGCCGCGCCTTCGAAATGGCCGGCGACAAGGAGAAACAAGTCGCCGCGCTCGACAGCGTGATCGCCGTCAAAGCGGACAATCCTTACCGCGAGACCGCCCTCCTCACCCTCGGCAGCATCTACCTCGGCCAGGATAAAAAAAACGAGGCGCTGCCCATTTTTGAGGAGCTCGTTAAAACCAGCGCCGACCGTGCCATCGTCGCCGAGGCCGTCATCCGCGCCGCCGTGCTCCTCGCCGAGTTGAAAAAGCCGGACGAGTCCATCGCCATGTTCCAGAAGGCGCTGCAAATGGCCGAGACCAGCGAGGCGAACCGCGGCATCGCCCTCGTCGGCGTCATCCAGGGGCTTTTCGCGAAGGGCGACTACGACGGCGTCATCGACTACTACAACAAAAACTCCGAGGTGCTGCCGCCCGGGCCTTCACGCGCCAAGATGCTCCTGCTCGTCGGCCACGCCCATCGCATGCGCAAAAGCTACGCCCGCGCCGTGGAGGTCTATCTGCTCATCGAGCAGTATCACGCCGACACCGACGAGGCCTTCGAGGCCGGCTACTGGAAGCTCTACTGTTTCTACCTCCTCAATGACAAGGATCTCGGCGAGTTCGCCACCGCCTTCATCGCCCGCAACGCGCAAAGGCACACGGGCCACGAGTATCTCTCCCTCGCGCGCCTCATCCGCGCGGACTTTTATTTCAACAAGGGGGACTTCCAGCAGGCGGCGCTCAGCTACAACGAGATCACCCTCGAAAAACTCCCGGAAAAGCTCCGCCCCGGCACGCTCTTCAACACCGGCTGGGCGCAGGGCGAGGCCGGACGCCATCTCGAGGCCGCCGGCACCTTCACGCGTTTCATCAGCGAGTATCCCCGGCATGAGCTCATCCCGAAAGCCTGCGCCCGCCGCGGCCTCGCCTACCGCGACGCGCGCGACCTGCCGAAAGCGAAGGCCGACTTCGAGCAGGTGACCAAAGAATATCCCAAATCCGACGCCTGCGAGATGTCCTGGCTGCAGCTCGGCTTCATCGCCATGGAGCAGAAGGATCCGAAAGGCACCGTCACCGCCTTCGAGACGCTGTTGAAAAAATTCCCCACCACCGCCGCCGCCGCGCAGGCCTACTACGGCATCGGTCGTGGCAACCTCGACCAGAAAATCTACGACAAGGCCGTCCCCGCCCTCCAGCGTTCCATCGAGATCGACAGCAAGTCCTATCTCGAAAAATCCAGCCAGCTCATCATCCTCTGCCACTACGCCCGTCAGAACGCCGACGACCTTGCCAGGGCCATCGACAGCTACCTCCAGGCCAAATCCGACGGCGTCGTGCCGCCGAACATCCTCAAATGGCTCGGTCTCAAACTCTACAGCGGCGACGACTTCAAACGCTCCGCCCGCTTCCTCGATCTCGCCGTCACGCCGCAGATGCCTGAAAACACCGAGCCCGTCGTCTGGAACATCCTCGGCATGGCGCAGCTCCAGAACGGAAAATACGACGCCAGCATCCAGGCCACGGAAAACTTCCTGAAATCCGGCCCCGATGCCGCCGCCACCGCCCGCGCCCAGCTCACCAAAGGACGCGCCCTGCTTGGCAAGGGAGATTTCACCCAGGCCGACCAGGCCGCCCAGCAGGCGCTGCAAGTCGTCAAAGACGGCAAGCTCCAGGCCGAGCTGCTCATCCTCGAAGGCGATATTTTCTCCACCCAGGGCGACAAACTTGCCGCCGAAGGCCAACAGGCCGCCGCCATCGAAAAATGGAAGGCCGGGGCCGCGAAATACGCCGTTCCGAGCCAGTTTTACGAAGACCCGGACGTCACACCCGCCGCTCTCCACAAGGCTGCCAAAACCCTCGAAAAAGCCGGGGACATGCCTCAATCAAAGCAGTTGCTCCAGCAGCTCCAGCAGCGTTACCCGAAATACCAGCCGAAAAGCTGATCATTCGCGCTTCCCGCCGCGGAAATCACGCGGCGGACGATCTTCCTTCGGACGCGCCTCCACCACCCGCAGCGGACGGCCGCCGATGTCTTTTCCGTTCAGCGTATTGATCGCCGTCAGCGCCTCCGCCTCCACCGGCATCTCCACAAAGCCAAAGCCACGCGAACGGCCGGACTCGCGGTCTTTGACGACGCGGGCCGCTGAAACCTGGCCATGAGCGGCGAACACCTGCTGGAACTCCTCGTCCGTCATGGTGTAGGGAAGATTGCTGACGTAGAGATTCATGCCGCGAGCCTAGGCCCCTGCCGGGCAGTGTCAATCACCGCTTGGCATCGGCGGAAGGCCAAAAAACAGGTGTCAAAGCCGCCAGCATCGCTATCTCTCCGCCCCGCTCCATGAACACCCCTCAGACCTTCACCACTGGCAACGGCTCCGCCGGCAAGTTTTACTCCCTCCCTGCCCTCGAAGCCGCTGGTATCGGCAAAGTCTCCAAACTGCCCGTTTCCATCCGCATCGTGCTCGAATCACTGCTGCGCAATCTGGACGGCAAGAAGGTCACCGAGGCCGATGTGAAGAATCTGGCCAACTGGAATGCGAAAGCGCCCGGCGAGTATGAAATCCCCTTCACCGTCGCCCGCATTGTCCTTCAAGACTTCACCGGCGTGCCTCTGCTGGTCGATCTGGCCGCGATGCGCTCGAAGGTGAAGCAGCTCGGCAAAAATCCAAAGATGGTCGAGCCGCTGGTGCCCGTCGATCTCGTGGTGGACCACTCGGTGCAGGTCGATTTCGCCGGCACGCAGCAGGCGCTGAATCAAAACCTCGCGCTGGAGTTTGAGCGCAACAAGGAGCGCTACCAGTTCCTTAAATGGGGCGAGCAGGCGTTTGATACCTTTAAAGTGGTGCCACCCGGCATCGGCATCGTGCATCAGGTGAACCTCGAATACCTCGCGAAGGGTGTTTTGGAGAAGGATGGCGTGTATTACCCGGATTCGCTCGTCGGCACGGACTCGCACACGACGATGATCAACGGCCTCGGCGTCGTCGGTTGGGGCGTGGGCGGCATTGAGGCGGAGGCGGGCATGCTCGGCCAGCCGGTGACCTTCCTCGTGCCGGAAGTGGTCGGCGTTTATCTCAGCGGAGCGCTCAAAGAAGGCGTCACCGCGACCGACCTCGTGCTCGAAGTCACTCAGAAGCTCCGCAAGCTCGGCGTCGTCGGCAAATTCGTCGAATTCTACGGCCCTGGCGCAGTCAGCCTGCCGGTGACGGATCGTGCGACCATCGCGAACATGGCACCCGAGTATGGTGCGACGATGGGCTTCTTCGGCGTGGACGAAGAAACCGTCGCCTACCTGCGCGGCACCGGCCGCAGCGAGGAGCTTTGCAAGACCGTCGAGGCTTATTACAAAGCGCAGGGCATGTGGGGCATCCCCACGGAGAAAGGCAGCATCGAATTCACCACCGAGATGGAGATCGACCTCAGCGGCGTCGTGCCCTGCGTGTCCGGTCCGAAGCGTCCGCAGGATCGCATCGAGGTGCCCGCTTTGAAGAC
>JAEUHJ010000163.1 GCA_016795375.1 Verrucomicrobiaceae bacterium
CGTCTGTGTCGATGCGCAGGCGGCACTACATCGCCACGATCAACCCCAACTACCTCGCCGCTCTGCTCGCTCACTTCGCCGCTTGATCGTTAGTGCGTCCGCCCTGGCGCTCCCACCCCTCGCCGATCAAAAAGCCATCGCGGCGGTGCTGGGGGCGCTGGACGACAAGATCGAGTGCAACCGGCGGATGAACGCGACGCTGGAGGCGATGGCCCGGGCGCTGTTCCAGAGCTGGTTTATTGATTTTGATCCCGTTCGGCGGAATGCCGACCGGGATCAAAACCAACCCTCACCCGGCCTTCCGCCACCCTCTCCCAGTGGGAGAGGGGCTGGGGGTGAGGGAGCCTCCGGCTTAGATTTCGCCCCCGTCAGGCGGAATCTGGACCGAAAAGGGGCTTCCCCGGACGAAATGGGGGCGCACCCGGACGTTGCGGGGGCGTCCCTCCGCCAAAAGGTGGCCCCCCCGGACGCGGCGGGGTCTCCGCTCCACCAAATGGTAGGGCCCCCGGACGCGCCGGGGGCTTCCCCGGACGAAATGGGGGCCGCCCCCGGACGCAATGGTATGGCCCCCGCAGGAAATGGTAGCGCCCCCGGACGGCGCGGGGGCGTCCCTCCGCCCGGGAGCGGCCCCCCCGGAAGCGGCGGGGTCTTCCCTGGAGCGTCCGGTAGCCCCCCCGAAGGAAATGGGGGAGGCCCCGAAACGGCCCTCGACGCCCTCTTTTCCGCCTCCTTCCAGGACTCCGAACTCGGCCACATCCCGTCGGGGTGGACTGCAAAGCCGCTTCCCGAAGCCATCGAAGTGAATCCTCGCCGCACGTTGAAGGCCGGAACCATCGCGCCCTATCTCGACATGAAGAACCTGCCGACGCAGGGCCATTCCGCCGAAGAAGTCATCGTGCGCGAGTTCAGATCCGGCACCAAGTTTCAAAACGGCGACACGCTCCTAGCCCGCATCACGCCTTGCCTGGAGAATGGCAAGACCGGCTACGTCGATTTCCTCGAAGACGGCCAAGTCGGCTGGGGCTCCACCGAATACATCGTCCTCGCCCCGAAACCGCCGCTCCCGCCGCAATTCGGCTACCTGCTGGCCCGTTCCGAAGCGCTGCGCTCCCACGCCATCCAAAACATGACCGGCACCAGCGGACGCCAGCGCGTCCCGTCCGAATGATTCAACACCTTCTGGCTCGCCGTCCCACCACCCGACATCGCCAAACGCTTCAACGAACTCACCGCGCCGCTGATGGCGAAGATCAAAGCCAACTCCGACCAATCCCGCACCCTCGCCACGCTGCGGGACACGTTGCTGCCGAAGCTGCTGAGCGGGGAGTTGAGCGTGGCAGGCATTGAGTCCAAACTGGAGGCCGCATCATGAGCAAAAAGAAGCCAGCACCCGGCGGTCGCGCCAAGAAGAAGCCCGAGGTTTCGCTGGTGCGCTCATCAGCGGCGGAATACCTCACCTTTGTGGCGGCGGGAGGTGACTCGGAGGCGAGCGTCGAGATGCGTTACGAGGATGAAAACGTCTGGCTGACACAGCGGATGATGGCGGAGCTTTACGCCGTCTCCATCCCGGCCATCAACCAGCACCTGAAGCGTGTGTTCAGCGACAACGAACTGGAGGAAGCTTCAGTGGTTAAGCAATACTTAATCACTGCCGCCGACGGCAAGGCATACCAGACGAAGCACTACAACCTGCAGGCGATCATCGCCGTGGGCTTCAAGATCGAGAACGAGCGCGCGGTGCAGTTCCGCAAGTGGGCGAACCAGATCGTGAAGGATTACACCATCCAGGGCTGGACGATGGATGTGGAGCGGCTGAAAAAAGGCGGCAACCTGACGGATGAGTTCTTTGAGCGCCAACTGGAGAAGATTCGCGAAATCCGGCTCTCCGAGCGGAAGTTCTACCAGAAGATCACGGACATCTACGCCACCGCGCTGGACTACGACGCGTCTGCCACGGCCACGAAGCGTTTCTTTGCCGCCGTGCAAAACAAGATGCACTATGCCGTGCATGGGCAGACGGCGGCGGAGGTGATCGTGGACCGCGCCGACCACCAGAAACAAAACATGGGGCTGACGACCTGGGAGGCTGCGCCGAAAGGGAAAATCCAGCGCTACGATGTCGTCATCGCCAAGAACTACCTCTCGGATTCCGAGCTGGGGCAGATGCAGCGCATTGTCTCCGCCTATCTCGACATGGCTGAGATGCAGGCGATGCGGAAGATCCCCATGACCATGGAAGACTGGGAAAAGCGACTGAGCGGATTCCTCCAGCTCTGGGATCGCGAAATCCTCCAGGATGCCGGAAAAGTGAGTGCAGAACTGGCGAAGGCGCACGCCGAGAGTGAGTTTGAGAAATACCGCATCGTGCAGGACCGGCTGTTCGAGTCGGACTTTGACCGGATGCTCAAGCAACTGCCACCGGAGGGCGACAAGCCATGAGCCTCACCGAATCCATCGTCGAAGACGCCGCCCTGACGTGGTTCGGGGAGTTGGGCTACTCCTGCCTCGGGGCAGAAGCCCTCACCCCAACCCTCTCCCACGGGGAGAGGGAGTCTTACGGCGAGGTGGTGCTGGTGGGGCGGCTGCGCGAGGCTTTGCGGCGGTTGAATCCCGCCATTCCCGAAGAAGCGCGAGAGGAGGCATTGCGGAAGGTGCTGCGTGTGGCGACGCCGTCGTTGGTGCAGACGAACCGGGCTTTTCACCGGCTGCTGCGCGACGGGGTCGATGTCTCCGTCCGCCAGCCCGATTCGTCCTATCGGACCCATCCCGTCGCATTGGTGGATTTCTCCGATGTGCGGGCAAACGACTGGCTGGCGGTGAACCAGTTCACGGTGATCGAGGGCCAGCACAACCGGCGGCCGGACATCGTGGTCTTCGTCAACGGCCTGCCGCTGGGCTTGATCGAACTCAAAAACGCGGCCGATGAGGATGCGACGATCTGGAGCGCCTACGCCCAACTGCAAACCTACAAGGCCGAAGTCCCCAGCCTGCTGGCCTACAACGCCGCGCTGGTGGTGAGTGACGGCTTGCAGGCCCGCATGGGATCCATCACAGCCAATCAGGAGTGGTTCAAGGTATGGCGCACGATTGATGGCGAGGGCGATGCACCGAAGACGGCGCTGGAGCTGGAGGTGCTGGTGCGCGGGGTGTTTGAGCGGCAGCGCTTCCTCGACCTGCTCCAGCATTTTATTGTGTTTGAGGAGAACCCGGACACGGGAGCCATCCACAAGATCATCGCGGGCTACCATCAGTTCCACGCGGTGAACGCGGCCATCGAGGAAACGGTGCGGGCGAGCGGCATGAGCGCGGAGAATGCGCTGCGCGAGACGCCGGGAACATCGTGGGCCGGGAAGATGCACGGCGGCAAGCCGGGCGACCGTCGTGCGGGCGTGGTCTGGCACACACAGGGCAGCGGCAAGAGTTTCACCATGCTCTTCTTCGCCGCCCGCGTGATCCGCGAGGCCGCGATGCAGAACCCGACGCTGGTGATGCTGACCGACCGCAACGACCTCGACGACCAGCTTTTCGGCCAGTTTCAGCGCTGCGCTGACATCCTCGGACAAACCCCCGCGCAGGCCGCGAACCGCGAGAAGCTGCGGGAGCTGCTGGCCGTGGCGAGCGGTGGCGTGGTGTTCACCACCATCCAGAAGTTTTTGCCTCCAGGTAGGGCTGGCTCTCCGAGCCAGCCGCCCGATCAGAACGGCGCTCTCGGAGAGAGCGCCCTACCTTCCGACCGGATGCCCTGCCTGAGCGAGCGCCGGAACATCATCGTCATCGCCGACGAAGCACACCGCTCGCAGTATGACCTCATTGATGGACTCGCCCGGCACATGCGCGATGCGCTGCCGAACGCGAGCTTCATCGGGTTCACCGGCACGCCCATCGAGAAGACGGACGCCAACACGCGCGCGGTCTTTGGCGAATACATCAGCATCTACGACATCCAGCGTGCCGTCGCCGACAAGGCCACGGTGCCGATCTATTACGAGAGCCGCATCGCCAAGCTGGGCCTGAACGCCAGCGAGCTGCCGAAGCTGGACGCGGAGTTTGAGGAGATCACCGAAGGCGAGGAACTGACGAAGAAGGAGAAGCTCAAAACCAAGTGGGCCGCGCTGGAGGCGCTGGTGGGTGATCCGAAGCGCATCGCGCTCATCGCCGCCGATCTGGTGGCGCATTTCGAGAAGCGCACCGAGGCGATGGACGGCAAGGCGATGGTCGTCTGCATGAGCCGCCGCATCTGCGTGGACCTTTACGAGGCGCTCATCAAGCTGCGGCCCGAGTGGGCGACTGCCAAGGACGACGAGGACGAAAACGTAGAACGGACTTTCCAGTCCGTTGCGGAGGGAACGAGTTCGAAAACTCGTTCTACGGTGGTGAAGGTCATCATGACCGGCAGCGCGGACGACGGCCCCGAGTGGCAGCCGCACATCCGCAACAAGGAGAAGCGCCGCGCCATGGCGAACCGGTTCAAGGACAGCAAAGACCCCTTCCGCATCGTCATTGTGCGCGACATGTGGCTGACGGGTTTTGACGCGCCCTGCCTGCACACGATGTATGCCGACAAGCCGATGCAGGGTCACGGCCTCATGCAGGCCATCGCCCGCGTGAACCGCGTTTTCCGCGACAAACCCGGCGGCCTCGTGGTCGATTACCTCGGCCTCGCCGATCAACTCAAACACGCCCTCGCCAACTACACCGAAAGCGGCGGCAAGGGCGATCCGACCTACGACACGAAGCAGGCCATTGCCGTGATGCTGGAGAAGCACGGCATCGCCTGCGACATGCTGCACGGCTCCGACTGGCGGCAGGTCGTCGGCGACGGCAAGAAGACGCTCTTTGCCCTGCCTGCGCTGCAAGAGCACGTCCTCCAACTCGAAGACGGCAAGACTCGCTGGAACCAGGCCATCACCGAACTGTCCCGCGCCTTTGCCCTCTGCGCCGCCAGCGATGAAGCGACGGAGATCCGCGATGACGTGGCGCTCTTCCAAGCCATCCAGGCCGCACTGAACAAGCAAAGCAGCGGCAATCGCAAGACGCCCGATCAGATCAATGCCGCGATCCGCCAGCTCGTGAGCAAGGCCATCACGACCGACGGGCAGGTGATCGACGTCTTCACTGCCGCCGGATTGCCCAAGCCGGATATTTCCATTCTCAGCGATGGATTCCTCGCCGAAGTTCGTGGTTTGAAGCACAAAAACGTCGCCGCCGAGCTGCTGGAGAAGCTGCTGAAGGACGAACTCAAGGTGCGCTCGAAACGGAACCTCGTGCAGAGCCAGCAGTTCAGCGAGAAGCTCAAGAAGACCCTCAACGCCTACCACAACCGCGCCATCAGCACGATGGAGGTGATCGAGGAACTCATCCGCCTCGCCAAGGAGATGGATGCCGCCACGAAACGCGGCGTGGATCTCGGCCTGACGGATGACGAGGTCGCCTTCTACGACGCCCTCGCCGCGAACGAGTCCGCCGTGAAGGCGATGGGCGATGACAAACTCAAAGTCATCGCCGCCGAACTCATCACCCAGGTGCGCAAAAGCGTGACGATTGACTGGACGCTGCGTGAATGTGCGAGAGCGAAGATCCGCGTGATGGTGAAGCGCATCCTGAACAAGTATGGCTATCCGCCGGACTTGCAGGAGGAGGCGGTGAAGACGGTGCTCGCGCAGGCGGAGCTGCTGTGCACGGAGTGGGTGTGATCCGCTTCATCAACGGCCAAGACGGCCTGCTCGTCAGGTTGCATCACGGTCGATCCACGGCACCATCAGAGATCATGCTCACTCCACTCGATCTGAAGCTCTTCCGCGACCTCGGGCGCATGAAGGGGCAGATCGTGGCGGTGAGCCTGGTCATGGCCTGCGGGCTGGCAATGATGATCATGACGCGCAGCATCATCCTGACGCTGGAAGGCACGCGCGACGCGTATTACCAGAGCCACCGGCTGGCGGATGTGTTCGCGTCGCTGAAACGCGCGCCGTTGTCGCTGGCGGATCGTGTGGCGGCCACGCCCGGAGTCGCGGCCATCGAGGCGCGGGTGGTGGTGGATGCCACGCTGGATCTCGCGGGCATGACCGAGCCCGCCTCGGCGCATCTCGTCTCGCTGCCGGAGGACCGGCCGCAGACGCTGAACCAGGTTTTTGTGCGCCAGGGTCGTCTGCCGCTGCCGGATGAGCGCCGGCATGCGGTGGTGAGCGAATCCTTCGCCAAGGCGAACAGGCTGCGCCTCGGCGACAGCCTCGTGGCGGTGATCAACGGCCGGCGCGACACGATCATCATCTGCGGCATCGGCCTCTCGCCGGAGTTTGTCTTCGAGGCGCGGCCCGGCCAGACGCTGCCGGACAACAAGCGCTACGGTGTGTTCTGGATGAACTACCGTGCCGTCGCCGTGCCGTACAATCTCGACGGCGCGTTCAACGACCTCAGCGTCGATCTTTCCCCCGGCGCGCAGGCCGGGCCGGTGATGGCGGAGATCGACCGTCTTCTCATGGATTACGGCGCGCAAGGAGCCTACACGCGGGAGGATCACAACAGCGCCAAGCGCCTGGATGACGAGCTGCGCGTCGTGCATGCGCTGTCCGTGGCTTATCCGGTCGTTTTTCTCAGTGTCGCGGCCTTCATGGTGAACGCGGTGCTAGCGCGTCTGGTGCGTTTGCAAAGGGAGCAGATCGCGCAGCTCAAGGCGCTCGGTTATTCGTCGTGGCAGGTGGGGCGGCATTATTTGAATTACGCGTTTGTCATCGTCGTGCTGGGCACGTTGATCGGCGGCATTGTCGGGCGCTGGATGGGCGGAGGGCTGGTGGGCATCTACACGCTGTTCTTCCGCTTCCCCGAGCTGGATTTCCGCATGGATTACAGCGCGCTGGGCCTGGCTCTCGTTGTCAGCGCCGGGGCTTCATTCCTTGGCGTCATCAGCGTCGTGTGGATGGCGGTCAAGCTGCCCCCGGCGGAGGCGATGCGGCCCGAGCCGCCAGCGGATTTCAAACCTTCGATGCTGGAGCGCATGGGACTCACACGCGGCAGCGGCCCGGCGCTGCGCATGGCTTTGAGAAACATCGAGCGCCGCCCCGCTCAGGCGTTGTTCACCATATTCGGCCTCGCGCTGGCCACGGGGCTGATGGTGCTGCCCGGTTCGATGGCGGACAGCATCGACTACCTGCTCACTTATCAGTGGAATGATGTGCAGCGTCAGGATGTCGTCGTGTTTCTCGCCGAGCCGGGGTCCAGCGGAGCGCTGCACAACCTGGAGGAGCTGCCCGGCGTGCAGCGCGCGGAGCCGGTGCGCGCGGTGCAGGCGCGCATCCGCTTCGGACATCATTCACGCAAACTCGCCGTCAGCGGATTGCCGCGTGACGCGGAACTCAACCGTCTCATGGACGCGCGGCGGCGGCGCATCGTGCTGCCGGAGGAGGGCGTCGTCATGTCCGCGCAGCTCGGGCAGATTCTCGGCGCACGCATCG
Organism: Verrucomicrobiaceae bacterium; assembly: GCA_016795375.1. GTDB lineage: Bacteria > Verrucomicrobiota > Verrucomicrobiia > Verrucomicrobiales > Verrucomicrobiaceae > Prosthecobacter. The sequence continues at coordinate 7,452 of JAEUHJ010000163.1, forward strand.
GCGATGTCGTGCAGGTGGAGGCGCTCGAAGGCCGCCGCACGACGTTGAACGTCGCCATCCGCGGCTTCATGGAGGACTTCGCCGGTGTGAACGCCTTCATGGACATCCAGGCGCTGCACCGCCTCATGCAGGAGGGGGACACGGTCAGCGGCGCCTATCTGACGGTGGACCAGTCACGCTGGACTGAATTCATGCGCGAGGTGAAGGACACGCCGCGCGTCGCTGTCACGCTCGTGAAAAAAGACCAGCTCCAGGCTTTCCGCGACACCACCGGCCAGAGCATCGGTGTCATCCGCAGGCTCTACCTCGTGCTCGCCATCGTCGTGGCCTTCGGTGTGGTCTATAACAGCGCCCGCATCGCGCTTTCCGAGCGCAGCCGTGATCTCGCCACGTTGCGCGTCGTCGGCTTCACGCAACGGGAGGTGGCCGGAGTGCTGCTTGGGGAGCTGATCCTGCTCATCCTCGCCGCGTTGCCCGCAGGACTGCTCTTCGGCCGGGGCCTCGCCACGTTCATCATGGAGACCGTGCGCACCGAGACCGTGCGCCTGCCGCTCCAGATCAGCCTTCACACCTACACCATGGCTGTGGTCGTCGTGATGGCCGCCTCCTGCGCGTCCTTTCTGGTGGTCGGCCGCATGTTGCGGAAACTGGACATGGTGGGCGTGCTCAAGGCGCGGGATTAGGCCTGGCGCGTCCCAAAGTACTTGGCCCGCGCGCCGTTTTGCGATTGTATGGATGCCATGAGCACCGCCCCTCCTGCCGCAACCGTCTTCGCCTCCGTGGCGCGGAAGGTGCGGGCGTGGGTGGTGCTGCGGCGCTGGCTCGCGCTGCTGCGCATGACGTTCATTCCCGCCTCGCTGGTGCTCACGCTCATCATTCTCGCCGCGCTGCGCGGGCGTGATGTGTTTTTGCCCGCCTGGGGCGGCTTGTCTGCCTGGTTGGCCGGCTGCCTGGCTTATGCCTGGTGGCGGAGGCCGGGTGCGTTCAGCGCGCTGGCACTGTGGGACCAGGCGGCGGGGAGGCGCGAGGCGTTCGCCACCGCGTGGTGGTTTGAGCAACGCGGGGAAGGTGGCGAGGCTGCTTTGGCTCACATCGACGCGCAGCGCGAGGTTTTGCCGCGTTCGCTGCCCGCTTTGCACAAGGATCTGCCGCTGAGGCCGGACCGCTGGCTCGCGCTGCCGTTGTTCATCGCGATCCTTGGCAGTTTCATCAGCATCGTCACCGCGCCATCCCGGACGGTGGTCGCGATGGATGAGGCGATGACGCGCAGAGCTGCCGAGGAGGCGAAAAAGCTCGCGCAGACCGGCGCGGAGAAGAAGAAACTCGCCGGACTCAACGATGACGAAAACAAGCAGGTCGAGGACTTGAGGCAGAAGATGCAGCAGACTGCGACCGACCTCGCCAACTCGGCGGGAAAGGACGCGCGTGACGTTCTCGCGGAACTCGAGCGCCGCGCACGGGACGCGGAAAAACTCGCGGACGAGTTCGACAAGGGCAGGGAGGCCTGGGCCTCGGAAAAACTCGTCGAGGCGCTGCGCAAGCACGCCGACACCGCCGACCTCGGCGATTCCGTGGCCGCGAAAAATGCCAAAGCCGCCGCAAAGGCCGCGGAAACACTCGCCAGCAAGCTCAAATCACCGCAGATCACCGGCGAGGCGAAGGAGCGCATGAATGAGACGCTCAAGGAGGTTCAACAGCAGTCCGAAAAAGAGGACCGGCAGCGCACCGTCGGCCAGAATGTGCTCGCCGCCGGAGATCGGATGCGGGAAGGACAGCCTGCGGGCGCGGGAGAGGAGTTCCAAAAGCTCGCCGACAAGCTGCGCGGCCTCGCTCTGCGTGAGCAGGCGCGCGACGGGCTGCGGCAGCTCGCGCAGCAGTTGCGTGACTCCGGCAGCAGCATCGCCGGGCAGAACGAAAACAACGGGGCGATGCAGCAGATGGGCCAGACCGGCCAGAGCGCCCAATCAGGCCAGCAAGGCAGCGTGCCGCAGGTCGGGCAGGCGCAGAATCCGCAGCAGCAGCTCATGCCGCCTGGCATGGGCCAGCAGCAAAACCAGATGCAGCAGCAACCGCAGCAGGGCACGCAAGGCCAGCAGCAGCAAATGCTGACGATGGGACAGCAGGGGCCGCAGGGACAACAGGGCCAGCCTTCCAGCGGACAGCCCATGCTCCTGGCACCGGTACCTGGAGAAAAGGCGGATGACAAGCCTCCCATGGTCATCATGCCGGGAGATGACAGCCCGGGTGAGACGAGCGGCCCGGTCATCGTGGTACCCGCCTCAGGCCAGCCGCCCGGTGCCGGCAAGGCGGAGCTGAACAACACGCCGACGCAGAAACAGGAGACCGGCACTCAGGGCGTCGTCCAGGCACAGCAGAACAGCGAAGGCCAGAGCACCGTGCGCAGCGTGGAAGGCGGCGCGCGTGCCGAGAAGGCCACACGCTCCGCCACGCAGACCGCGCTCGAAGCCATCCAGGCGGAGGAGGCCGCGCTCGACGAGTCGGCCCTGCCGCCCGCACGACGCGAACAGGTGCGGCGTTACTTCAACGAGTTGCGGAAGCGGTTTGAGGGGAAGTGATAGCCGGATGCGCCACACCGCGTTACGGAGCGACCATGATCACACGACTTTGTCTGCTGCTGGCCGGTTTGTTGGCGTTGAACGCACATGCGGCATCGCCGCCGAATGTGGTGGTGCTGCTGGCGGATGACTCGGGCTGGGGCGATTACTCGATCAACGGCAACACGAACCTCAAGACGCCGAACATCGACTCGCTGGCAAAGGCGGGGGCGAGTTTTGACCGGTTTTTCGTATGTGCTTTGTGTGCGCCGACGCGGGCGGAGTTTCTCACGGGGCGTTACCATTCACGCGGCGGCGTGCTGGGTGTCTCGACCGGTCAGGAGCGGCTGAACACGGATGTGAGGACCGTGGCAGATCATTTCCTCGCCGCCGGCTATGCGACCGGGGCCTTCGGCAAATGGCACAACGGCAGCCAGTGGCCTTATCATCCGAACGCACGCGGCTTCCAGGAGTATGTGGGCTACACCAGCGGTCATTGGGGCGAGTACTTTGACCCGCCGCTGGAGCACAATGGGAAGATGTTCCGCGCGCAGGGCTTCATCGTCGATGTGCTGGTGGGAAAGGCGCTTGAGTTCATCGAGACGAACAAGGGCGGGCCGTTTTTTTGTTACATCCCGCTGACGACACCGCATTCGCCCTTCAGTGTGCCGGACGCGCACTGGGACAAGTTCAAGGATTCGCCGGTGACGATGCGCGGGGCGGACGGTGACAAGGAGGATCTCGGAATCACGCGCACCGTGCTGGCGATGATGGACAACCTCGACCTGAACGTGGGCCGCGTGCTGAAGAAGCTGGAGGATTTGCAGATCAGCCGGAACACGATCGTGGTTTATTTCAGCGACAACGGCCCGAACAGCACGCGCTGGAACGGCGGCATGAAGGGCAGGAAAGGCGTCACGGATGAAGGCGGCGTGCGCAGTGTGTGCCATGTGCGCTGGCCGGGGAAAATCGAGGCGGGCAGCACGATCATTCCCATCGCCGGGGCGATCGACCTGCTGCCGACGCTCACCGGGCTGGCGGGCGTGAGGCATGAGGATGTCAAACCGCTCGATGGCCAGGATTTTTCCACGCTGCTGCTCGGCGGCGAGTGGAAGGGCCGCCAGCGCGAGCTGATGAACTACAACGGCGGGAAACTCAGTGTGCGCAGCCAGACGCATCGTCTGGACGCTGCTGGCGCTTTGTTTGACATGACCGCCGATCCTAACCAGACGAAAGATGTCGCTGCGGAGCAGCCGGAGATCGCCGCGAAACTGACCGAGGCAGGGTCGAAATGGCACCAGGAAGTGTTTGGAAAACCCTACAAGCCGCAGGTGCCCCAGGCGGCTGGCAAAGGGAAAGGAAAAGGGAAGGGGAAGCCCGGCGGCGTTACCTTTCCTGACGACCGGCCCTATCCGGTCGGCTACGCTGAATTTCCCGTCACCATGCTGCCGGCGCGTGACGGCCTGCCGCATGGCGGCGTGCAGCGCAGTTCCAGCGCGCCGAATTGCTCCTATTTCGTGAACTGGACGGCGAAGGACGACTTCATGACCTGGGACATCGACGTTCACACCACAGGTGAGTATGACGTGAGCATCGACTACGCCTGTCCGGAGGCAGATGCGGGCGCGACGGTTGAATTGAGATTCGGCGAGGGGAAAACGAGCGGCAAGGTCACGCCCGGCTGGTTCCCGCCGCTCATCGACGGCCAGGACCATGCCTCGCGCAATGGGGAGAGCTTCATGCGCGATTTTCATCCGCTGAGCTTCGGTGCCATCAAGATGAACGCCGGGCGCGGCGTTCTCACGTTACGGGCGTTGGATATTCCCGGAAAAACGGTGATGGAGGTGCGGCGTGTGACGCTGACGCTGAAGACAAAGTGAATCCTGGCACGGATCGTGATGAGCTTCCGTGTTCATCAAACCATGAAAATCGCCATCCTATCCTGCCTTCTCGTCACGTCTGTGCTGCTGGCTTCTTGCGGCTCCGTCCAGCTCGCTGCCACCGATGCGCCGGGCCTCGTGCTCGCCACGGAGGAAACTCGCGACTGCGGGCGGGGGCGCGTCGTTTTTCCCGCCGGAGAATACAAAGCGGAAGTCATCTCTGCGGAGGGCATCTATTACAAGGCGCCGAAGCCCATCCGCACATACGGCGTGTTGATCGGGCGTTCGGAGCAGGGCGGGGTTTTTGTCTCGAACGCCGTCGGGAACCCGCAGGCAGCCTGGTTTGGCGACCCGAAAGACAATGTGGACGAGCGGCCCGCCACGTTCTTGGGGGCCATCGGCTGGAGCGCCCCGAAACTCTGGCCTTGTGCTCCGCGTCTCCCGTTGCGGAAAGAGTAGATGTTCCGTGCGGATGGGGGCGGATTTGCTGAGGGGCACAAGGCTGGTGCCTGTAAAGAATTTGTCACCCTGAGGGTTTTGATTGCGCCGATTGTTATAAAAACTATAATTCAGGCCGCATGAACAGTCGCATCCTCATCTGGGCCGTGACCTCCGCCGTCTTGCTGGCGGGGGGCATCGCCGCTTTGAAGGAAGGCTGGCTCAACGGCTGGAAAATGCGGGTGAACGAGATGCTGACCAGCCCTGGCGGGCAATATAACGTCGCGCGCTTCCGGATGGATTTGATGGACCAGTTCAACTACACCCGCATGGCGGCGAAGGCGCAGACGCTGAGTCTGGATCCGCAAATGGAGCAGTGGCTGGCGCATGAGTTTCCCAAGCTCGACACGGGCAATCTCAACAAGGTGACGGAACAGGTGCAGGAGGGCATGCCGCGCTATTACCGGGTGTCCGTCTGCTCGGCAAGCAGCCCGAGCTTGCGGGAGTTGTTGCAGCGGTTTCACGAGTACGCCCACCGCCCGCAGCCGGAGATGACGCACATGGCCGTGGTTCTGCGTCCGCGCGCCGGCGGGCTCATGCACGAGGCGCTGCTGGTGCTGGGACAACGGTTACGGGATTTCACACCGGAGGCGCTGAGCGAGTCCGCCGAGGAGCCTTTTTTCAGCTCGTGTGTGCATTGCAAACAGCCGCACTTCATGAAGCTCTCATCCTCACAGCGCAGCATGGCGCTGGAATGCCCGAAATGCCGCCGCAAATACGCGGTGATCGCGTCGGACAGCTCCGGGCGCTTCCGCTATGTGAACGAATTTCTCACCGGCTACGCGCCGCCGGCCACGTTTGCGAAAAACCAGTCCCGCGTGCAGCAGCTTTTCACAATCTGGTCGGCCGTGCATGCCAACTGCCGCTACATCAATGATCCTGGCTCGAAACCGGGTTCCAGCTTCGCCCAAAAAGAGCAGATGGACTGCTGGCAGTTCGCCGACGAGACCCAGCGCCTGCAACGTGGCGACTGCGAGGATTCCTCCATTTTCCTGGCCGACTGGCTGATCTCGAAGGGCTTCCAGGTGCGCGTGGCGCTGGGGAGGTATGGCGATCTGGGCGGCCATGCCTGGTGCGTGGTGATGGTGGAGGATAAGGAATACCTGATCGAGTCCACCGAGAGCCGGCCTGATCCGAATGACCCGCCGCTGGCCAGCCGCGTGGGCAGCCGCTATGTGCCGGAGGTGCTCTTCGATCGTTACAAAATCTATGTGCCCAAGAGCGTGAACCGCGCCTGGAAGGGGGATTACTGGTCGAAGGACACCTGGACTGAGATCGATCCGCGCAACGACCTGGGGGGGGATCCCATCCTGGCCCGTGCCCCCAAACCTGCCGCAGCGGTGAAGACCGGCGGGAGGAATCCGCTCGAAGCCACCGCGACGGCCGACGTCTCGCGTCTGGCGCGCACCACCATTGTCAGCCCGGCGTCACCGGCCCGGCTGCATCTCGAGGACATCCCGTCAGGGGCCAGGGAGTGGAGCCGTTCGATGATTCCATCCCGTCTGCCATGATCGCATGTTGACGCTTTCGACGGATGCGTTCAGCATGGACACATCATGCTAGCCAGCATCGCCATCCTCACGCTGTTCGGCATCCTGCTCATCATGCTGGAGACTTTCCTGCCAGGCTGGGTGGCAGGCATCCTCGGCGCGGTTTCGATCCTGGTCGCCGTGTGGCTCACGCTGATGTCGGAGGACCTGGCGGGGTGGGGAGCCGGGGCGCGGTTTGCCCTGGCACTCGGCATCCTGATTTTCTCGGCGGCGGTGCTGCTGACGTGGCTGCGCTTTTTCGCGGTGAAATTTTTCCACCGTTCGCTGACACTGACCGCCAGCATCGGCACGCCTGCGACCGCCGCACCCGCGGCAGGCGCCCTGGGCGTGGCGCTCACGGAACTGCGTCCGCTGGGGCGCGCGGAGATCGGCGGGCGGCATTACGAAGTACGCTGTCAAAGTGGAATTGCCAGCGCGGGTTCCCGCGTCGAGGTGATCGCCGCCGAACCCGGCAACCTGCTCGTCCGTTTCGTTTCATCCTGATCCAACCTCAACCACGCTCCCATCATGCCTGAACCCATCTGGATTTTCATCTACGGCGTCGTCATCGTCGTCGCGCTCGTCCTGTTCCTGATCGTCGCGAAATTTTTCAACCTCTGGCTGCGCGCGCGCATCGCCAACGCGCCGGTCAGTTTCACCACGTTGCTGGCCATGTGGCTGCGCGGCGTGCCGAACGCCCTCATCGTCGATACGCGCATCACGGCGGCCAAGGCGGGCATTCCGATCGAAACAGACCAGCTCGAGGCACATTTCCTCGCCGGTGGTGATGTCACACACGTCGTCCTCAGTCTCATCGCGGCGGACAAGGCCGGCATCCCGCTGAATTTTGACCGCGCCTGCGCTATCGACCTCGCCTGCAAAGGCACCGGCAAGACCGTCCTCGAAGCCGTGCGCACCAGCATCAACCCGAAGGTCATCGACTGCCCGCACCCGGACATGGGCCGCGGCGGCAAGATCGACGCGGTTGCGAAAGACGGCATCTCATTGCGCGTCCGCGCCCGCGTGACGGTGCGCACGAACCTCGACCGTTTCGTCGGTGGTGCCACGGAGGAAACCGTCGTCGCGCGTGTCGGCGAAGGCATCGTGACCTGCATCGGCTCTGCGAGCTCCTATAAAGACGTGCTCGAAAATCCGGACAGCATCTCGAAGCTCGTGCTCGCCAAGGGCGTGGATGCAGGTACCGCCTTTGAAATCCTCTCCATCGACATCGCGGATGTCGATGTCGGCGAAAACGTCGGCGCGAAGCTGCAGACCGAGCAGGCCGAGGCCGACAAGAAAATCGCGCAGGCGAACGCGGAAATGCGCCGCGCCGCCGCCGTGGCGCTGGAGCAGGAAATGGCCGCGCGCACGCAGGAGATGCGCGCCAAGGTTGTCGAGGCGGAGGCACAGGTGCCCCAGGCCATCGCCGAGGCATTCCGCAACGGCCAGCTCGGCGTCATGGACTTCGCCAAATACAAAAATGTACTCGCCGACACCGAGATGCGCGTGAAAATCGCCGGAGACGCGCCCGGCGCCAGGTGAGCAATGGAAACGTGTTCTGACCCATGCCTGCCTTCACGCCATTCCTGATGCGGGGAGACTTCGATCCGTTGCAGATCGCCATCGTGGTGCTGTTCCTCGTGGGCAGTTTCGTCAAATGGCTGTGGGACAACTGGCAGACGCGGCAGAACAGCGGCCCTTCACGGGATTCGGAGTCTTCGGATTCACCTGGGAGAACTCGACGCGGAGGTGGCCCGCCGCCGATGCCCGCCCGTCCGTCGCCCTTCGACGAATGGCGCAAAGCCTGGAAGGAAATCCAGGAGGCCGCCCGGCAGCCGCAGGCCGCCGCGCCATCATCCCGCCGTCCGGCCGTTCCGCCGCCTCTGCGACAGCAGGCACGTCCGGCGGCGCCTGTTGCGGCTAAGCAAAGCGCCGCGACCTCCGCACGACCGACAGAGGTGCCTGCGGCACCACCCGCACCATCCGCGGTGGCGTCCCCTTCGGTTGTCGTGAAAGCCCAGCCGGGCGCGTTTTTGACCTCATTGCGGAACTTGCGCCATGACCCGGTGCTCATGCGGCAGGCGATTTTGATGCGGGACGTGCTCGGCCCGCCAAAAGCCTTGCAAACACCCACCGATCCCGCTATCTAGCGTCCGCTTCTTCTGCGAGAGCACACGCCGGTGTGGTGAAATTGGTAGACGCGCTAGACTCAAAATCTTGTGGGCATCCCCCGTGTCGGTTCGAGTCCGACCACCGGCACCATCCTCGCTCGGAGAAACACATTCCCACCTGTCATGAAGCCCTCGCGAACCGTGTGGTTCAGCCTCGCAGCCATGCTACTGGCGGTGTGCTTCATCTGTGCGGCCGCGGAAGAAAAAACCGGAGGAAAGCCGACACCGTTCGGCATCAAGGACGGCAGCATGCCCGAAGATCCCCGTGATTACCGTCGTGGCGGCCAGGGCAATGACTATCCCACCTGGCCGGTGAACAGGGAACTGCCCGACGACGTGTTCACCTTTGCCCGTGTCCGCTACAATTCATCCTATGGCGGGCGTGGCGGCTGGGGCAGGGGGAGCCGCAAATGGGCCACCGACTATCCAGACTCCGACATGAACATGTCCTACCGCCTCCAACAGCTCACCTCCTTGCAGGTGAATCCTAACGGTGCGGTTGTGGACATCGACCCCGGGCAGATCCGTCACTACCCCTTCCTCTACATGATCGAGGTTGGCGACATCAGCCTCTCCGACGAGGAGGCTGGAACATTGCGCAATTACATGCTCAACGGCGGCTTCATCATGGTCGATGACTTCTGGGGCACACGTGAGTGGGACAACTTCGAGGTCGCGCTCAAACAAATCTGGCCGGACCGCAAGATCGAGGAGATCCCCCTCGATCACGAAATCTTCCACATGGTCTTCCCGCTCAAGGTGAAGCCGCAGATTCCGCACATCCGCTTCGCCGAATACGTCATCAACCAGGGCATCACCTATGAGTTCGACAAGCCCGGCTCCGAGCACGTCCACTACCGCGGCGTCTTCGACGACAAACGCCGCCTGATGATGATCATCTGCTGGAACACCGACACCGGAGAAGGCTGGGAGCAGGAAGGCACCGACCCGTGGTACTTCCGCGAGTTCAGCGAGAAATACGCCTATCCTCTCGGCATCAACATCATCTTCTACGCCCTCACACATTGAGGCGGCCAGGCGGAGGCATTTTTTCTGCCTGGATGCCGCCCGCAGGAAGCGCGATCAGATGATCACACCTCACCTTCCAGCGCGGCTTCCATCTTCTTGCGTTCACGCAGGCGCGTGTTGTGGTCGAGGATGCGCTTGCGCAGGCGGATGCTCTTTGGCGTGGCCTCGACGAGTTCGTCGGGGGCGATGTATTCGATCGCACGTTCCAGGCTGAAGCGCAGCGGCGGGGTGAGCTGGATGCCTTTGTCCGAACCGGCGGCGCGGAAGTTGGTGAGCTGCTTGCTGCGTGTCGGATTGACCGGCAGGTCGTCCGCGCGCGGGTTTTCGCCCACGAGCATGCCGTCATAGACCTGCTCGCCCGCGCCGATGAAGAGCTTCCCGCGCACCTGGATGGTGTCGAGCGCGTAGCTGGTGGCCTCGCCGCCCTCGGTGCTCACCAGCGTGCCGGTGGAGCGCGTCTGCATCGGCCCGGCATGCGGCGCGTATTCGCGGAACAGATGGCTGTGGATGCCGTGGCCGCTGGTCAGGTTCATCAGCTCGAACTCGAATCCGATCAAGCCGCGTGTCGGCACGAGCGCCTGCAGGCTGGTGCGGCCGTTGTGCGCGCTCATGTCCTCGATCTTGCCCTTTCGCTCGGAGATCGACTTCATCACGCCGCCGAGGTAGTCGTCCGGCACATCGACGTAGAGCGTCTCAAACGGCTCGCACAGCTCGTCGTTGACGCGCTGCATGATCACCATCGGGCGGGAGACGAGCACCTCGAAGCCTTCGCGGCGCATCTGCTCCACGAGAACGGCGATTTGCATGGCACCGCGGGCGCTGACATCGAAAATGCCGGCCAGGTCGGTGTCCTTCACACTCATCGTCACGTTCATCTTCTGCTCGCGGTCCAGGCGGTCGCGGATTTTGCGGGAGGTGACGTGGTCGCCTTCGCGGCCGGCCAGCGGGCCGTCATTCACGCCGAACTGCATCACAATGGTCGGCGGGTCGATCGCCACGAAGGGCAGGGCAGGGGCATCCGCCGCTCCGGCCACGGTCTGGCCGATGTCCACGTCCTCGAAGCCGCTGATGCCCACGATGTCGCCCGCCGTGCCTTCGACGGTGTCGCTCACCGCCAGCGTGGTGTATTGAAACACCTTCGTCACCTTGATGCGTTTCGCGTTCTCCTCGGGCGTCTTGCCGAGCAGCCAGACGGTGTCGCCGAGCTTCACCTTGCCGCGTGTCACTTTGCCGATGGCCACGCGGCCGACGAAGTTGTCCCAGTCGATGTTCGACACGAGCATTTCAAAGCAGCCTTCCGGCTCCGCCTTCGGCGCGGGGATGTGCTCGACGATTTTTCCCAGCAGGAAGGTCATGTCGTGCTGCTCGCCTGCGGGTGAATCCGTCACCCAGCCTGCGCGGGCGCTGCCATAGACGAAGGCGGCGTTGAACTGCTCCTCCGTCGCGTCCAGCTCCAGGAACAGCTCCAGCACCTTGTCATGCACCTTTTGCGGCTCGATGTGGGGCCGGTCCATCTTGTTGATGAGCACGATGGGTTTGATGCCCTGCTGGAGCGCCTTCTTCAGCACGAAGCGCGTCTGCGCCTGCGGCCCTTCGTAGGCATCGACGACGAGCATCACGCCATCGACCATCTTCATCACGCGCTCCACCTCGCCGCCGAAGTCGGCGTGGCCGGGGGTGTCCACGATGTTGATGATGTGGTCGTTCCAGTGAACAGAGGTGTTCTTGGCCTTGATGGTGATGCCTTTTTCGCGCTCCAGGTCCATCGAGTCCATCGCGCGCTCGGCGATGGCCTGGTTCTCGCGGAAATTGCCGCTGGCGCGCAGCAGGCCGTCAACGAGCGTCGTTTTGCCGTGATCGACGTGCGCGATGATGGCGATGTTGCGGATCTTATCAGGAGTCATGGGCGTTTTTTTGGGGAAGGGGGGCGCGAGATTAGCCGCGTTTGCCCATGTGGCAACCACTTCGCTGCACCGGTTTTGCCGCCTTTGAAAGACTCAGCGACTGAGGCTTTTCCCAAAACGTGCGGCCATTCGCGTGATGCCCACTTGTTCAGTTTTTATGGTTTGGGCCATCCTTCTGCCCCGGTTTGAAATCCGCTGGCAGCAATCGTACCTCAGAGAG
>JAEUHJ010000205.1 GCA_016795375.1 Verrucomicrobiaceae bacterium
TCATCCTGCATTCCTCCTCGCCGCGCCCGGCTCGTCCTGGCGCGGCGCATTTTTTGCCCCGGACGCTCTAGGCGTGTGTGCCGCGTAGTCGAGCTCCATGTTCTCGTCCACTTCGGGAATCCTGCGCTCCCGCACAAACGCGGTGTGCTCGGGGTGGTCGCAGTAGAAGCCGTAGGCCGCGGCGTCGGCAAACTCCATCGAGAGACCGAAGGTGAAGGGGTTCTTCGCGCTTGTCTGCCGCAGGCATTCGAACTTCCGCACGCCCTGGATGTCCGCGAGCTCGCAGGCGGCGCGTAGAAAATCACGCTCGGCGTCGGAACCGGGGGCGTGCTTGAGACGGAAGGCGACGGTGTGGCGGATCATGCGCGGGAGAGAGGATGGTTTGTTTTTTCGCGACGAGGCGGGAAGAACCTGTGCGTGCGCTGACTATCTCAAATCTGGATACCCCGACGGCGGCGGCGGCAGGCCGGACGGCGGAGCCTGGGTGCCGTACCCCGCAGGCGGAGCACCGTAACTTGGTGGTGGGACTCCGTGATTGGCCGGGGGCGGTGTGCCGTAATTGACGGGTGGAGGCGCGTCGTAATTGGGGGCAGGGGCGGCGCCGCCGGGGATTGTTTTCGCAGTCACAGTCACATCCCCCATCTGCATGTACGGGATCTGGATGTGCTCCGCCGCTGCGCGGGAGAGATTGATGACTCGATTCGGGTAGCCGGGGAAGCGGTCGTTCACGATCACCTTCACACTGCGGCCATTGTGATTGTTCCGCACCTTCACCTCGGTGCCGAAGGGCAGGGTGTTGTGCGCGGCGGTCCAGCCCTGCGGGTAATAGACCTGGCCGGAGCTGGTCATGCGTCCCGCATAATGATCCGCCACATAGGAGGCATAGCCGCGCGCTTCGTAAGCGGGTCTGGCGCAGCTCGTCAGCAGGGCGGCCAGGGCGGGGAGTGCCAGTCGGAGGAGCGCGGGTGGATTCATGTTCGGCAGGCGGAAAATATAATCGCGATTGGCAGGCGGCACAATCACCGTCATCATCCGCGCATGAAAACATGCATTTTCGCCGCCGCAATGCTCGTGCTGCTGCTGCTCATCGCGCACGACGTGGCGGGTCGTGTGATCCCCGTCGAATGCGGGCGTCGTCTTTATGAGGCACTGCCTGCCGGCATTGAAAATGCGCTGGGTGGAGATTCCCCGGGCGGATCATGACAACGTCCTGATCACTGACTTTCCGATCTACGCGGAGATGGCGGAGTGGACGCTGCATCATGTTCCATGACGAGGCGGAACGTGCTCCTTGGGATCATCCGCCGCGTGTCACGGCGGGATGGTGAAGCTGCCGCCGCAGGCGCTGGCGATCTGGCTGAGCAGCGAGGGCATGTCGGCGTTTTGAGCCGGCGCCTCGCCGATGCTGATGGTGTGGATGCGTGTCTTGAATTTTTCGTGGATGCGGCGGGCGAGGTCGAGCACCTGGGCGGGAGTGCCGTCGCTGGGAACTCCGTCGCTGAGGAAGTAGATGGCGTCGAGGTTCCCGGCGGGCAGGACGCGGGTGAGCGCGTGGCTGAACGCCTCGCACATGGGCGTGCCGCCGGCTGCCTGAATGCGCTCGACGAAGCGCGTGGCCTGGCGGTGGTTTTTTTCGTCGTTGGCCTCGATGCCGCGCGCCGGGAAGCAGGACTCGATGTCCGCGCCGAAGGTGAGGATGCCATAACGGACACGGTTGGATTTGCCCTGCATGGCGGTGAGGAGGTTTGTCATCTGTCCCTTGAGCTTGCCGATGCGGTCGTCGGTGGTCATGCTGCCGCTGACATCGAGGATGAACAGGGCTCCTTTGGCACGGAACTCCATGCCGTAAAAGGTGGCCATGTTCATCGTGGGATCGTCATCCAGCGGTTTGAGGAGTTTTTGCGTCTTGAGATAGTCTTCGTAATCGGCCGGGGTGTGCCGTTTCCACGGGAGAGGGGTGGCCTGGGCCGCGATCCATGTCTTCCATTTGTCCGCGTCCTCGGCGAAATCCTGGCCGGTGAGGCGGTAGAGTGAGCAGCGGGCGGTTTTGCCGATGGCATCGTCGTCAAGATGGGGCAGCAGGGCTTCCATGGACTTCACCTGCTGCATGCCGCCGAGTGACTCGGCGGCGCAGGCGCGCAGGACATGGGCGTTGACGGGATCGAGAAGGGCGGCGACACGCACGACGACAGTTTCCGGATTGTCCGGAAAGGCGCCGAGCGCTTTCGCCGCCAGGGCGACACGGGCTGGATCACGGATGTCGGAGAGCGGCCCCTTGACCTGCGTGAGGATGCTCCAGAACAGACTGCGGGCCTCCAACAAGCCGATGCCGGCGAAGAATTGCAATTCGTCGTCATCGCAGGAGGGATGCCCGGTCAGCCAGACGGCCAGCGTTTTGCGTGCTTCGCCCGGCGGCCACGCGGCGGCGATCTCGGCGAGGCGGAGCTTGATGCCCAGGCTGGTTTTTTTGTCGCTGACGAGGCTCAAAACAGCGTCGCCGGCGGACTTGCTGGCATGCAGGTCTTTGAGGGACGCCAATGCCTCCTGGTTGCCAGCGCGGGCGCTTTTGACGACACTTTTGAGCAGTGCCTCAGTTTCATCCGCGGCCGGCAATGCCGGGGACAGCAGCATTGCCGGGATGATGAAATGGAGCGCGTGCCGCATGGCTGGCGGACGGGCTTACTTGGCGCTGGCGGAGGGTTTCGCCGCTTTCTCCTTCAGTTCGTCGAGCAACGTCGGCTTGTAGCCGGCGCAGCGATAGACTTCCTTGCCCTCGGGATCGACGACGATGATGGTGGGATAGCCGCTGACTTTGAATTTGCCCTTGAGCGCGTCATTCTGCTCCTTGGTTTTCCTGGGGAGGTTTTTCCCACGCGGGAAGTCGAGTTCGACAAGCACCAGGTTTTCCTTCGCAAACTTTTTGAATGCAGGCTTGGAAAACACCTCCTCGTCCAGTTTGACACACCAGCCGCACCAGTCGGAGCCGGTGAAATCCAGCAGCACCAGCTTTTGTTCCTCCTTTGCCTTGGCGAGCGACTTTTCGTAATTGTCATCCCAGCCGGTCTTCGCCAGCGTGACGGCGGTGGTCATGAGCAGGGTGAGAGTGGTGAGGGCGAGCGTTTTCATGGATTCATGTGATGTTGTCAAAAGCGGCCGCAGTGTAGTGAAAACGCCCGCCCGATCCAAGCATAAAATCCGTCCGGTCGAAGACACGAAAAACCCCGGAGAGAGTCACCCAACGCGCTCAGGTTGTCTCTCCGGGGCCGTGTCGTCGAAACATCGCGGAGCGATGCGCATGGCGACAAGTTCTCATGCCGCCATCATGGCGGGCGAGCCGCTCTTCATGCGGCTGCGGAATTCCGTGGGGGATTCGTCAGCGATGCGGCGGAAGCTGCGGTTGAAATGCGACAGGCTCTGGAAGCCGACGTCGTAGGCCACCTCGGTGATGCGGGCGGCGGGCTTCATCAGCATGCGCTTGGCCTTTTCCACACGGGCGCGGTTCACGAAGTCCGTGAAGGTCAGGCCGGTGGCGCGCTTGAAGAGCTTGCAGAAGTGGAAGGGACTCACGTTCACCGCCTTGGCGACGGCTTCCAGCGACATCGGCTCGGCAAGGTGCTGGTGGATGAACGCCTTCGCGTTGCGCACGGCCTCGGGCTCGTGCGTGGCGTTCGCAAACAGCAGACGGTGGGCGCTTTCGCCGAGCTGGAGCGCGAAGGACTGCAAAATCGCGACCGCGGCGTCGTAACGCTCAGGCTGCATGATGGGGACGTGCTCGAACTGCACTTTCGCGCTGCGGATTTCCGCGGCGGAGCGGCCTTCATCGAGCAGAGCCTTCGCCACCGGGGCGAAGGTGTCGGCGTTCGCCGGCTGGAGGCGCACACCGCCGGTCAGCATGACGGCGATGGTGTTCTTGCCCACGCGGACCGGAACCTGCGATTCCACCACCCCGGCGATGCCGGTGCGGGTGGCGACATGGTCGATATGCACGTCCTCGCCGACAGACTCCAGGTTCAGCGGGAGGCTGGTCAGGGTGTGGAACGCTTTCTGGTAGTGCTGGAACAGCTCGCTCTCGGCGAGGTTCTGGATGAAGCGTTGGCGGGCGGAGGGGTGAGGGGCTGCGGTGGTGTTCATGGCGCGTTCGTGGTTTGATTTCACGATGCGGATCATGCCATGCCGCGAGTGCTCCGATATTGTCGTCCGCTACGGTTCGTGACCTCATGTCACACCGCAATCCACGCATAATGGAATCCATTATGCCTCCTGGTGCCGATGGCCGGACTCGAACCGGCAAGGGAGTTTCCTCCCAGCGGATTTTAAGTCCGCTGTGTTTACCATTTCACCACATCGGCGTGGAAGGAAGCGCCGCGAGTGTAGCAGGCCGTGGTACAGCCTCAATAGCTGAATAGCTCGCCGTGGTGGAAGAAGCGCTCCAGTTCGATGGCGGCGTTCTCCGGCGAGTCGGAGGCATGGACGACGTTGGTCATCTTGTCCGTGCCGAAATCGCCGCGGATCGTGCCTTTCGGCGCGGTTTTGGAATCCGTCGGGCCGAGCAGGTCGCGCACATGGGCGATCACGTTGTCACCACTGAGGGCGATGGCGATGACCGGCTTGCTCTTCATGAAATCGGCCACCGTGGGGAAGAACGGGCGGTCGGCGATGTGCGCGTAGTGCTCCTTGAGCAGCTCCTCGGTGAGCTTGATCATCTTGCAGCCGCGGATGCGGAAGCCCTCGTCTTCAAAACGCTTGATGACTTCGCCGTTGATGCCGCGTTCGACGCAATCAGGCTTGAGCAGGATGAGGGTGGTTTCTTGGGACATGAGGTCTTGGGGGGAAAGGGCGCGCACAGTGCCGTCCGCCCCTCCATCCGTCAAGGCTGGGAATCTGCAATGCCCTCTGGCATTTTGTCACGGACTTGCCAGCATCAGCGCGCATGAAATGGCTGAAAATTCTCTACGTGCAGGTGCTTCTCGGCATCCTGCTGGGCGTTGTGCTGGGCTTGTTCTGGCCGGAGACGGGCGCGAAAATGCAGCCGCTGGCGGAGATTTTCATCAAGGCGATCAAGATGCTCATCGCGCCGATCATTTTCTGCACGGTGGTCACCGGCATCGCCAGCATGGGTGACCTGAGGCGCGTGGGCCGTGTCGGCTGGAAGGCGCTGGTGTATTTCGAGGTGCTGACCACGCTGGCGCTCATCATCGGCCTGCTGGTGGCGAACCTCGCCCAGCCCGGCGTCGGCATGGATCTGCAAGCCACGGCCGGGGAGACATCCAAGCTCGATGAATACGCCGCCAGGTCCCACGACACGAGCACGAAGACCTTCGTCATGAACATCGTGCCGAAGACCTTTGTCGGCGCGTTCACGGATGACTCGGTGCTTCCGGCGCTGTTCCTGGCCATCCTGGTGGCCGTGGCGCTGTGCCAGATGGGGGAAAAGGGCCGGATCGTGCTGGAGCTGCTGCACGCGGTCTCCGATGTGATGTTCAAGCTGGTCGCCATCATCACACGCACGGCCCCTTTCGCCGCGTTCGGGGCGATGGCGTTCACCGTGGGATCAGAGGGGCCGCACACGCTGGTGAAACTGGCCAAGGTGCTGGGCTGCGTTTATTTGACATGCGGATTGTTTGTCTTTGTGGTGCTGGGCGCGGTGTGCCGGATGAACGGCTTCAGCATTTTCAAAGTCATCGCGCATATCAAACAAGAGCTGCTGCTGGTGCTGGGCACGTCGTCATCGGAGACGGCGCTGCCGCAGCTCATGCAGAAGCTGGAGAAATCCGGCTGCGACAAATCGGTGGTGGGCGTGGTCATTCCCTCCGGCTACTCGTTCAATCTCGACGGCACCTGCATCTACCTCACGCTGGCCGCGTTGTTCGTCGCCCAGGCCACGAACACGCACCTGTCACTCTGGCAGCAGCTTGGTTTGCTCGCCGTGCTGTTGCTGACCTCGAAGGGCGCGGCTGGCGTCACGGGCGCCGGCTTCATCACGCTGGCGGCCACGCTCTCGACCGTGGACACCGGCATTCCTGTCGCCGGCTTGGCCGTGCTGGTCGGCATCGACCGCTTCATGTCCGAAATCCGCGCCCTGACCAACCTCGTGGGCAACACCGTCGCCACGCTCGTGGTGGCGAAGTGGGAGCAGGAGTTCGACCCGGAGAAGGGGGCGGCGCTGCTGCGCTGACGCCGCTCACTCCACCTCCGGCACCGCATGACCGATGGATCTCTTGTTCCAACGTCCTTCGAGCAGGAAGGAAAGGTGCGGGGTGTAGAGCTGCGGTTCGAGCAGGAAGGAGTCGTGGCCTTTGTCGGAATGCACGGTGATGTGCATGCTGGAGACGCCGGCTTTTTCGAGGTGGGACACCAGCTCGGCCTGCTCCTCGGGATAGAAACAGAAGTCGCTGTCGATGCTGAAGACGAGGTAGTGCTGCCCGGCGGCGGCGCTGCGGGCGAAGAGCTCCTGGTAGGTCTTCACGCCGGCGTCGCGCAGCGGGTCGAAGCGCAGCCACATGTCGGCGATGCGCAGGTAGGTGTTGGCATCGAATCGGGTGACGAATTTTTTTCCCTGGTGCAGCATGTAGCTCTCGACGTTGTGCTGCACGCGGTACCATGACAGCGAGCTGCCGCCGTTTTTCACGTCCTGCCGGGCGCGGTGCTCGATGGCGTCGAGATGCACGAAGGTCTTGTGGCTGATCATGCGCGCGAGGGCGAGGCCGTACTCCGGCGCGTCGCCGTCGTAATAGTCACCGCCTTTGAAATGCGGGTCGTTTTCAATCGCGAGCACCTGCTCGAACAGGGTGAGGCGCGTCAGGACGGTGGTGCGGCAGCCGCTGGCGATGGGGACGACGAGTTTCACGCGCTCCGGGTGCAGCGTGGCCAGATTGATGGCGAGCAGGCCGCCGACCGACGCGCCGATCACGGCGTGGAGCTTCTTGATGCCGAGATTGTCGAGCAGCGCGAGCTGCGAGGCCACGACATCACTGGTGCGCACCTGCGGGAAGCTGCTGCCATAAGGGCGGCCCGTTTCTGGATTGACCGAAGTCGGCCCGCTGGAGCCGTAGCAGCCGCCGAGGTAGTTCGCGCAGATGATGAAGTAGCGTTTCGTGTCCAGCGCCTTGTCCGGGCCGATGAACAAATCCCACCAGCCCTGATGGATGTCCTCAGTCCAGCGCCCGTCCGTGCGCGGCACCGCAGTGTTCAGTCCGGCGGCGTGCTGGCTGCCGGAAAGCGCGTGGAAGAGCAGGATGGCGTTCGATTTCGCGGCGTTGAGCTTTCCGTAGGTCTCGTAGGCCACGGTGATGCCTGGCAGCTTGTCCCCGCAGGCGAACGCGAAGGGCTTCTTCGAGCTGCCGGTCTGAAAAAATTGGGTTTCCTGGGATTTCGCCGCTTTCGACATGAGGCGCGGAAGAAACAGGATTTTGGAGACGCGGCAAGCTGGATCACAGGATGCTGGATGAACGGATTGGTGGATAATTTGCTGGTTGGGGCTTTGGTACCGTTCAGCACGTTCCTTCCAGCCCATGCTCGATCCATTTGTCACCCTCGAAGAAGCCGGCTTTTCCCTCCGGAGTGGAGGCGGCATGGACCGGCTGGCGGGGTGGTCGCCGGAACTCATCGCCAGCCTCGACTGGTCACGGCTTTCGGAACTGGCACGTGCCATCGCGGCGGAAGGCGGCTGCGAGCTGGCCAATACGCGGGTGATGCCGGACGGCGCGGTGCATTTCGGCATGCTGGAGCAGCCGAAGTCGGCGAAACCACGGCGTGCGATGGTCAAGATCACATCCTGGAACGAATGGGGCGCCACGCCGGAGACGGTGCGGCGTTTTGAGCAGGAGGTGCGCACGGCACGTGACACGCGCGGCGTTTTGATCGCGCCTGCGGGCTTCAGCCCGGCGGCGTTGCGCACGGCGCAGGAGCTGCGCATCGAGGCCGTGGACGCGCAGGCGCTGGATGCCGCCGTGCGCGCGCTGCCGGGGGACAAAAGTGATTTTCTCTTCGTCGTGACCACGGCGGGCGATTTCTCCACGCCAAGCTGCCCGGTTTGCATGAAAAAACTCGTCCGCGCGGAGCAGGAGGTGTTGAAGCTGCTTTCGCGCACTTTCGACACGGACGGACTCATCGCTGATGCCGTCGTGTGTGACCGGCTGGAGGTCGCTCCTGGCTGCGAGGTGACATTTCTCCATGAGGTCAGGGCACGGGCCATCACGATCTCCGGCCAGGCGGGCGGGGATTTCATCTGCGAAGGGCCGGTGACGCTCGAAGCCGGTGGCACACTCTCCGGCACTGTGGCGGCGAGATCGCTCGTCGTGCGCGACGGCGGCGAGCTGCTCGGCCAGTTTCGCATATTGCACGGGGAGCTCGGTTCTTTCGTGAAACCGGCCGTGCGCTGGCAGTGGCGTTGCGCGAACACCGGCGGCGGGAAGCTCTGCCACGCCGTGAGTTTCGAGCCGCACGTCTGAGGAGAGATCGTTCTTGGCACGCGGGGCTGGATTGTGGAGAGTAAGGCGCATGTCATCGAATCCCTCCGGCCCCGGAGCCCTGCCCAAAATGGTGTTTTACGCCGCCGCGCTCGTCATGGCGCTGCTGCATGTTTTCGTGACATTCCGCGGGCTGGCCAGCGCCGGGGGCATGGACCAGGCGCAGCTTGCGCGGCAGGTGGCGCGCACGGGTTCCTGGCAGACGCGTGCCACGCAGCCGTATGCGTGGGCACAGATGGAGGGGGCGGGAAAAGAAAGCGCGCCTCTGGCGATGCCGGAGACGGTGCAGCCTCCGCTGCAGCCGCTGTTATGGTCGGCGGCCTTCCGTTTCATGAAGCCATGGCAGGTTTATGATCCGGTCGGAGGCAGCGCGGTTTTCATGCTCGACCGCGTGGTCGCGTGTTTCGGTGCCGCGTGGTATCTGCTGACGATTTTTT
This sequence comes from Verrucomicrobiaceae bacterium, assembly GCA_016795375.1. Lineage (GTDB taxonomy): Bacteria > Verrucomicrobiota > Verrucomicrobiia > Verrucomicrobiales > Verrucomicrobiaceae > Prosthecobacter. Next base: position 8,906 of record JAEUHJ010000205.1, read on the forward strand.
TCACCCACGGCGCGGCCAGGCGGTTGTTCGACGAGCAGGTCGCCGCCATCACGGCCATCGCCCTGCTCGTTTGCGAACCCGCGTGGCAGATGATGGTCAGTGGCGCGCCGCGTGCGCTGCTGCTGCCGCTCTTCGCGCTGGCGTTCCGGTTGTATGCCTCCGCAGCGTGCCGGTCGGTGGACAATCGCGGCAGTCTCGTGCCGCTGATGCTGCTGGGCATCGTCTGCGCGCTCATGGCGCACACGCATTGGATGGCGTTGTGGATCGTGCTGGGCGTGCTCGTCGGCGTGGCGGCGTTTTTGCCGCGTGGAAAGGCGGGTGTGTTCGTCGTGGCGTTGTTTCCCGTGCTGGCGCTCGGCGCCTGGGGCTGGTGGAACACTCAGCTTTGCGGCGATCCCCTCGGCGGCATCAAGGCGCTCTTCCAGGCGCAGTCTTCCGCCGTGGCGCATGACTCGCTGCTGCGTGATTTCACGCCCGCCGTGCCGCTGCTCCAGGTGGATGACCTGCTGCGCCGCATGGGTCTCGGCTGGCAGGAGCAGATGGGGCGCATCCACGCACATCTCGGGCATGTCGTGCCGGCGTTGCTGTTTTTCATCGCGCTCATCCACCGCTTCCGCAAGGCGGAGGCCGGTGCCGCGCGCTGGATGCTGGCGTCCGTTTTTGTCTGCGTGGCGGCCGGCATGGGCCTGCTCGGCCTGCCGGATGACGAAAGTGACGACAACGCGCTCTATATCGTGCTCATGCCCGCGATGAGCACCTTTGGCGCGGCGATGCTCGTCATCCTCTGGTCGCGTTTTCAAACGGCCGACAACTTCAATTTCATCTCCCGCTGGGGCGGCGCTCTGGCCGCGCTCATCATCACCGCGCTGCCGATGGCGGTGAATCTGCCGGTGCTGATGAAGTTCGGCCTCACCATGGGCGGTAAAATCCCGCCGCACTGGCCGCCCTTCCTGCCTGAACGCGCCCATGTCCTGCGCCTGCTGCTGGAGAAGGATGAATACATCATCACCGATTCGCCCGCCTTCGTCGCATGGTATGCCGATGTGCCCTGCGTGAATCTCTGCACGCAGCGTGCTGACTACGAGGTGATGAAGAAGAAGGCGGAGGAGCGCGGCGCGAAGCTGGCCGGATTCGTCATGACTCCGGTCTCCGCGAAGGTGGAACGCATCACCGATGTGTACACCGGCCCCTACGCGGAGTGGCGTGATCTCGTCATCCGCGGCCCCATGCTCGCCTTTGACAAGGATTTCGTCCCGCACCCCGACTTCCCCTTCAAGGTTCCCGTGCCGCTCGTCGCCAGTTCGGTTGGCGAGAGGGAAAACCTCAGCCTGCCGATGGTCTTCTACACCGACAAGACGCGGACGATCCGCAAGTGACGACGCGAAACAGGTGCCGGCCTGTCCGGTACTCACACCGCCAGACACGAACCGAAAAACCTCAGCGAGTCCGCGAGGTGCTCGCTCCAATACGGCCAGCAATGGTCCAGCGGGAACTCCTCATAAATGTGTGGAATGCCCTCCGCCTGAAGATCGTGGTGCAGCTTGCGATTGTGCTCCAGCAAAGGATCCGCGACACCGCAATCAAAGCGGAACGGCGGCAGGCGGGAGGCGTTGAGCTTCATGCACTCGAAGACCGACAGCGGCTCGGTTTCCACCAGATCAAACTCGGCGGCGGATTCCTCCACGAAATCCTGCATCTGCGTCACGTCCGTGATGCTGCTGTGCGCGCTGATGCCCGCGAACTTGCGTGGATTCAGCGCGCCGAGCCGTAAAGCCCCGTAACCGCCCATCGACAGCCCGCAGATGAATTTCGGGTTGCTGTCGCAGCGCAGATCGGCCTGCACCGCGGCCTCCGGCACTTCCTCGACAATCCACGCCGCATAGTCCGCATCACGATGCCGCAGATAGCCCGAGCCATCGCCCCACAAACCATCGCTTGGCATTGCCAGCATCATCGGCGGCAGCTTTTCCTCCCGCATGAGCCGGTCCAGCACCTTGTTTGCACCAGCTTTGTGCAGCCATGCCCAGTGGCTGCCATAAACCCCGTGCAGCAGGATCACCAGTGGCAGTTCACCAGACTCCACGCCAGGCGGCACATAAAAGGTGATGTCCGCGCGCCTGCGCAGCGCTGCGGATTTCACCGTGCAATGCGTGATGCCTTCGCCAGCGGCGCCTGGGGGCGAAAACTCGATGGTGCGGAAGCTCATGCCAGCACGTCCTTGATCACCTTCGCGCCTTCCACGCCGCTCAATCGTGCATCGAGGCCCTGGAACTTGAAGCTGAAGGCGTTGTGGTCGATGCCGAGCTGGTGGAGCATCGTGGCGTGCAAATCGTGAACGGTCGTGATCTTCTCGATCGCCGCGTAGCCGAGGTCATCAGTCGATCCATGCACGATGCCGCCTTTGATGCCTGCACCAGCCACCCACACGGACATGGCTTTGTTGTGATGATCGCGCCCGCTGCCGCCCTGGGACATCGGCGTGCGGCCGAATTCACCGGCCCAGACGATGAGCGTGCTTTCCAGCATGCCGCGCTGCTTCAGATCAGTGATGAGCGCCATGCACGCGCGGTCGATTTCCTCGGCCTTGAGCGCCACGCCTTCCTTGACGCCGCCGTGGTGGTCCCAGTCCTTGTGATAGAGCTGGATGAAACGCGTGCCACGCTCGGCCAGACGGCGCGCGAGCAGGCAGTTCGACGCGAATGAGCCGTCGCCAGGCGTGCAGCCGTAGAGTTCGAGCGTCTTCGCGCCCTCCTTGCTCACATCCATCAAATCCGGCACACTGGCCTGCATCTGGAACGCCATCTCATACTGCGCGATGCGCGTGGCGATCTCCGGATCATCGACAATCGCGTCGTGCTGCTTGTTCAGCGCGTTGATCGCCGCCACATCGGCTCCTTGTTGCTCACGCGTGACACCACCAGGGTTCGTGAGATACAAAACAGGATCGCCCTTCGCGCGAAGCTGCACGCCTTGATACTTCGACGGCAAGAAACCGCTGCTCCACTGCCGCGCCGCGATCGGCTGGTTCTGCCCGCCTTTGCCCAGCGAGGTCAAAACGACGAATCCCGGCAGATCAGATGCCTCCGTGCCGAGTCCATACGTCACCCACGCGCCCATGCTCGGCCTGCCCGCGATTTGCGAGCCCGTGTTCATGAACATGTGCGCCGGATCGTGGTTGATCGCATCCGTCGTCATGCTGCGGATCAGGCAGATGTCGTCGATCACACTGCCGATCTGCGGAAACAGCGCACAGATCTCGGTCTGGTTCTTCCCGAACTTCGCAAACGGATGCTGAGGCCCGAAACACATCAGCGGCTTGCCCTGGAGCTGCGCGAGCTGCTGTCCCTTCGTGAACGACTCCGGCATCGGCTTCCCATCCATAGCCGCCAGTTTCGGCTTCGGGTCGAACGTCTCCAGATGCGACGGCCCGCCCGCCATCGTCAGCCAGATCACCCGCTTCGCCTTCTGCGGCAGCGGCAGTTTCGTCAAAACCCCAGGTATCGGCGCTGCGGAGGCTGGTTTGAGCAGCGCGGCCAGCGCGACCGCGCCGAGGCCCTGCGAAGTCCTGCCAAGAAAGGCGCGGCGGTGAAGCGGAGGAAGGATGTTCATGACATTGACGGTATCTGGAATGACGAAGCCGGGGCAGGGGAAGTTGCGCAATTTCTCACTCAATCGCATCCTGGCGGTCTGACGGCGGGGGTTCCCTCCTGTTTAGCCGCAGGCTCAAAACGCGAACTATCGCGTGCGCATCCGGTTTCTCTGCGCAGGCTTGCGCCAGAGACCTGCTCATCTGAAAAAAGCGCGAAAAACCAAGCCATGAACAACCGAACTTGCCGCTGGGGCATCCTGGGAGCCGCCTTCATCGCACGGAAAAACTGGCAGGCCATCCGTGACGCTGGAAACGCCATGCTCGTGGCCGTCGCCAGCCGTGATCTGGCACGCGCGCAAAACTTCATCGCCGAATGCCAGGCCGACGCCCCGCACCTCGTCGTGCCGGAGGCGATGGACAGTTACGACGCGTTGCTCTCACGAGCCGACATCGACGCCGTTTACATTCCGCTGCCGACCGGATTGCGCAAAGAGTGGGTGATCCGTGCCGCGCAGGCCGGAAAGCATGTGCTGGTCGAAAAACCGGTCGGGCGTGACGCCGCCGAAGTCATCGAAATCATCGCCGCATGTCAAAGGCATCGTGTGCAGTTCATGGACGGCGTCATGTTCATGCACGGACGCCGCTTGAATCATCTGCGCGGCGTGGTGGATCGCGATGTCGGCCAGATCCGGCACATCGCCTCGCAATTCAGCTTCCTGAGCGACGCGGAATTTCAACGCAGCAACATCCGTGCGCACGGAAATCTCGAACCGCTCGGCTGTCTCGGCGATCTCGGCTGGTACTGCCTGCGGTTCACGCTCTGGGCGATGAACTACATAGCACCTGTGCAAGTCACCGGCCGCATTCATGCCGAAACGCGGCAAACCGACGACTCGCCACCCGTCCCGCTCGCATTTTCCGGCACGCTGACTTTTGCCGATGAAACCAGCGCTTCATTTTATTGCTCGTTCAATGCAGCGAATGCCCAGTGGGCCGTCATCAGCGGCGACAAAGGACTGCTGCAAGTCTCCGACTTCGTCCTGCCCTTCTCCGGCACACAGACCAAGTTCAGCCTCACGCGCTCGGACTTCGTTCTCAATGCGTGCCAGTTTGACATGCACGAAGGCCGCCAGATCGAAGCGCTCGATGAACCCAGCAGCAACGCGCCCGGCTCGCAGGAGTCCGGCTTGTTTCAAACTTTCTCACAGCTCGTCCTCTCCGGGAAAATCGATTCGCACTGGCCGCACATCAGCCTGCTGACACAGACTGTGCTCGATGCCTGCCTCCTCTCCGCGAGACAAGGCTCGAAAGTGGTGGAAATGATTGGCTGAACCCATGAAACGCCGCCGCCTGCTCCAATCCGCCGCCCTGGCGTTCGGTGCCGCAGGTTGTGCGGACAAACAGCGTGCCCCACTGCCCTTCGCGACACTCGCGGATCTCGCGGCGATGCTCGAGGCGGAGCAAACCACGCCGCTGGCTCTGGCAGCGCATTTTTTGGAGCGGATCGAACGGCTGGACCGCGACGTGAATGCGGTTATCGAGATCAACCCGCAGGCCCAAACAATCGCCACCGCAGCCAGATCCGGCCTGCTACATGGGCTGCCAGTTTTGATCAAGGACAACATCGAAACCGCCGATGCGATGCAGACCACGGCGGGCTCGCTGGCGTTGCGTGATCACAAACCGAAACGTGACGCGGCTCTCGTAACACGATTGCGTGACGCTGGTGCCGTCATCCTCGGCAAAACGAACCTCAGCGAGTGGGCGAACATCCGTTCACCGAATTCGACAAGCGGCTGGAGCGCGCGTGGCGGACTCACGCGCAATCCGCATCGCCTGACGCACAGCGCCAGCGGCTCCAGCTCCGGTTCTGCGGCGGTGGTGGCCGCAGGACTGGCCCCGGCGGCGATTGGCACGGAAACGAACGGCTCCATCGTTAGTCCGGCGAGCGCCTGCGGTATTGTGGGCTTCAAACCAACGGTCGGCCTCATCAGCGGCAGCGGCATCATCCCGATCACGCATCATCAGGACACGGCGGGGCCGATGACGCTCACGGTTCGCGACGCAGCGCTGCTCATGCGCGTGCTCGCGGACAACTTCGAGGCCGGATTGCGCACGGACGCGCTCAAAGGCGCACGGCTCGGTGTGTTGCGAAAGCAAAGTGGCAAACAGCCGCAGGTGCTGGCGCTGTTCGATGAGACGCTCAACAAACTGCGCGATGCCGGAGCCACCATCGTCGATCCTGTCGAACTGCCGCATTCCCGCGAAGCAGGCGCCTTGTCTTGGAAAGCGATGCTGATCGAGCTGCGGGCCGATTTGAATGCCTGCCTCGAACAGCGCGGCGGTGACGTGCGTTCGCTGAGCGAGTTGATCGCCTTCAATGAACAGCATCGCGACGTCGAGATGCCGCACTTCGGCCAGGAATTCTTCGAGCAGGCCGAAAAGCTCGGCACGCCGGAAATCATCGCCGCAGGAGAGGAAGCTCGGGAACTCGCCAAACAACTCGCCGGGCCGGATGGAATCGATGCCGCGCTCAAATCGCATCATCTCGACGCCCTGATCTGCCCCACGAACGATCCGGCGGGCGTGATTGATTTGAAGAAGGGAGATGAAGACGTGCGCGTCGCCAGCACGCCCGCCGCTGTGGCCGGTTATCCGCACCTCACCGTGCCGATGGGCTTTGTGGACGGCCTGCCGGTCGGTTTTTCTTTCATGGGAACGGCACATGATGACGCGCACATCCTCGCCCTGGGGCACGCGTTCGAGCAGCTCACGCAGGCGCGGCGAGCTCCTGCTCTCGCTGCCGGATAAGACAACACCCTTCACCGGATCGCCCATCGCCCTGCTGAAAAAGCCCCGCCTTCCTCGTCGTAGGCGTCTTGATCGCATCCTCCGTCATCATGACTTCCACACGTCTCACCTTCCTGGCGCTCCTTGTTGCCAGCACCTGCGCCGCGGCGCAGCCTGTCGAATTCAACAAGGACATCCGCCCCATCCTCGCGGAGGCGTGTTTCCAGTGCCACGGGCCTGATCCGGGCACGCGGAAGGCCGGGCTGCGGCTCGACACGGAGGCCGGATTCTTCACTGCAAAGAAGGGCGAGGAGCCGACCGTCATCAAAGGCAAGCCGGAGGCCAGCAGCCTGTTTCAGCGCCTGCTTTCGACGGATGAGGACGAGGTCATGCCGCCTCCGGACTCACACAAGGAAATCAAACCGGCGCAGGTCGCGATGATCAAGGCATGGATCGCGCAAGGCGCTCCCTGGCAGCCGCATTGGGCGCTCATCCCTCCGCAAAAGCCCGCGCTGCCCGCCGTGAAGGACGCATCGTGGATCAAAACGCCCATCGACCGCTTCGTGCTGTCCGCTTTGGAAAAATACGGCATGGCTCCAGCCTCCGAGGCGGACGCACACAGCCTTGTGAGGCGCATCAGTCTCGACATCACCGGCCTGCCGTCATCGCCGGGGCTGATGAGGAAGTATGCGGTCACTGATAAGCTGACCGATGCGCAGATCAGCTCCCTCATCGACGAACTCATGAAATCTCCCGCCTACGGCGAGCACCGCGCCCGCTACTGGCTGGACGCCGCGCGTTACGGCGACACGCACGGGATGCACTTCGACAATTACCGCGAGATGTGGCCTTACCGCGACTGGGTGGTGCGGGCTTTCAACCGCAACGAGCCCTTTGACCAGTTCACTGTCGAACAGATCGCTGGCGATTTGCTGCCCAAGCACAGCGACGAGCAGCTCGTCGCCACCGGCTTCCAGCGTTGCAACATCACCACGAACGAAGGTGGCACCATTGATGAGGAAAACCTCGCCAACTACGCCGTGGACCGCGTGCAGACGATGGGCTGGGTCTATTTCGGCCTCACCACGAATTGCGCCCAGTGCCACGATCACAAGTTCGACCCCATCACCGCCAAAGATTTCTATTCACTGGCCGCCTTCTTCCGCAACACCACGCAAGGAGCGAAAGACGGCAATGTGAAAGACGGCAAAGGCCCGATCCTTGTGATCCCCAGCGAGCATGACAAGCCGCGCTGGGAAAAACTTCCTGCCGAGATCGCCGAGGCGACGAAGCTGCGCGACGAACGCCGCAAAGCCGCCACTGGTGATTTCAACGCCTGGCTCGCCGCCGCGAAGCCGGAGCATCTCGACCAGGATGTGCCCACGAAAGGCTTGCAGGTGCATCTGCCGCTCAATGAAGGCGTCGGCAATGAAGTCGCGAACGTGTGCGGCACCGCTGCGAAAGTCAAAGCGCTCGGCCAGATCGCCTGGACGCCCGGCGGCAAGCTCGGCCCCGCGCCCGTGCTCAAGCCCGGCAGCACCATCGAGGTCAGCGACGCGGGTGATTTTGAGAGGAATCAGAAATTCAGCTACGGCGCATGGGTCAAAGCAGGCCGCAACGGCGTCTATGGCGCCATCATGGCCCGCATGGACGAAAAGAACAGCTACCGCGGCTGGGACCTCTGGCAGAATGATCGCGGCGTCGCCGTGCATATCATCGACAAATGGCCGGACAACGCGCTCAAGGTCAGCACGCGCGACGCCGTGCTCAAACCGGGCGAATGGCAGCACGTCTTCGTCACTTACAACGGCGGCGGCAAGGCGGCGGGCATTCAGATTTTCATCAATGGTGTGCCGCAGAAGCGTCTCATCGTGAACGTGGACAAACTCGCGCCGAAGGCCGGCATCCGCACCACCGTGCCACTGAAAATCGGCCAGCGCAGCGAGGGGCAGTTCTTCACGAATGGCAGCGTGCAGGACGCCCGCGTGTATGACCGCCAGCTCAGCGCGGTGGAGATCAAGACACTCGCCAATGTCGGCCCGCTGCGTGCCATCATCGCCGCCGCGAGTGACAAACGTACGCCGCAGCAGCGCAATGCGCTCTTTGTCCACTATCTCGCCACGCGGGATGCCGCGTGGATGAGGCACGACAACGACGCGAAGCGGCTCGAAGCCGAAAAAGAAACCATCCGCGCCCGCAGCCCCATCACGCACATTCAAGAGGAGGTCATGAATGTGCCTGCAACGGCGAACATCCTCATGCGCGGCCAGTATGACAAAGTGGGCGATCGTGTCGATGCCGCCGTGCCGGCTGCGCTGGGCAAGCTGCCGGAAAAAGCGCCGAAAAACCGCCTCGGCCTCGCACAGTGGCTCGTGAGCGCGGACAATCCGCTCACCGCCCGCGTCACGGTGAACCGCTTCTGGCAGGAGATTTTCGGCCAGGGCATCGTGAAGACGCCGGAGGACTTCGGCATCATGGGCGCGCCTCCCAGCCATCCCGAGCTGCTCGACTGGCTCGCCGTCGAGTTCCGCGAGAGCGGCTGGGACGTGAAGAAGATGCTCAAACTCATGCTCACCAGCGCCGCGTATCGTCAAAGCGCCGCCACCACGCCCGCGAAGCTCGACAAAGACCGCGACAACTCGCTCCTCAGCCGCGGCCCGCGCTTCCGCATGGACGCCGAGGTGCTGCGCGACTACGCGCTGGCCGCCAGCGGCCTGCTTTCCGCGAAGATGGGCGGCCCCAGCGTGAAGCCTTACCAGCCCGAAGGCATCTGGGATGTCGTCGGTCTGCCCAATGGCGACACACGCAACTATGTGCAGGACAAGGGCGAAAACCTCTACCGCCGCACCCTCTACACCTTCTGGAAGCGCATGGCCCCGCCGCCGAACCTGGAGGTCTTCAACGCTCCCAGCCGCGAAGTCTGCACCGTCCGCCGCGAGCGCACCAACACACCGCTCCAGGCCCTCGTCACGATGAACGACCCCCAATTCGTCGAAGCCGCCCGCAAGCTCGCCGAACAAGCTCTCGCCACCAAAGAACCCCTCGCCTACATCACCGAACGCATCCTCTGCCGCCCGCTGAGCGACAAAGAGAAGCCCATCATCGAATCCAGCCTCAAAGACCTGCGTGATCACTACACGAAGAATGCAGCCGATGCCGAAGCACTGCTCAAAGTCGGTGAATCGCCTGTCGATGCGAAGCTGGTGAAACCTGAGCTCGCCGCGTGGACGATGCTGGCGAACCAGCTCTTCAATTTGGACGAAGTCCTCAACAAATAAGCCTTTCACGACCATGACCCCCTTCACCCGCCGCCAATTCTTCACCAATGGCTCGCACCTTCTCGGTGGGGCCGCGTTGTCGTCGCTCTTCGGGCAGTCGTTGCAGGCTGCGATGTCACACAAGGCTGGCGGGCCGCATTTTGCGCCGAAGGCGAAGCGCGTCATCTACCTGCACATGGTCGGCGGGCCTTCTCAGATTGATTTGTTCGATTACAAGCCGGAGATGCAGAAGTGGTATGACAAGGACCTGCCGGACAGCGTGCGGCAGGGGCAGCGGCTCACCACGATGACGAGCGGGCAGGCACGCTTCCCCATCGCGCCGTCGAAGTTTGAGTTCAGCGCGGCGGGACAGTGCGGCATCATGATGAACACGGAGCTGCTGCCGAATCTGGCGAAGAAGGCCGATGACCTCTGCTGGATGCGCTCGCTGCACACGGAGGCGATCAATCACGAGCCTGCCATCACCGCGATGCAGACGGGCAATCAGATCACCGGGCGGCCCTGTCTCGGCTCGTGGGCGTCTTACGGCCTCGGATCGGCGAATGAAAACCTCCCCACCTTTGTCGTGCTCGTGGCGACGCCGTCGAATCGCGAACAGGAGCAGGCGATCTCGTCGCGACTCTGGAGCAGCGGCTATTTGCCGGGGCAGCACGCGGGCGTGAGCTTTCGCAGCAAGGGCGACCCCATTCTCTACATCAACAACCCGCCCGGCGTGCCGGACAGCGTGCGCAAACGCACCATCGAGGGCCTCAACGCGCTCAACGAGCTCGAATTCCAGCAGCTCGGCGATCCCGAGACGCAGACGCGCATCCAGCAGTATGAAATGGCCTTCCGCATGCAGGCCAGCGTGCCGGAGCTGACCGACCTCTCGAAGGAACCACAGCACATTTTCGATCTTTACGGCCCCGATGTGAAGACTCCCGGTTCCTTTGCCAACAGCGTGCTCATGGCCCGCCGGCTCGCCGAACGCGGCGTGCGCTTCATCCAGCTCTATCACAACAACTGGGACCACCACAGCAACGTCGGCACCCGCATGCCCAGCCAGTGCAAAGACGTCGATCAGCCCTGCTTTGCCCTGCTGGAGGATTTGAAGCAGCGCGGCATGCTCGACGACACGCTCATCATCTGGGGCGGTGAATTCGGCCGCACGATCTATTCCCAGGGCGGCCTCACGAAGGAAAACTACGGTCGCGACCACCACCCGCGCTGTTTCAGCATGTGGATGGCCGGCGGCGGTGCCAAAGGCGGCGCGATCTACGGCGAGACCGACGACTTCAGCTACAACATCATCAAGGACCCGCTGCACATCAGCGACTTCCACGCCACGGTGATGCATCTGCTGGGCTTCAACCACGAACGATTCACCTACAAGTTCCAGGGCCTCGATCAGAGGCTCACCGGCGTGGAGCCACGGAAGGTGATTCCGGCGCTGCTTGCCTGATCAGCGCGCATCCTTGTTGAGCCCGCGGAATTTCCCCGGAGCCAGGCCGGCATAGCGGCTGAAATGTCGTGTGAAGGCGCTCTGATCACACCAGCCCGTCTCGATGGCGATGTCGGCGAGGGATTTATCCGTCTCGCGCAGAAGGCGGGTGGCCTCGTCGAGACGGAGCTTGTGCAGCAGTTGCAGCGGACTCATTTGGAAAAGCCGCCGCACCCGTTGCTCGAACTGATAGACGCTGAGTCCCGCCTTTTTCGCGATGTCCTCGATGCGCAGGCTTTCGGCGTGGCGTGCCTGCATGTGCCGCAATGCCGTCGCCAGCCCGGCAAATCCGGCAGCCTTGTCACCGGGCGCGTTGAGATCACGGGACAGGCCGATGACCCCGACGATGCGCCCTCGTTCGTCCTTCAGCGCATGTTTCGTCGTCAGGCACCAGCCTGTCCGCCCGCCGGGATAGATGTGCAGCTCGAGCTGATGCTCCACCGCCCTGCCGGTTCTCAGCACCTTCTCATCCTGTCGCGCGTAACTGGCGGCGAGAGGGCCGGGAAACACCTCCTCGGGGCGTTTGCCAATGAGCCTTGCCTTCTCCCCTCCGGCACAGCGGGCCGCCAGCGTCTTGTTCACCGTCACATAGCGCCCCGCCGCGTCCTTGATGAAGTAAACGACATCCGGCAGCGCGTCGAAAAGCGTCTCTGTGACCTTGGGATCAATGGGGATGCCGCCGGGAGCCATGAATTGCATGATTTGGCAGTTTCACGGCCAAAAAGCAATCAAGACCCTCATGCCGCGCGCTTCATGCTGCGTCATGGCACTCCCTCAATGGACCGGCGTATTCCCGGCAGTCGTCACGCAGATGCACGAGGACCAGTCGCTCGACCTCGCCGCGACGGCGCGGCATTTCGAGGCGTTGATCGAATCCGGCATCTCTGGTTTGATCGTCTGCGGTTCACTCGGCGAAAACCAATGCCTGCAGCCCGATGAAAAGCGCGCCGTGTTGAAATGCGCCATCGAGACCGCCCGTGGTCGCATCCCGGTGCTCAGCGGCGTGGCGGAGATGAGCACGTGTGCCGCTGCTTCCTACATGCAGGACGGCGAGAAACTCGGCGCGAGCGGCTTCATGGTCATGCCGCCGATGGTTTACAAGACCGACCCGCGTGAGACGCAGCATTGGTTCCGCACGCTCGCGAAGGCCACGCCCCTGCCTTGGATGCTCTACAACAACCCCGTCGGCTATCACACCGATGTCACGCCGGAGATGTTCTTCGAGCTCGCCGACATCCCGAACCTGCAAGCCATCAAGGAAAGTAGCGCCAACACCCGCCGCATCACCGAGCTACGCAACCTCGTCGGCAGCCGCTATCAAATCTTCACCGGCGTGGACGATCTCTTCCTCGAATCCGCCATCCTCGGCATCGACGGCTGGGTTTGCGGCAGCGGCATCGCCTTTCCAAAGGAGAATCAGAAACTCTGGGAACTGACACGCCAGGGACGCTGGGACGAGGCGCGCGAGCTCTATCGCTGGAGCCAGCCGCTGATGAAACTCGACACGCACATCCACTTCGTTCAATACATCAAGCTGCTCTGCCAGGAGACCGGCCTTGGCAGGGAATGGTGCCGCGAACCACGTCTCCCAATCACCGGCGCGGAGCGCGAACAGGTGCTGAAGATCATCCGGGATGCGCTGGCGAAGCGTCCGAAATGAATAACCCCTCCCCTATGCCCGCTCTCCTTCTCTTTCTTGCCATCTGCGGATTGGTTTCGCCACTCCAAGCCCGGAACCCGAACGTGCTCTTCATCTCCGTCGATGATCTCAACGACTGGATCGGCTGCCTCGGAGGTCATCCGCAGACGAAGACGCCGAACTTCGACCGCCTCGCCCAAAGCGGCATGCTGTTCACCAACGCGCACTGCGCGTCGCCTTCGTGCAATCCATCGCGCACGGCCGTTTTCACCGGCATCCCGCCGTCTCGCTCCGGCGTGTATCACAACGGCCAGAAGATGCGTGATGCGCTTCCTGACACCGAGATCATCCCGAAGTTCTTCTCCCGCCACGGCTACTGGAGCGCGGGCGCGGGCAAGCTGCTGCATTACTTCATCGATGCCGCCTCGTGGGACGACTACTTCCCGGCGAAGGAGAAGGAGAATCCATTTCCGCCCACCTTCGATCCGCCGAATCGTCCCGTCAGCCTGCCTGTCGGCGGCCCGTGGCAGTATGTGGAGACCGACTGGGCCGCGCTGAATGTGAGCGACGAGCGATGCGGCGGTGATTGGAGCGTGACGAAGTGGATTGGTGAGCAGCTCCAGCGCCCGCATGCCAAGCCCTTCTTCCTCGGCTGCGGCATCTATCGTCCGCACGAGCCGTGGTTTGTGCCGGAGGAGTATTTCAAACCCTTCCCGCTCGAGTCCATTCAACCCGGCCCCGGCTTCAAGGAGGACGATCTTGATGATCTCCCGCCAGCAGGAAAAAAGCTCGGGCCGAACCGCTACTTCGAGCACATACGCAAACAAGGGCAGTGGAAGCAGGCCATCCAGGCCTATCTCGCCAGCATTCATTATGCGGACGCGATGCTCGGGCGCGTGCTCGACGCGCTCGAACACGGCCCGCATCGCGACAACACTATCGTCGTGCTGTGGAGCGATCACGGCTGGCATCTCGGCGAAAAGCAGCACTGGCAGAAATACACCGGCTGGCGCATCTGCACGCGCGTGCCGCTCATCATCCGCGTCCCCGGCGGAAAAGCCGGCGTCGTCTGCGACCAGCCGGTGTGCCTCACCGATCTCTTCCACACCCTCGCCGATCTCTGCGGCCTTCCCGCGCCGGAAAACATCAGCACGCACAGCCTCGCGCCGCTGCTGCAGAATCCTGGCGCGCCCTGGCCGCATGCCGCGGTCACGCAGCTCAACGCGCCAGAAGAATACGCCGTCAGCACACGCACATGGCGCTACATCCACTACCGCAACGGGGATGAGGAACTCTATGACATCGCCAATGATCCACACGAGTGGGCCAATCTCGCCGCAAAGCCCGAACATGCCGCCAAACTCACCGAGCTGCGTGCCTTTGCGCCAAGGAACCCTGTCCCCATTCCGCAGGTGCCCGTTGCATCATTGCTCGGACTGAAATGGCATCCCGCCGGTGAGATCGTCCCGCCTTCCAAGCCCGACGGCGGCACGTTCGATGTGGTCTTCATCAATGAACGTGCGCAGCCCGTCGAACTTCTATGGTCGTCGCCTAAAGGCACGACCAAGTCCTACGGCCCACTCAAGCCCGGGATGCCGAAGCGTCTTTCCACCCGCCCCGGTGCCGTCTGGATCGTTCGTGATGCGGCACAGGAGCCCATCGGCTATTTTCAAGTCGGCGACCGCACATCAAAAGCCGTCATCCCCGCTCAATGAAGCGCATCCAGATCATCGATTCGCACACTGGCGGTGAACCGACTCGCGTCGTTCTCGACGGCGTGACTGCTGGCGAGTTGGAAAAATATCGCCATGCGATCATCTGCGAGCCGCGCGGGCATGAGGTGATCGTCGGAGCATTACTGGAGGAGCCGCTGGATGCCTCGTGCCTCGTCCGTGTCACCTTCTTCAACAATGTCGGCCTCCTCGGCATGTGCGGGCATGGCATGATCGGCGTCATCGCCACGCTGAAACACACCGGCCGCATCCAGGCAGGCAGGCATCGGATCGAAACACTCGCAGGCATCATCACCGCCACGCTGCATGACAATGGCCGCGTCAGCATCCGCAATGTGCCGTCGTATCGGAAGGCGAAGGGCGTGCAGGCTGGTGGAGTGACTGGAGATGTCGCCTGGGGCGGCAACTGGTTCTTCCTCGTCGGAGACCATCACCTCGAACTCACGCTCAAGAACATCCCGCAGCTCACGCAGGCCAGTTTGGCGATGCGTGAGGCCGTGCATGCCGCCGGATTCCCTGAAGTCGATCATGTCGAGCTTTTCGCGTCACCACATGACTCCGCCAATCACAGCCGGAACTTTGTTTTATGTCCCGGCGGTGAATACGACCGTTCCCCCTGCGGCACAGGCACCAGCGCGAAGCTCGCCTGCCTAGCGGCGGATGGAAAATTGACTCCCGGTGAGGTCTGGCGGCAGGAAAGCATCATCGGTAGCGTTTTTGAGGGTTCTTATGAGGCGAATGACGGTGGCATCATTCCCACCATCACCGGCCAGGCCTTCATCACGGCTGAATCAACATTGATCCTCGACCCGGCGGATCCTTTCCAATGGGGAGTACAGCACCAGCTTTGCGAGGAAGGGCGGCGTGCATGATGGGCGCGCCGCCAGAATCTGCCGGTGATGCACGATCACGCAGGCGGACTCAGCGTGCTTCCTTCGCGTACGCCTCATACGCCTCGGCGATCTTCCCGGTTTTTTCGTCGCCTTTGTGGAAGATGAAGCGGTGGCGCAGTTTGATCCGCTCATCTTTCTTCAATTCCATCGCCCCGCTCTCCGTCTGCACTTTGAGCTGGGAAAGGCCGAAGGGATTCGCGGTGAAGAGGCCGTAGGTGCGGGCGTGCCAGGGGGTTGGGTGGCGGAAGCTGGACGGATGGTTCAGCATGGCGATGCCGAGGTGCTCGCCTTCGACCGGACCGTTGAAGTCGCACCATTTCGCGCGCTTTCCCCAGGCGTCGGCATCCTTGTGGCCTTCACTATTGATGATCTTGCCGCCTTGTTTCGCGTCAACAGACATGCTGTGAGGCACGCGGATGCTCAGGCCGGAGTCCTTTTTGTCGTCCACGAGCACATCGCCCTGTGAGGCGATCAAGTCGATGTCCACGTCGATGGTGCGTGTCTCGCCTGCCACCTGGAAGGTCATGCGGCGCTCCTCGGTGATGATCACATTGCCCTTGTCATCGACATAATCAGACAGCGCATGAACCACACCGGCGCCCCCGCCTTTGAGTTCCTTGAACTCACGATGCTTGATGGCTCCGAGGTGTTTCAGGCGCTCGCTGTACTTCACGTTTTCTCCAAAGGTGGTCGCCTCCGCCCAGGTGTCCCAGCCGCCGATGTTCTCGTGGCCGAAATTGAGGCCGCGATGGTGCGGGTGGTCCTGCCTCTCGCCTTCGACTTTTTTCATCGGATACGAACGCGTCATGGACTTGCCCGTGGGACCGTGGATCGGCCAGAGATAAGGCTTGTTCGCCTGATCGACGACGTATTCGGCAAAGACCTGCCCATCCACTTTCACGACAGCACCGCCTGCCGGGGTTTTATCAACGGTGAATTCAGCGGCGCTGGCCAATGGGGTGAGTAGAAGCGAGGAGACAAGGAGGGCGGTCAGTTTCATGGTGATTGCAGAAAACGTGGTGGAGACTGGAATGCTTTCGCGGCAGGTCAATCCCAGCCCTGGAAGAATCCAAGCGCGTTGCGCGTCGTTTCGACGGCGACCTGTGCGGCTGTTTCGCCACGGAGGGCGGCGACCGCCCGCGCGGTGTCCGCCACATGGGCGGGTTCGCAACGTTTTCCGCGATGTGGCACCGGCGCGAGGTAGGGCGCGTCAGTTTCGATCATGTAGCCGTCCGCCGGCGCCAGGCGTGCTGTGTCGGCGATCACCCCGGCGTTTTTGAAGCTCACGATGCCGGTGAATGAGATGAGGTGGCCGTGCTCCAGCAGCGGCCGTGCCTGCTCCATCGTGCCGGTGTAGCAGTGGAACACGCCACGCAGGCGGCCGCTGAACGGCAATACCAGCGCTGTGAGGTCGTCCCAGCTCTCGCGGTTGTGCAGGATGACATTCAGCCTCAACTCCGCAGCCAGTTTGAGCTGCGCGGCGAGCACCGCCGCCTGATGCGTCTTCCAATTCTCCAGGGTGAAACCATCCGGCGGCGCATGGAAGTAATCGAGCCCGATCTCGCCGATGGCGCAGACCTTCGGATGCTTTGCCAGGTCACGCAGATGCTCGACCCACGCTTCGCCGCTCACCGTGTCCGCGTCACAGGGGTGCACGCCGACGGCGACACGCACGTCAGGCGCATGTTCGGCGATGGCGAGCAGCTTGCGCGCGTTTCCGAGGTCCGTGGCAGGCGCGACCATGCGTGTGACGCCAGCGGCACGCGCACGTTCCAGCACGGCGGGCAGGTCGTTGTCAAACTGACTGCTGCCGAGATGCGTGTGCGTGTCAAAGAACATGGCCTGCGACTTCGCATGGCCGTTTCGAGTGTCAAGCTCCGGGGTGAGACAGGCCGCCAGCCTGTGGCTTTCCGACGTTTTTATTTCATCAGCTCCGCCAGCTTCGGGCCGATGGCATCGGCCCAGATCTGGTAGCCGACGGCGGAGAGATGCAGGAAGTCGGGCATGGCATTTTTGTCGAGTTTGCCGTCCGTGACGGGGAATTTGCCGCCGATGTCGAGGTAGTGGATGTATTTGCCGTCACCGAGTTTCGCTATGAGCGAGTTGACCTGCTTGAGCTTGTCGTTTTGAGCGTTGAGCTGTCCGTCAGGCCTGCTGCCACGCGGGAAAACGGCCAGCAGCAGGATTTTTGCCTGCGGTTGCCTGGTCCGGATCGTTTCAACGACGGCCGTGACGCCTTTGGCGATGCCTTCGGCGCTGTCCTGGCCGGAATTGTTCGTGCCGATCATCAAAACGACCGCCTTTGGTTTGATGGTTTCGAGCTCGCCGTTCTGAATGCGCCAGAGCACATGCTGCGTGCGGTCGCCGCCGATGCCGAAATTCGCGGGCGTGTAGGCGCTGAAGGACTTGGCCCACACTTCCTTGCCACTGCCTGCCCAGCCTGCGGTGATCGAATCACCGAGGAACACGAGCTGCGCCTTGCCCTCCTTCGCGATGCTTACGAACCGTTCATGCGCGGCGAGGAAGCCTGCGTTCGGCCTGCCATCGGGACCCATTTTCGGCGCGGCGACATCTGGCGGCTGCGGCGGCAGTTTGGCGGGCGCGGCGGGTTTGACCTTGGCCGGTGCTTGAGCCTGGGCTTGGACGGCCGCAATGACGAGCAGGCAGAGGACGGGCGAGAGCAGGATGAGTTTCATGGGTGGGGTGTTTGAACGGCGCCTCATGCGGTGACAATGCAAAAAAAACTCCGGACACACCGAACACTCTCCGCCTTGCTCTTTCCCATGCCTCCCGATAAGCTGCGCGGAAATTCAACCAATCACCGTCATGTCCGCACCTCTCGCCGAACTCCTTGGAACCATGCTTCTCATCCTTCTCGGCAACGGTGTTGTCGCCAACGTGGTGCTCAAACAGACCAAGGGGCACAACAGCGGCTGGATCGTGATCACCGCCGGCTGGGCGTTCGCGGTGACGATTGCTGTTTACTGCACGAATGCGGTCAGCGGTGCGCATCTGAATCCGGCGGTAACCGTCGCGATGGCGGTGATCGGCAAGTTCAGTTGGTCGCTCGTCCCGGGTTACATTGCCGCGCAGATGACGGGCGCGTTTCTCGGCGCGGCGCTTGTCTGGCTCGCTTATTTGCCGCATTGGAAGGTCACCGAAGATCCAGGCGCGAAGCTGGCCGTCTTTTGCACCGGTCCGGCCATCCGCCACACCATGAGCAACCTGATCTGCGAGATCATCGGCACCTTCGTCCTCGTGCTCGGTGTGCTGGCGGTTCTGTCGCCTGCGAACTTGGTGCCGAACTCCGGCTTCGACAAAGGCTTCGCCCCCGCGCTTGTCGGCGTGATCGTGTGGGCGATCGGTTTGTCCCTCGGCGGCCCCACCGGCTACGCCATCAATCCCGCGCGTGACCTCGGTCCGCGCCTCGCGCATTTTGTCCTGCCGATTCCCGGTAAAGGCGGTGCTGATTGGGACTACGCCTGGATCCCCGTCGTCGGCCCGGTCATCGGTGGCATCGTCGGGGCGCTGGTTTACAAGGCGTTCTGGCCGGTGGTGTGAAGCAATTTGCCGTGGAGGCAGGCTTCAGCATGCCGTTTTTTGGGGAAGTCGTTGTGAAGCACTCGGAGGAAGGCTGACGCCATCCTCTACGGTATAACCATCACTTCGGCGTGTGCGGCACGAGCACGTCGGGTGATTCGTTCGCCTGGCGTGTGCGTTTGGTCATTTCCCTGGCGAATTGTTCCTGGGAACGCACGGCTTTGGCAGCGGTGATGCTGGCGAGGTGCCAGGTGCCGTCGGATTTCAGAACACGGCCGCGGGCGGTGTCGGCGAAGTGGACTTCGAGAATGTGCTGCAGGCGTTTGCGCGCATCCTTGTCCTCGACAGGCGTGAGAAGTTCGACGCGCTTCGACAAATTGCGGTTCATGAAGTCGGCGCTGGCGATGAAGACGGCCGGTTTGCCACCCTGGCGGAACCAGAAGATGCGCGCATGTTCGAGATAGCGGTCGATGATGCTGACGACGCTGATGTTGTCGCTGACGCCCTTGATGCCGGGACGCAGGCAGCAGATGCCGCGCACGTTGAGGCGGATCTTCACGCCGGCCTGCGAGGCTTCATAGAGCGCCTCGATCATCTGGCGGTCCTCGAGCGCGTTCATCTTCAGCATGATCTCGGCGGTCTCGCCCTGGCGTGCGCGCTCGGTCTCACTGCGGATCATGGACAGCAGGCGCTCGCGCAGGCCGTAGGGCGCCATGCTGAGCTTGTTGAAGCGCACGAAACGCGAGCGACCGGTGACGGTGTTGAAGAACGCGGAGGCGTCGGCGCCGTATTCGGCGCGGCAGGTGAGCAGGCTGATGTCGGTGTAGAGGCGGGCTGTGCTTTCGTTGTAGTTGCCGGTGCCGAAGTGCATGTAGCGCGTCATGCGGCCGGATTCGCGGCGCATGACGAGGCTGACCTTCGCGTGCGTCTTCAGTCCGGCGACACCGTAGATGATCTGCGCGCCCGCGTTGATGAGGTCGGCGGCGCGTTCGAGGTTGCGGGCCTCGTCGAAGCGCGCCTTCAGCTCCACGAGCACGGTGACGTGCTTGCCGGCCTGGGCGGCACGGACGAGCGCGGAGATGATACGGCTGTTCTTCGCCGTGCGGTAGAGGATCTGCTTGATGGCGACGACGCTCGGGTCGGCGGCGGACTCCTCGATGAGGGCGAGCACCGGGTCGAAGCTCTCATACGGATGGTGCAGCAGGATGTCGCCGCGCTTGATGGCGTCAAAGATGCTTTCGCCGGGCGTGATGGCCGTGCTGAGATGGCTGTCCCACGAATCGACTTTCAATTCGTCGAATCCTGAGATGCCGGCGATTTGGAAATAGGCGCGCAGGTCGAGCTCTCCGGGAACCTCGTACACTTGCGCTGTCTTCGCGCCGCAGAGGTCGCGGATGATGCGTGTGTGCTCGCGCGAGGCGCCGGCCTCGATCTCGATGCGGATCGCGGGGCTTTTCAGACGCGCTTCGAGCACTTCCTCCATCTCGCTGGCGAGGTCGAAGGCGCTTTCGTCATCCACAGTGATGTCGGTGTTGCGGCTGACGCGGAAGCGGGCGGGCGTGGAGACTTTTTCAGAAGGGAAGAACTCGCCGATGAAGAGTGTGACGACGTCTTCGAGGTTCACATAGAGAAACTGGCCGCCGTCGGGGTCGGGAACCGTGACGTGGCGCGGCAGATTGGCGGGGAGGGGCAGCAGGACGTGACGTTTCTCATCGTCGCTCACGGTGCAGAGCAAAACGAGGTTGAGCGCGGGGATGGCGGCGCGCGCACCGGCATCATCCACCACGACGGGGGAGAGCACCGGGCAGATGTGCTCGTCAAAGTACTCGCGCAGATGCGTGCGCTGCGCGGGGGTGAGCCCGGCGGCGGGCAGGCGGCGGATGCCTTTTTCATTCAACAGCGGCACGAGCTGCCGCTGGAGGATGTCATACTGCCGCGTGACGAAGGCGGCGGCGCTTTGATGAATCTGCTCCCACTGCTGTGAGGGCGTGAGTCCGGTGCTGTCGCGGGAGCGGATGTCTTTTTCACGCAGCAACTGCAGGCCGCCGACGCGGACCATGAAAAATTCGTCGAGGTTCGAGGCGGTGATGGCGAGGAACTTCACGCGTTCGAGCACGGGAAGCGTGGCGCGCGCGGCCTCGTCGAGCACGCGGGAATTGAAGGCCAGCCAGCTCAGCTCGCGGTTGATGAAATGCTCCTCGGTGAAGCGCGGTTTCGCGGGACCGGGATGCTGATGCGGATTTGGCGGGATCGCGTTCAAAGGCATCCGTCATGATGCGGCGGCGTGTGCCTGCCGCAAGCGGCGTTCACGCCCGGCTCACCGCGCCGGCAGCACCTGCACGGCGTCGAGATGCACGTTTCCGCCCGCGTTGGTGGTGCGGAAGATGACGGCGGCCTCCTCGCCGGCGTTGAAGGTGAAGATGCCGAGGCTGTGCGCGCCCTGGGGCAGTGATGGTTTCTGAGTTTGATCGACGGCGGTCGTTTTTTCACCATCGGCGCTCAGGACGGTGACGGGCGCGCGCCGGGCGCGGTTTTCGTGCGGCTGGAAGAAGATGCGCACCTCGTATTTGCCGGTCTCCTTGACGCTGAAGGCGAAGCGGGCGCTGGCGTTCTTGTCGCTGCCGTAGCTGTAGTATTCGCCGACATGGGGCTTCAAACCTTCGCCATGTGACCACTTCCCGTTCAGCTCGGCTTCCTTGTCGTCGATGACGATGCCTTCGAGTTTTTTCGGGTCGATGCTGTCACTGAAGACCGCGGGCGGTTTTCTGGCATTCTTCGGCAGGTAGAGATCGCCTTCGAGCGAGTCGCGGCGCATCGCTCCGGGCCTGCTCATGAGGTCCTTCAAAATGTCGAGATACTGCTCGTACACGCCGCGCGGGGTGGTGTGGTGGCGGACGCAGATCCACGCGGCCTTGCCCACGACCTCGCCCATCATGCCGCAAGTGCGCATGACGCGGGTGGAACCCAGCGCGTGACGCTCTACGCTGATGGTGCGGCCGGCCATGAAGAGATTGCCGATGTCCTTGCTGTAAAAGCAGCGGTAGGGCACGGGGTAGCCGTTTTTGCGGTCGGTGTGCTTGCCGAACTCGGCGCGGCTGATGAAGGGATTGTCGGGGAAGTTCTTCGCATACTGCTCCTTCGGGTAGTGCAGGTCCTGGTCCCAGGTCGTGGGCACGCAGCCGTCGGGATGGATGATGCCTTTGACCATGTCCGCACCATCAAGGATCATGTCGCCGACGATGCGGCGGCTTTCACGCGGCCCGCCGATGTAGGCGAGCCAGGTGAGGTCAAAGTCGGCATATTTGTCGGCCTTGAGCGTCTTGAGCGCGCTCACAGCGCCATACACCGCGCGGAAGTTGTGATCGCGGATGAGTTCGAGGTCGTTGATCGGGTGTTTGTCGAAGCCGCTTTCCCAGAACCATTCGCCGTGGACGTATTCTTGAGGATTTGCCACCGGGGTGTAGCCGAGGTCGTAGCCGGCCTGGTTCGCGGCGTTCTTTTTGCCGACGGCACCCATCGGCTGCGGTTCGGGGAAGTCTTCCAGCTTCAAAGGCAGCGCCCAGGGGGTCTGCGGCCATGAGACGGGTTTTTGCAGATTTTTCATGACCCACATGTTGCTCATGCCCATGCGGCCTTTCTCCTCCATCATGAACTCCGCGCCTGCGAGGGCGCCCACGCTGCCGTGACCAGTGCAATCGACGAAGAATTTGCCGACGAAGCGCGTCTCCTTGCCGCTTTTTGTGTCGAGGCCGGTGACGCTGCGGATGTTCTTTTTGTCCGCAGTCATCTCGACGCCATAGACGTGAGTGTTGAGGAAGAGGTCGATGGTCTTCTCGGCCCTGACCGTGCCTTCTTTGAGCTTGTCATTGTACTCGGCGGGATCGGCGGCGGGGCTGTTGCTGGCACGGTCGGCGAATTCCTCAATGATTTCGCCGAGATGTGGATACAGGCCGCGACGCGTGCCACCCTGCGCCCAGACCTGGATTTCGCTGGAGCCATTGCCGCCGAGCACGGGGCGGTTCTGGATGAAGGCGACTTTCAAACCCTGGCGCGCGCCGGAAATCGCCGCGCCCATGCCCGAGTAGCCGCCACCAACGACGACGAGGTCGTATTCGCCCGTCTCCGGGGCCTTCTCCGGCAGTCCCAGCATCTTTTTGCGCATCTCCGTGCCCGGTGTGAAGCCCGCGTCATCGCTGAACACAAGCGCGTCCACACGTCCGTCGAACCCGGTGAGGTCTTTGAGCGCGACTTTGGCTTTGCCGTCGATCTTGACCGGTCCGGCCTTCTCCCACTGCCAGTCTTTGCCCGTGGCACCAAATTCGTGCTTCAGAGTGTCATCATTGATCGCGATCTGAAAACGTCCGGGTGATCCCGGCGCATCCCATGGGCCGACCCAGTTCTTCACGCGTGCCCACACGGTGTATTCACCCGCGGGCAGCTCGACCTCGGTCTCGGCATCCTTCACCGGCTTGCCCATGCCGTGCGCCATGAGGTAGGGGGAGCCCATGATGTCGATGAACTGCGTTTCGAGCACCCAGCCGCCAGGATTGGCAAAGGACTCGGCTTCGATCCATTTTGGCTGCGCCAGCGCGGCGGTGGAAAGTGCGATGAAGGAGGCAATGAGGGCGGGTTTCATGGGAACTGATGTCATAAACGGGAAAAAAACCGGAAAGCAATCACGGGTTGTCTGCTGCGGTGGTGCCGTCGGCGCCGGAACGCATCAGCAAAACAAGCGTGGTGTTCCGGTGGCACCGAAGATCGCCGGACGCAACGGGCGGGCACCGCCACTCACCCCAGGGCAGACGCGCCAATAAAAATCAGAGAGTCTGGTTATAGTGGTTGTACCCCGTATGGGATGGTTATCTGTAGGCGGCATGTCCCACCCCGATCATGCAAAGCTGGGGCAGCTCGCGGAGAAGTTCGCGCAGTTGCCA
>JAEUHJ010000218.1 GCA_016795375.1 Verrucomicrobiaceae bacterium
CGCCCTCGCCAGCGCCCGCGTGCAGGAATTCATGGAGGGCAAGCCCGCCAAGAAGATCATCGTCGTGCCTGGCAAGCTGGTGAACGTGGTCGTTTAGGAGCGGCGACGATTCGTCGCCCTTGCGTGAATTGTTTTTGGCGACGAATCGTCGCCACTCCATGCGCATCGCCATCCTGCATTACTCGAAGCCGCCTGTGATCGGCGGCGTTGAGCGTGTCATCGGCGAGCAGGCGGCGGCTTTGACCGCGATGGGCCACGAGGTGCGGATATGGAGCGCCGACGAATCGTCGGCTTTCAGGGAAGTATTGGGCGACGAAGCGTCGCCGCTCCACACGCCTTTTCTGCATCCGCAGCGGCCTATCGACAAGCACCGCCACATCCTGCCGCATTGGCATCAGGACGGGGTGTGGTGCTTCATCACCTGGCGGCTGGCCGATTCGCTGCCACAGGAGTTCATCCAAGACTGGATGCAGGAACGCGATGCGTGGCTGCGCGGCCATCCGAAGCCTTGGAGCGTCGAGGTCGAAGCCGAATACCACCAGAGGTTCTCCGATCGCTATCTCGATCTTCTCGACCAGGGATTCGGGAGCTGTCTTTTACGCCAAAAGGTGTGTGCGGAGGCGGTGGAGCAGGCCCTGCACTTTTTCGATGGCGTGAGATACACGCTCAAGAGCTACGTCGTGATGCCGAACCATGTGCATGTACTGGTGCGCCTGCATGATGGATGGCCGTTGGAGTGCGTGGTGCAGAACTGGAAGGAACGGTCGGCCAAAGCCATCAACGCCGCATTGAGAACGGCCGGGCAGGTTTGGCAGAAGGGGTATTTCGACCGCCTGATCCGCAGCGCGAGGCATTGGGAGTTTGTGGACGGCTACATTAGGCACAACCCGGAGAAGGCGAGGCTGCGTGACGGTTTTCGCTTTTGGAGCGCCGACGAGTCGTCGGCCTATCGATTGGGAGAGGCGACGAGTCGTCGCCCCTCCATAGTGATCGTCCACAACGTGTTCACCATGCCCTTCGACCTCGAATGGACGGAGGAACTCATCGCGCTCACGCGTTCGCGGCCGGACATCCGCTGGATCAACTGGGTGCATGACGTTCGCTGGGCGGAAAAAGTGCCGAAGGCACTTCACATCGCCGTTTCGGAGCATCGGCGGGCGGCATACGCGAAACACACGCGCGAGCCGGTTCATGTCATTCCGAACGGTTGCGACGCCAAAGCCGTTTTGGGCCTCACAGAGCGTGTTTCGGCGCTCCATCTTGAAAAAGCGGGCCTGCTGCTCCTGCAGCCCACACGCTTCGTGCGGCGCAAGAACATCGAACTGGGTCTCCGCGTGCTCGCCGAGCTGCCGGACGCGATGTACCTCGTCACGGCGGCTCCTGACCCGCATCAGAAGGATGGCGTGAAGTATTTCCGCGAACTGAAACGGCTGGCGAAACAGCTCGGCGTGACGAAGCGCGCGCTGTTTCTCGGCGAAAAGGCCACGCTCAGCGACGATGACGTGCGCGGCCTTTACCAGATGGCGGACGCGCTCTTCTTTCCGAGCACGCAGGAAGGCTACGGGCTGCCGTTGATCGAAGCGGCGCTGCATGGCGTGCCGGTGTTTTGCTCGGACATCCCGGCGCACCGTGAGGTGGCAGTGGGAGCCACGTTTTTCAAGCTCACGGCATCTCCCAAAGGCATCGCACGGAAAGTCAAAGCGGATGCCGCGGTGCGGGCACGGCAAGGGCGTCGGCGGCTGATGGCGGAGCTGGCCTGGGAGAGGATCATGCGGGAAAAACTCGAACCGTTGCTTTTGGGGCGGAGCGCTCCATGAGTGAGGGCCGATGACTCCCCACTCGAAGAAAGCAGAAATCCAGGCCGTGCTGGAGGCGCGGCATCAGAATGTGTTCGCGTTTCTCGGGGCGCATGACGTGGGAGGCGGGAAGCAGGTGGTGCGGGTGTTCCAGCCGTATGCGGACAAGGTGGCGGTGCTGTGCGGCGGTGAACGCGTTGAAATGAAGAAGCTGCACAAGGACGGCTTTTTCGAGGCGGAGACGAAAAGCGGCAGCTACGAGCTGGAGATCACCGGTCATGATGGCAGCACGAGCCGCATGGGCGATCCGTATGCCTTCGGCCTGCTGCTGGGGGAGCAGGACATGTATTACTTCCGCGAAGGCACGCACCAGCACCTGTGGGACATGCTCGGGGCGCGGCTGCGGGTGATTGACGGCGTGGCGGGCTGCCAGTTCTCCGTCTGGGCGCCGAATGCGCGGCGCGTGTCGGTCATCGGTGACTGGAACCGCTGGGATGGGCGCGTCAACGTGATGCGCTGCCGTGTCGAGGCGGGCATCTGGGAAATTTTCATTCCAGGCATCACGGAGCTGACACATTACAAGTTCGAGTTGATCGACAAGCACGGCCACATGCGCGTGAAGAGCGATCCGATGGCGGTGTTCAGCCAGCATGGCACGCAGACGGCGAGTTTGGTGTTCGATCTGGAGCGCTATCGCTGGTCCGATGGCGAATGGATGCAGCGGCGTGCGAAGCATGACCTGTATCACGCGCCGATGAGCATCTACGAGGTGCATCCCGGCTCGTGGAAGCGGAACATGAATGACGGCGGCCGCTGGTTGTCGTATCGCGAGCTGGCGGATGATTTGATCCCCTATGTGAAGGGTCTCGGTTTCACGCACATCGAGCTGATGGGCATCGCCGAGCATCCGTTCGACGGCTCGTGGGGCTATCAGGTGACGGGTTACTTCGCGCCGACGAGCCGCTTCGGGAATCCGGATGAGTTTCGCGAGTTTGTGGACCGCTGTCATCAAAACGGCATCGGCGTCATCCTCGACTGGGTGCCGGGGCATTTCCCGAAGGACGAGCATGGTCTGGCAAAGTTCGACGGCACGGCCTTGTACGAGCACGAGGATCCGCGTCTCGGCGAGCACATGGACTGGGGCACGCTGATCTTCAATTATGGCCGCCATGAGGTGAAGAACTTCCTCGTCTCGAACGCGCTCTACTGGCTGGGCGAGTTTCACATCGACGGCCTGCGGGTGGACGCGGTGGCGTCGATGCTTTATCTCGATTACTCACGCAAAGCGGGCGAGTGGGTGCCGAACCACCTCGGCGGTCGCGAGAACTTGGACGCGATCTCCTTCATGCGTGATCTGAACCAGGTCTGCTACGCCAAGCATCCGGGCACGACGATCATCGCGGAGGAAAGCACGGCGTGGCCTGGGGTCTCGCGCCCGGTGAGTAGCGGCGGTCTGGGTTTCGGCTTCAAATGGAATATGGGCTGGATGAACGACAGCCTGCGCTACATGCAGCACGAGCCGGTGCATCGTAAGTTCCATCACGGCGAGGCCACTTTCTCGATGATCTACGCCTACGACGAGAATTTCATCCTCGTGCTTAGCCACGACGAGGTCGTGCATGGGAAGGGGAGCCTCATCAACAAGATGCCCGGCGACCGCTGGCAGAAGTTCGCGAACCTGCGCATGTTCCTCTCCTGGATGTGGATGCATCCGGGCAAGAAGCTGCTGTTCATGGGCTGCGAATTCGGCCAGTGGCACGAGTGGAAGCACGACAGCAGCCTCGACTGGCATCTCTTCCTCGGCGAGGAGCACGCCGGACTGCAGCGTCTCGTCAAAGACCTCAACCATCTTTACACATCACGGCATGCGCTGCATGTGAAGGATCACGAGGCGGGCGGCTTTCACTGGCTGGATGCGAATGACGCCGACAACAGCCTCTTTGCATTCGCACGCTCCTCGCCCGATGGCGACAAGGTCTATGTGCTCGTGAACGCCACGCCGGTGGTGCGCAAAGGTTATCGTATCGGCGTTTCGGACGCGGGCAGCTACCGCGAGTTGCTCAACAGCGACGCCACCAGCTACGCTGGTTCCGGCGTGAGCGCTGGTGCTGGCTTCCAGGCGCAGCAGACTTCCTGGCAGGGCCAGCCGTGGAGCATCGTTGTGGACATCCCGCCTCTCAGCACGCTTGTGGTGGGAAGGTGAACTGAGTGCTTTAACCTCAGCTTGCCTGGCAATGGCTTTGCTTCATGGATGCTCTTATAAGAGTATTATTCCTAGTAAACGATTAAGGTGGATGGAGTTATTGTTAATTTGTCATGTAGATACTTGCGTTCTACGCCTAAATGATATGTTGGGTCATGGCTCTTACGACTCAAAAAATAACACTCATTGGGCGGGCTGTGCTTAGTGCCGTTGTTTGCAAATTTGCCTGTTGGATGTGTGTATGCAGCTTGATTTTTACAGTGCCAACGCTCATGGCTGCCACAGAAACCAAGGAGATAGTTAAGGAGCATCACAATAGGGAGATTGAGCAGATTGCGAATCAACTGGGTGGAGGTTCGCGTGTGGATGATTATTTCAGTTATGTCTTGCTGCCGCTTCTGGGCTTTCTGGGCATCATGTTTTTCCTGCGCCGCGTTTTCCGGGGGTGAAGCCGGTTGGGGAGCGAGTTCCGCAACACTGCGCATGAATGCAACGTTCATGCTGCCCCATGAAACTGCTCACCCTTACCACCACCCTCCTTGCCGCGGCAGCCTTGAGCGCCGCGGACGCGCCAAAGTCGGTCTATGATGTTCCCTTGAAGGACATCGACGGAAAAGACACCTCCCTCAAAGCTTACCAGGGCAAGGTCATGCTCATCGTCAACGTCGCCTCACAGTGTGGCAACACGCCGCAGTACACGCAGCTTGAGCAACTGAACAAGGAGTTTGGCAAACATGGCCTCGCCGTGCTGGGTTTCCCCTGCAATGACTTCGGCAAACAGGAGCCTGGCACGAACGAGGAGATCAAGGATTTTTGCTCTGCGCGCTACAAGGTGACATTTCCTATGTTCGACAAGGTTACCTGCAAAGGCCCGGACAAGAGTCCGCTCTACCAGGTGCTCAGCGGCCCGGAGTCGCCGTTTCCAGGCGATGTGAAATGGAACTTCGGCAAGTTCCTGGTCGGCAAGGACGGCAAAATTTTGAAGCGCTTCGAGCCGAAGGTGAAGCCGGACGCGCCGGAGGTCGTGGATGCGATCAAGGAGGCGCTGGCGGCGAAGTAAAACCACACGGGAAGACGTCGGAAAATGCAAAGCTGCGATGGTTCACGCCATCGCAGCTTTTTTTCGTAGGCGGGTGCCGCTCGAAAATCAGGCGGAGGTGGCGGGCTTTGAGTTCTTCGCCGGAGGCGATGGTTGGCTGGTGCCACCGGGAGCAGGCCGCGGAGTTCCTCCGCCGTCCGGGCCTGGACGCACCTCGATGCGGATGCCGCCGTTGGCGCCTTCCATCATGCGCAGCTTGTCGCGGAACTCCTGCGGCACGGAGTTGCGCTCGGCGTCGTTGTTGACGGGCCAGCTTTGCTCCTTGCCGTTGTTGGGGCGGGCGGTGAAGGTGGTTTTACCGTCCTCACGTTTGATGGTGTATTCACCGGAGTCATCGCGGCGCGTGATGTTGGCGCTGGAGTGGGATTCGGAGAGGTTGAGCCGACGGGAGCTGACGCCGCCGTGACCGGGCGGCTGCGCCTGCGCGCCGCCATTCACACGGGTGGCGCCGTGTTGCGGCTGGCCGCTGTTGCCGGGCATGTTGAACATCGGCGGCTGCGGCATGATGCCGTTGCTGCCTTGCCGTGCCCAGTCCTGGATGCGCTGCTGATATTCGCGCAGTTCCTTGTGAAAGCGTTCCATCTGCTCATTGAACTCATTGTCCTGGTTCGGGAGGCCGCGCATGCCGAATCCCCCAAAGCCGCCGTTGTTCATGAACGGCATGAAATGGTGGGGCCAGCCGGAGAGATCGTGCTGCATGCGTGGCTGCATGGCGGGCATCACATGTTCATCGACCGTGACAGACACGGACGTTTCTTTGCCACCGGTGATGAGGGTCAGGCTCACGTTGTCGCCCTTGTGTTTGGAGCGGACGAGCAGCATGAGCTGTTCCATGCTGACGAGCCGCTGGTCGTCGAGTTTGACCAGGATGTCATGCACCTTCACCCCGGCATGTGCGGCCGGGGAGTCTGGCATCACCTCATCCACCACGAGGCCGAAGCCTTCAGACAGTGAGAATTGCGCCCTCAGTTCGGGCGACACGCCGCGTGTCATCACACCGATGTAAGGCGCTGGTTTTTGCTCCGGTGTTTTTGCAGCCGTGCCCTCTGACGGGCCGGGATTGTTACGGTGATGATGGCGCGTGGTGTGCGGGCCGGGATGCCGCGTGTCTGGCCGGTCAGTGCCGGTGGCAGGTGTTGCGGTGTTGCCATTGTCAGGGGAGGGACCGGATTTCGGCACATCCGGCTTTGGCTCCGCCTGCTGCGCGCACAGGAGCGCGGTGCCCAGGCAGGCGATGATGAGCGTGTGTTTCAGTTTCATGGTCGTGGCTTCAGGTTGGGAGGGTCATTGGAAGGAGACCGGCAGGATCACTTTTTGCTCACGCGGGATCTCCACGGTCATTTGCGCGCCATCACGCGGGTCGATCCAGGTCTGGCGGTCGCGGGCGATGACCCGCAGGTGCTGCTCCGGCAGGCGTTCCTTGCTGTAATGAATGCCGTCGTCGCGCACGTCCTCCCATTCACGGATGGTGGAGACGGGAAGGATGGTGGGCGTGGCGGCCAGCGCGCCGGCGTCATTGGCGGGCCGTGATGGCGCGGGCAGGAAACTCATCACCGCCACGGCGGCGGCGGCACCGAGTGCCGCCCAGGAGACGGAGCCGGTCCATCTCATCACGCGGCGTGGACGGGCGCTGGTGTGCAGCCAGCTCATGTCGAGCTTCAGCTCTTCATCCACGCATTGGGCGAGGGCGGGGGACGCCGGGGCAGGCGCGAGGCCGCGCAGCATGTTTTCGAGGTGGGTTGCATGGGGTTCGTCGTTCATGACAGCGCCTCCTTGGAGGTGGGGAATGATAGGATGTTGACGGGAGACGGGGACGATTCGCCGAGCAGGTCCTCCTTCAGCGGTGCCAGCTTGCGGTGCAGCGTCAGCAAGGCGTAGCGGTAGCGGCCTGCGACGGTGTTGATGGACTCGCCGGTCATCGCGGCGATTTCGTTGAAGGTCAGGCTGCCCCACAGCTTCAGCGTCACCACTTCGCGCTGCTGGCCGGGCAGATCCTGAAGCGCCTTTTCGACGATGTCGGCGACTTCCTGTTGTCCAGGCTGCGGATCGAAGGCGGGGGCGTTTTCATGGGGGAGGGCGATGTCGGACTTCGCCTCCCGGTTCACGCGGCGGGTGTCGGAGCGGCGTTGATCCAGGGCGATGGTGCGGACGGCGGCGTAGAGCAGGGGGATGTGCGCGGCGTCGCCGTCCGGAAACCGCCGCCACCAGCGCACAAAAGCCATCTGCACCACGTCCTCGGCATCCGACTTCGAGGCGACAAGCTGCCGCGCATACAATACAAGCTGCGGGGCGACCTGGTTGAAGGTCTGTTTCCAGTCAAAGGTGGCTTCCATGCGGGGTGGCTGGTGTGCGACGAGCCTAACGCCTCACGGCCCGCCTTTTGTGTGGAAAAAACGCGAGATTTGGAGGCAGTGATGAGCGTTCCCTCCCGCCATGAAATGCATTCTGCTCCTTGCCATCGGGCTGTCGATGCCCCACGCCCTGACGGCCCGCACCTTCACAGATGCCAAGGGGCGCGCCATGGAGGCGGAGGTTGTGAGTGTCAATGGTGTGAACGTCACCATCAAACGTGCCGACGGCCGGACATTCAGCGTGCCTGCGGACACCTTCAGCCAGGCGGACCAGGTTTACATCAAGGCGTGGAAACCGGGTGCGTCAGCCGTTCCGACGGAGCCGGTGAAGGTGGCTGAGGATTTGAAACCCGGCTCCACGCTCGTGCTGGAGTTTCCTGATCTTCCCAAGGACCGCAGAGACCAGCCCACGTCCTGCACGGTCAGGTTGCCGCAGGGATATGACGGGGCGAAAAAGTTTCCACTGGTCATCTGGATGTCAGGTGGTGACGGGGGGAACACGCCCAGCTCCGCCTTTCTGCCGGACGGCGACTTCGTCACAGCCGGGCTGCCCTTTCTGAAGGGAGCAAACAATCCGAATCAAGCCAGCATGGTGGGCGATTTCGACAAGCTCTGGGACTACCACCGCGCGATGATCAACAAGATTCATGAGCGCATCCCGAACCTTGACAAGAAGACGTCGATCATCGGCGGCTTCAGCAACGGCGCGCATGCCATTGATGGCGAATTGAAAGCTCGTGGCGGCAAGGAAGGTGGCGTCGCGGACTACTTCGGCATTTTCATTCTTGCGGACGGCGGCGGTGCGGGCGGCGCGAAGGGGAATTATCCCTCGCTCAAAGGCAAACACGCCTACGTCTGTTACGGTGAGACCAGTCCCGCCGCAGGTTATGTGCCGGCCGTGGGAAGAAATTTCAAGAGCCGTGGCGCTGAGATGGTGCTCAGCATGATGGAGAAAACCGGTCACGAATTCACCGCCTCTGAACAGGCGAAGGTGAAGGAATGGATCGCCAGGATCGCCTTGCCTGGACTGCGTGCCGAACAGGTGGTGAAGTGATCTTTTGCCCGGCATGACGGAGGTTGCTTGCCGCGCCCAGCGCTTCTCGAATCATATTTTAGTGTTTGGAAAGAGCAAAAAGTGGCTTCCGCAGGTTGTTGTCTCACAAAGCGCACATGAAAATCACCGCCCTCGACGCTCTGCAAATCTTCGACAGCCGCGGCAACCCTACCGTCGAGGTCATCGCGACGCTGGAGGGTGGCACCACGGGCCATGGCCTCGTGCCTTCCGGTGCCTCCACCGGTCATCATGAGGCTTTGGAACTGCGCGATGGCGATAATAGCCGCTTTCGCGGCAAATCGGTCTTCAAGGCCCTCTCGCATGTGAAAGGCGAAATCGCCCGCGAGATCATCGGTCGTGATGTTTTCGATCAAACCGGCCTCGATGAGGCTTTGATCGCCCTCGACTGCACGCCCGGCAAATCACGCCTCGGTGCGAACGCCATCCTCGGCACCTCGATGGCCGTCGCGCAGGCTGCGGCGAATGCGAAACGCGTGCCGCTCTTTGCCTCGCTCGGCGATGGCACGCTGCTGCCATTGCCGGAGATCCAGATCTTCGGCGGAGGGAAGCACGCGCAGGGCCGCATCGACATCCAGGACTTCATGATCATGGCCCTCACGGCCCAAACCTATGACGAGACCCTCGAAGTCACCGCGAACGTATTCCACGCCGCCGCCGACATCATGAAACAACGCGGCACGCTCGCCGGTGTGGCCGATGAAGGCGGTTACTGGCCCGTGTTTGATCGCAACGAGGATGTCTTCGACGCCTTGATCGCCGCCATCGAGCTCGCCGGCTACACGCCGGGCCGCGAGGTCGGCATCTCGCTCGACATCGCCGCCACCGATTTGTATCGCGACGGCTTTTACACCCTCGGCCTGGAGCAGCGCCGCTTGTCCACAGATGAGTTCGCGCAGCTCATGATCGACTGGATCGAAAAATATCCCATCGTCTCCATCGAGGACCCCATGGCCGAGGACGATTGGGAAGGCTGGAAACTCGTGCGCCAGGCCATCGGTCATCGCTGCCAGCTCATCGGCGACGATCATTTCACCACCAACCTCACCCGCATCGAACGCGGCATCGCGGCGAACACCGCCAACGCCGTGCTCATCAAGCTCAACCAGATCGGCACCGTCACCGAGACACTCGCCGCCATCCGCCGCACGCAGACCGCGGGCTGGCTGCCCGTCGTCTCCGCACGCTCCGGCGAAACGGAAGATGCCTTCATCGCCCACCTCGCCGTCGCCACCAATGCCGGGCAGCTCAAAGTCGGCTCTTTCAGCCGCAGCGAGCGCATGGCGAAATGGAACGAAGTCCTCCGCATCCAGCGCCACCTCGGCTCCAGCGCCCGCTTCATCGGCGCAGGAATCTTTTCCAGCGCCAACATCCATCTCCCATGAAGAAGTCTCTTTTCCTCCTCCTCGCCGCTCACGCCTGTGCGGCGGAGCTTCCACCGTTGCCTGCGGGCGCCTTCACTGTCGTCGTCATTCCCGACTCGCAGGGTTATCTCGGCCTCGGCACCAAAATCGAGCCCAAGAGCACCGCCCCTGTGACGAATCCCTGGCTCGAAAACCATGTGAAATTCATCCGCGAGCATCGCGACGACCAAAACATCGTCTTCGTCACCCACGTCGGCGACATCGTCGAAAAAGACCGCCAGGCCGAGTGGGCCATCGCGAAGCAGCACCTCGATCAACTGCATGGCGTCGTGCCCTTCAGCCTCACCGTCGGCAATCACGACATGTCGAGCAAAGGCGATGCGCATCTGTTTCAGCAAACCTTTCCCGCCGCCAGCTTCAAGGCCTATCCCTGGTATCTCGGCAGCTACACGCATGACCGCGCCGATCAAACCGTCTCCGCCAACAACGTGAACAGCGCCCAGCTTTTCAGCGCAGGTGGTTTTGACTTCATCCATCTCAGCCTGGAGTGCAATGCGCCTGACGACGTGCTCGCGTGGGCCGGTCAACTCCTCACCCAGCACGCCAAACGCCGCGCCATCGTCACCACGCACATGGACCTTGGCGTCATCGACAAGCCGAAGACCGCCGAAGGCTACCACGCCGATCCGCAAGGCCGCATGCGCTGGGGCAAAATCCACGGTGCCCGTGGCAACAGCGGCGAGCAGCTCTGGAACAAACTCTTCCGCAAGCACGCCAGCCTCGGCTTCATCCTCTGCGGCGATCAAAGCCGCGTCACCGCCCTCCGCCGCGCCGACACCGGCGACCACGGCAACACCGTCCACGCCCTCCTCTCCGACTACATGTCCAAAGGCGGCCTCCGCCTCATGCGCTTCATCCCCGCCGAAAACCGCGTCGATGTCCTCACCTGGGACACCACCAATCACAAACCCATTGAGACCATGAAATATAAGACAGAACGCGAGCACCATCAGTTCTCGCTGCCTTACGATATGAAGCCATGATGGCGTCTCATTCATCCAACCGCATCGGCCTTGGCTGCGTCACCTTCGGACGTGAGATTGACGAGGCGGCGTCCTTCACACTGCTCGATCACGCCTTGGCACGCGGTGTCACACATTTCGACACCGCCGCCGCGTATGGTGGTGGAGCTTCCGAAACAATTCTCGGCAAGTGGCTCGCCTCGCGGAAGCCACAGGGCATCACCGTCGCCACGAAAATTTTGCCGCCGTATGACCGCATCGACATCATGCCGAGCCTCAAACGCCTCGGTGTCGATCAGCTCGACCTGCTCTACCTCCACCAGTGGCATGAGACCGTACCGCAAGCCGCCGCCGCACTCGATAAACTGCCCGTGAAACAATTCGGAGTCAGCAACGTCACGCTCGATCAGCTCCGCGCCCTCGGCCCGCGCTTCCGCGTCATCCAAAACAACCACAACCTCGCCGTGCGTGACGTCACCGATGCTTTGCGCGATTACTGCGTCGCGAATGACATCGCCATCGTCACCTACAGCCCGCTCGGAGCCGGGTTCCTGACCGGAAAGCATCGTGGTGGAGTCGCGAAGGGGTCGCGCTTCGACATCATTCCGGGCCACCAAAATGTCTATTTCCATGACGCGGCCTATCAGCGTCTTGCACGACTCGAAGCCGCCGCACAGCGCACCGGCCACTCACAGGCCCATCTCGCGCTCGCCTGGGCTTTGCATCAGCCCGGCATCGACATCGTTCTCATCGGCGGCCGCACGCCGGCGCATCTCGATCAGGCATTCGCGGCGCTTGAGTTCTCAGATACGGCCATCTTGGATGACCTCACCGCATGAAGAGCCTCATCCTCCTCGCCATCATCACACAACTCGACGCTGCGGAGCCCTTCCAGCTCATGCAGAATCTAGATGGCGATCTCTCCTTCACCGGCGACACACCGGCTGAGTCGAAGGCGAAGCTCGAAAAGCTCGTCGATGACATCGCCAGCGGCCCCGCGAAGTCGCTCATGTGGTCCATCGGCGCAGGTTCCGACATTCTGTATTACCCGACGAAAGTCGCCAGCATCTGGGGCTGGCGCGTGACGAGATACAATGGCGATCCGGCGTGGAAAACGCGCCTCGAGCGCTGTCGCGCCGCCGCTGCGGCGGGGATGGACGCACCGCGCATCGCCGGCGAGCGGGCAAAGAAGCACGCGCTGGCCTTTTACCCATCCTACCGGATGAATGACGCACACTTTTGCAGTGACCCGCTGCGCTACCCGCTCACCGGCCGCTTCTGGATGGAGCATCAAGATGCCACGATCGGTGTCTCGCCCGTGCCGCAATACGAGGGCTACAAGCACCTGCTCAATTTCGCCCGTGCCGAAGTCCGCGCCTACCGCCTCGCGGTCATCTTTGAGGCGATGAATCGCTACGCCGATGTGATGGACGGCTTCGAGATCGACTTCAATCGCTTCCAAATCTTCTTCCCGCCTGGCGAAGCCGCGCAGCATGCGCACCTCATCACCGGGATGCTCGAAGAAGCTCGTGAGCATCTCCAAGGCATCTCCACCGCGCAAAAACGTCCGATGAAGCTCATCGTCCGCGTGCCGCCCACGCTTAAAAACTGCGCCTGGGCCGGCCTGGACATCGCGGCGTGGACTCAGCGCCGCCTCATTGACGCGCTCATCCCCTCGCAAGTCATGACGCTGGCCCATGACATGCCCATTGATGAATTTGTGCGCCTTGCCCAACCGGCTGGCTGCGAGGTCATTGGCTCGCTTTACGGGCGCTCGGGCTACATCTGGCCTTTTTCACCACAGCACGAGACAGCAGCCTACGCGGCAGAAGTCACGCGCACGCCCACCGGGGCGCAGTTTCTCGGCGCAGCGCTGAATCAGCGCCATCTCGGAGCCTCCGGCCTCCAGATCTACAATCTGCTGCTCCACACGCAGCCGGAGATCATGCAAGCACTCACCACGCGGCAGGGAACACGGCGTTTTCTCGTCACCCAGCCCTACTTTCTCGATCACACGGACACTTATGAGTATCGTAAGCAACTGCCGGTGGCATTGAACCCCGGCGAGGAGAACACACTGAGCGTACTCATCGGCGAAGATGCCTCGAAATCACACGCCTGGCTCCGCCTCGGTCTCAATGGAGTCCATCGATCCTACGAGGATGTTTCGCTCACCGTGCGGATCAACGGGCACCGCATCCACGAAGGTGCCGCCGCCGCATCCACCGTGGTGACGACCGGATTGCGCCACGGCACCGCCGTCTGCCCGCCGAGTGAGGCGTATGCGCAGTGGCCGGTGCCGGTGGAGTATTTGAAAAAAGGCTGGAACGACATCCGGATCACTCTGCAACATGCAGCGAAGCCTCTGAATGTCGTCGAAGCCGAAATCACCGTCCAGCCATGAGCCACCCCGCCGACTACGAACGCGATGGCGTCATTCTCATCCGCAACTTTCTCAGCGCCGTGGAAGTCGCTGTCGTGCGCACGGAACTCGACCGCTATGTCCGCGAAGACCTGGCCAGCAAGCCGTTGGATGCCCGCACGCTTGAAAGGGATGAGGAAACAGTGCGCAATCTCTGGCGGCTGGAGCAGCACAACGCCTTCTTCCGGCAGCTTGGCGAGCGTGCGGACATCAAGGCCGTCATCGCGCCGCTCGTGCATGGCGAGCCGGTGCTTTGCGGCGTGGAGACTTTCAACAAACCCGCCCGCGTCGGTTCCGGCGTGCCGTATCACCAGGACAATGCCTACTTCTGCCAGACGCCACCGGACATGCTCACCGTCTGGATCGCCATCGATGCCGTCACCGAGGCGAACGGGCCGGTGTTCTTCGTCAAAGGCTCCCACAAGGGCGGGATGCTGCCCACGAAACCCAGCGGCGTGCGCGGCAACAGCATCGGCATGGCCGCGCCATCCTCCGTGCCGCTCGATGAGCAATATTGCGGCCTGTTGGGGCCAGGAGACGCCACCATTCACCACTGCCAGACGATTCATCACTCCGCACCAAACACCACCGGACACCCGCGCCTCGGGTTGCTGCTTGTCTATCGCGGAAGCCACACACAAACTGATCCGCAGCTCAAAGCAATCTACGCGGCCGCCGCAACGGCCACACCACCAGCCTGACTCATGATTCATCGTCTGACATCCATCGTCATCCTGTGCAGCCCGTGGGCTGCGGCGGCACCTGCTGCGACGGGCTTCTCCGTGAAGTTGGAAACCGTGATGAAGCACGACGACGGCCGGTTTCTCTGGTTTCACCCGCGCGCCGCCGCCATTCCCTCCTTGAATGACGGCGAGCCTTCGGTGGTGATGACGATTCAGAAGCACCTGATGGTCTCAGATTACTATTCAGGACTGCACGTCATGACGCGGGCTTCTCCCACGGCACCCTGGCAGGGACCGTTCCTTCCGCCGGAACTGGACTGGAGGCCGCAGCCCGACGGCGTGACGATCAGCGTGGCGGACGTCACTCCTGGCTGGCACGCGGCGACGCGGAAGCTCATCGCCATCGGCGCGCAGGTGCGCTACAGCCCGCAGGGCAGGCAGCTCGATGATCAGGCGCGGGCGCATCAGACGGTGTATGCCGTCTTTGATCCGAAGTCGGGAGGCTGGACTTCGTGGAAGGTGCTGAAGATGCCGCCGGATGAACAGTTCAACTTCGCGCGCAACGCGTGCTCCCAATGGCTGGTGAAGTCCGATGGCACGCTGCTGGTGCCGCTCTACATCGGCCGGAGTTCCAAGGACCGCTTCAGCACCACCGTCGCCGAATGCCGTTTTGATGGCACCACCCTGAGCTACACGCGTCACGGCAACGTGCTGAGGAATGAGGAGGTGCGCGGCCTCTGTGAGCCCTCGCTGATCGAGTTTCAGGGGCGCTGTTTTCTCACCCTGCGCAATGATGTGCGCGGATACGTCAGCGTGAGCAGGGACGGCCTCCAGTTTGAGGAGCCGCGGCCGTGGCTCTTTGATGACGGCGCGGAACTCGGCAGCTACAACACGCAGCAGCACTGGCTGGCTCATGGAAACGGGCTGTTTCTGATCTACACACGGCGCGGAGCGGACAATGACCACATCTTCCGTCATCGTGCGCCGCTTTTCATGGCCCAAGTGGACCCGGAGACATTGCGCGTCCTGCGTCACACGGAAAAGGTTGTGGTGCCTGAACGCGGGGCGGCGTTGGGCAACTTCGGGGCCTGCGCCATCAACGCGCACGAATCATGGGTCACCGTCTCCGAGGGCATGTTCTTGAAGAACTCACGTCAGCGAGGGGCCGAGGGAGCCACCCATGTCGCGCGCATTCTCTGGTCGCGGCCTTGAACGCGGCTCTCAAAGACTGAGGATCGCTTTCAATCGCTGGAATTCACTTCCCCAGCAAAAACGCGATCAGGTCACTCATCTGCTCCTTCGTGATCGCAGCCTCCAGGCCGTCGGGCATCAGCGTGCGGTCGAGGGACTTCATTTCCTTGATGGCGCTGCGTGAGATCGTCTCCTTCATTCCGCCCATCATGGCCAGCACGACGGCGTCGGGTGTTTCGCTCTGAATCAGGCCGCTGAGCACGCGGCCGTCCTTCGTGTCGATCTGATACGCGCTCCAGCGGGCCTCGAACATGCGATTGGGGTCCAAAATGTCGCTGAGGAGGGCTTCGGGGGGCTTCACCTTCACATCGGAGAGCGGCGGGCCGACATCGACGCCGAGGGTGCCGTGCTTGTGGCAGGTGATGCAGATGGTGGCGAAGACCGCCTGGCCTTTTTTCGCATCGCCATGCTTCTTCGCGGCTTCCAGGTAGCTGGTGACGACTTTGGCGCGGTCGCTGTTCGCCTCACCGAAGAGTTTTTTGGCGAGAGCGGGCATTTCGCCTTTGCCGCGCTGGTAGCGCCAGCGGGTTTCGATATCGACCCAGGCGGTGGGGAATTCGCCTTTATCCATGCGCTTGAAGAGTACGAGCGCGGTGTTGCCATTGGCGGTGAGGATGGCGATGAGGTCGCGCTTCAAGGCGGGTCCGGCTTTGGGCAGCAACTGGTAGATGAGCGGTGCGGTGCTGCCGGCGGCGAAGCGTTTCAGCAGGGCCACGCTGGCTGTGGTGAGCTCGGTGGGCTGGGTGGTGGTGAGCAGGTTTTTCACCACGGGCTCGACGGTGGCCCATTTCCGCGTGGCGAGCAACGGCAGCACGGCGAGGCGTTCATCGAGCGGTGCTTTGGCATCGGCGAGGAGGGCGTCGATCTTGGATTGCAGGGCGGCGATCTCTTTGGCAGCTTCATCGTGGCCTTTGGGCAGCCGGGCGAGGCCCTGGAGCAGCGCTGGCTTCCACCAGAGGAGCTGGCCGGGCTGTTTTTGGAGAAGACTGAGCAGCGCGGCGATATCGGCGGCATCACCATCGGCGAGCGAGCCGGCGGCGAAGCTGCGGATCGTTTCGGTCTTGGCGTCGGCGAGTTTGGCGAAGTAGCTCTCGCCGAGCTGGCTGAGGATGCGGCCCATGTTCTTCGGGGCGGCGCTGGCGATCATGCGGGCCATCCAGGGGTCGTCACCATGCTGGGTGAGGATGGCGGCGAGTTCTTTGCTGTCAGTGATGGTGGGGATTTCCAGGAAGAGCGCGCGGTCGGTGTGCTCGGGCTGTGGCTGGAAGCTGTGGCCGTGGGTGCCTGCGGTGGTGATGCGGGCGGGCTTGGCCCCCTTCGGCACGATGCGCCAGACGCGACCTTCGTTTTCGCCCTGGCGCATGTCGTGGTTTTTGACGAATTCCTCGGGGAAGAAGCGGGCGTGGTCGATCCAGCGGCGGTAGATGTCGCAGATGTAGATGGCGCCATCGGGGCCGGTGGTGAAGTTCACCGGGCGGCACCATTCGTCGCTGCTGCGGAAGAACTCGGTGCGGTCGCCGACGCGGGTGGCTTTTAATGATGCGCCGTGGGGTTCCACTTTATAACGGGTGACGAGCTGGCCGGTGGGATCGGGGACGAAGACGTTGTTGCGCAGCTCGGGCATCAGGCTGCCACGATAGACACCCAGGCCGGAACAAGCGGTGTTTGTGCCGGCATGGGCGTCTGCGGTGGTGTGGGTGATTTGCAGCGGATAGACGCGGGTCTCCGCGCCGGGGGTGGCGATGTCTTCATAGTTCTGCGTGATGCCGGCGTGCGGATTGCGCAGCATGGCCGCGTAGGGCATGACGGTGAACATGAGCGGGTTGCGGTTCGAGCAGTAGAAATGGTGGCCGTAGTCGTCGAAGTCGCCGCCATACTGGCCTTTGCCGCCGGTGGGGCTGATCTCGCCGGTCTTGGGGTTCCATTTGAAGTTCGAGCCGGGTACGCCGACGATTTTCGCGGGCGCATCCGCAGGATAGATTTCCTTCGCGTCGAGGCCGTTGTTGAAATGCACGCAGCCATCCGGCCCCCAGCGCGGGGCGCTGACCTGGAGCTGGCTGTGACGGGGATTGAAGCCTTTGATGAGCGGCTTGATCACATCGGCTTTGTTGTCGCCATCGGTGTCTTTGAGATACAAAACCTGGC
Organism: Verrucomicrobiaceae bacterium; assembly: GCA_016795375.1. Taxonomy (GTDB): domain Bacteria; phylum Verrucomicrobiota; class Verrucomicrobiia; order Verrucomicrobiales; family Verrucomicrobiaceae; genus Prosthecobacter. The sequence goes on from JAEUHJ010000218.1 coordinate 17,409, forward strand.
TGCGGGTGGTGGCGATGAGGCCGCCATCGTAAGGGAGGAGTCCCTGCACGTTGTCCATGTGATCGGCAAAGGTCACGGCCTTGTCCATGCGGCCGTCGCCATTCTCGTCGGTGAGGAGTTGGATGCGGGAAAGCCAGGGATCACCGGGATTCGGCGGGCCGAGCGGGTAGTCGCGCATGTCGGCGACGAACATGTGGCCTTTTTCATCCCAGGTGACTTCGACAGGATCGAGCACGAGCGGCTCCGCGGCCACGAGCTGGGCCTCATACGCGCCGTCGAGCTGGATGCGCTGGCGGCTTTCTTCGGGGGAAAGCGGTGCGCTCTGGCCGTCACGCACGACATCGATGTCACTGCCGCCGCTGGCCTGGATGGCGCTCCACTTTTCTTTGAACTCGCCGAGGGGGAACAGCTCGTAACGGCGCACGATCATCTCCGCGCCTTCGGTCTGGAGGAGGATTTTGCCTTCGCTGGGCTTGCAGTCGAAGGCTTCATTCACCATCGCGCCATTGACGAAGTATTGCAGCGTGTCGCCTTTGGCGATGACTTCGAGGCGGTTCCACTCACCGCTGGGGCTTTCGACATCGTTTTTGCCACGGAAGCCGACCTTGTCCGCCCAGTCTTCGTCACGGCCCTTCCAGTTGATGCGGCCACCGGTCACGGTCTGGCGCGGAGAGCCTGCTTTCCAGATTTTTTCCTTGTCGCGGTCGAGTGTGTACTCCGCGGAGAGCGATGTGGTGAGCACCGTGCCATCGGCGAGCTTTGGCGAAAGCACCAGGATGTCCCCCACGCCGCCTTCGATGATCTGCGCCTCGATGCTGGCCATCCAGGTGTCTCCGTAGGCGCCGTGCGGGCCGTAGGCGTGGAGGAGGAGGCCATTGTCCTTCGCTGCTTTTTCACGCTTTCCCCAGGTTTTGGCGCCCCATTTGAATTCGAGAACGAGATGGTAATCCCGGTAGTTTTCCTTCGTTGCGACGTAGCCGTAGCCGCGGCCACTGACATTGAAGGTGCCATCAGCGGCGAATTTCCAGATGTCCTTCGGCGCATCGTGAAAATCGGCCTTCGGATTGACGTGGTAATCGACGGCGCCGGATTTGATGACTTCGAGAAGATCGATTTTTTTTGTGACCGGCTGCGCGGTGGCGAGGATGGGGAGAAACAGTGTGGATAAGAGGAGGGAGCGCATGGAGGAGAGAAGGGAGGTACGAGGTTTACGCATTCTGGTTTGCGCAGCGAGGCGCGAAATACGGCCAATTTTGGTGCTTTTGTGCTCAAGAGAGCTTGTCGCGGAAGTCTGCGTAGCCAAAGCGGCGAACGACACGGTATTGCCTCGTCTGAGGGTCGTAGGTCGCGATGTCAGGATGCGGCACGCCATTGAAGGTGGTCGTCTTGACCATCGTGTAGTGCGCCATGTCGGCAAATGCGAGCCGCTGGCCGACATGCAGCGGTTCCGGGAACGAGAAGCCTTCCAGCACGTCGCCCGCGAGGCAGGTCGGCCCGCCGATGCGGTACGCATGCGCGAATTCGCCCGTTTTTCCCGCGCCGAAAATATGCGGGCGGTAGGGCATCTCCAGACAGTCCGGCATGTGCGCGGTGGCCGAGATGTCGAGGATCGCCGTGGGCACCGGCGTCGGCACGATGTCCTGCACCTCGGCGATGAGATAGCCGGTATTCAGGCCGGTGGCCTCGCCGGGTTCGATGTAAACCTCCTTGCCCCACTTCTCGCGGAACGTGCGCAGCACGCGGACGAGGCGCTCCACATCGTAATCGTCGCGCGTGATGTGATGCCCGCCGCCCATGTTCACCCACCGCACCTGTTCGAGCAGACGGGGAAAACGCGCCTCCACGGCGGCGACGGTGCGCTCGAGCACGTCGGAGTCCTGCTCGCAAAGCGCATGGAAATGCAGGCCCTCGATGCCGCTCAAATCCTCGCCTTCAAGCGAATCAGAACGGATGCCAAGGCGGCAGCCCGGCGAACACGGATCATAGAGCGACACCTCGACCTCGGAGTGCTCCGGATTCACGCGGATGCCCGGACTTGGCGCAGGACCGGCGGCCTTCGCGGCATCCAGCGCCGGCTTGTGCTTCCGAAACTGGGCGAGCGAGTTGAAGCTGATGTGATGGGAGATGGGGATGATCTCGCGCATCTCCGCTTCTTTGAATGAAGGTGCGTAAACATGCACCTCTTTGCCGAATTCCTGCGCCAGCAGCGCCTCGTGCAGTCCGCTGGCGCAGCAGCCGCTCAAATAGTCGCGCATGAGCGGGAACACGCTGAACATCGAGAAACCCTTCAGCGCCAGCAGCACCTTCGCGCCGGACTCACGCTGCACGGCGGCGAGCTTCTCCATGTTTTTGCGCAGCAAGGCCGTGTCCACCACATAGGCGGGCGTTTCGATGGCGTTGATGTCGAAAGCCGGGGAAGGCTGCTCGTAAACGTGCGGCGGCGTGAAGTCGGTGGAAGCCATGGAATTGCGAAAAATGACGGCCCGCACGTTGTCCGCGCATCAGCACGGATCACGCGCGGGCAGGAACACAGGCGTTTAGCGCACGACACGCGCGCCGCCGCCACCCATGGTCTTTTCGACTTCCTTGCGGGTCGCCATCGAGGTGTCGCCGGGAGTGGTGGAGGCCAGGGCGCCGTGGGCGGCGCCGTATTCGACCGCTTTCTGCGCGTCGTTGAATTCCATGAAGCCGAACTGCACGCCTGAGGCGAACGAGTCGCCGCCGCCGACGCGGTCGAGGATTTCGAGATCGGGATACTTGCGGCTCTCATGGAACCTGCCCTCGTGCCAGAGGATGGCGCTCCAGTCGTTGACGGTGGCGGTCTTCACGCCGCGCAGCGTGGTCGCGGCGACCTTGAAATTGGGGAACTCCTTCACCGCCGTCTCGATCATCGCCTTGAAGGCATCCAGCTCGATCTTGGAGATGTTGTGGTCCACGCCCTTGACCTCGAAGCCGAGTGACGCTGTGAAGTCCTCCTCGTTGCCGATCATGACATCCACATACTTCGCGATCTCGCGGTTGACCTCCTGCGCCTTCTGGAGACCGCCGATGGTCTTCCAGAGCGACGGGCGGTAGTTCAAGTCGTAGCTGACGATCGTGCCGTGCTTGTTCGCGGCCTTCACCGCTTCGACCGTGAGTTCGGCGGTCGTCGCTGAGAGCGCGGCGTAGATGCCGCCGGTGTGGAACCAGCGCACGCCGAGTTTGCCGAAGATGTGATCCCAGTCGATGTCGCCGGGCTTGAGCTGTGATGCCGCCGTGTTGCCACGATCAGGGTTGCCCACCGCGCCGCGGATGCCGAAGCCGCGCTCGGTGAAATTCAGGCCGTTGCGCACCGTGCGTCCGATGCCGTCATCCGCGCGCCATTGGATGAAGTCGGTCGCCACGCCGCCCTGCATGATGAAATCCTCGATGAGGTGGCCGACCTCATTGTCCACGAAAGCGGTGACGACGGCTGTCTTGTAGCCGAAGCATTTCCGCAGGCCGCGCGAGGTGTTGTACTCGCCGCCGCCTTCCCATGCCTGGAAATGACGCGCGGTGCGGATGCGCCCCTCGCCGGGATCGAGGCGGAGCATGATTTCACCGAGGGAGATTTGATCGAAGGCGCAGGATTCGCGGGATTTGATGTTGAGGCTCATGGTGTGGGAAAATGGGATGGGGGTGGATGATGTAGATGTGCTTCAAAACGGATTGGCGCGGGCGATCGGTTCCTTGCCTGCGAGGAAGCGCGTGAGGTTCTCCACCGCGCAACTGGCCTGGCGCTGCACGCTCTCATGTGTGCGGCTGCCGATGTGCGGCGTGAGCACCGTGCCGGGCAGGCCGAGGAGCGGATGATCGGCAGGCGGCGGCTCCTGGTCGAGCACGTCAGCGCCGTAACGAACCTTGCCGGCTTTGATGGCCTCGACCAGCGGAGCGAGTGAGATGAGCTCCCCGCGCCCGGTGTTGACGATGACGGCACCGGGCTTGAGCAGGCCGATGCGGCGGGCGTCGATCAGGCCCTTGGTTTTTTCCGTGAGCTTGGTGTGCAGCGAGACGAAGTCCGCCTGCTTGAGCCCCTCGTCGAGATCCTCGACGCGATGCAGGTCGTACCAGCGGGCGAAATCCTCGTCCCAGTAATTGGCATAGACGAGAACACGCAGTCCGAAGGCACGAGCGCGAGTCGCCACTTCCTTGGAGATGCGACCGAGACCGACGAGCAGCAGCGTCTTGCCGCAGAGTTCATTGCCGGTGATCCGTGTCCACTGGCCGGCGGCGACGTGGTTGGCCTCCACGACAAGGTTGCGGACGACGGCGAGCAGCAGCGCGAAGGCGTGCTCCGCCACGGTGGTGTGATTCACACCGGGCGTGAAAAGGACGGGCACCTTGAGGTCGGTGGCGGCCTTCAAGTCGATCTTGTCCAGGCCGATGCCGTATTTGGAGATCACCTTGAGCCGGGGCAATGACTTCTCAATGACGGCACGCGTGAAGGCATCGTCGCCACAAAGATAAGCGTCGAACCCGCCGGCCAGCTCCAGCATGCGGCTCTCCGGCAGCGGCCCGCGCTCGCGCACGATCTCAAATCCCGCCCTCTCCAGCATGTCGTGATGGATGCCGGGAGTGTCCTGGAATGACGTGGTGGTGAGGAGAACGCGGGGGGAGCTCATGAATGCAGGCAGGTGGAGATGAGTTTGAGGGCTGGGGAGGATTTCATAGCGGGGAACAAACCAGCCGCATCTTTGAAGTGGGAAAATGTTTCCGCCAGTCCGGTGCAGCCGCAGTTTTGAACGTCGTGAAATGAATTCTGAATGACACGGCAACACATCTTGACCGCAAAGCGCGAGTCGGGACACTGAAGGCCGCCAGACCAGTCAACCTGCCATCCGCATGTCCAAAGTCATTCTCAGCATCCTCCCCGCCCTGTTCCTGCTCAATTGCAGCGGGACAACCAAGCCCGTGTCGAAAAAAGCGTCAGCGCCTCCGGTGGTTTCAACTCCGCCGGCTCCTGTCCATGCGGGCGTGGGAACCGGACGGCACACCACCGCTTCAGGTTTGCAGTATGAGGTTTTGAAGCGCGGCACCGGCACGGTTTCCCCGACTGCCGCCGACAACGTGACAGTCCACTATCACGGGACTCTCCTGGACGGTACCGTCTTCGACAGCTCGGTCCAGCGCGGCCAGCCGGCCAGCTTTCCGCTCAGCGGGGTGATCCCCGGCTGGACCGAGGGCCTGCAGTTGATGAAAGCGGGCGACAAGTTCAAATTCGTGATCCCCTCCCACCTTGCCTATGGTGGGAACAGTCCGAGTCCCTCGATCCCGCCTTTCAGCACGCTGGTGTTCGAGGTCGAGTTGCTGGCCGTCAACGGCATGACGCTCTGAGCGCCCGCTGGCGTGGGGGCATGCTACTTCGTGTGCCGCTTTGCCTTCGAGCTGCCGCCTTTCCAGATGTCATATTTGGGATCGGCATATGTGGCGAAGAAGGTGTCGAGCTGTCTGGCGAGACTGGCCTGGATGTCACCGGTGCCGGGCTGACCATGTTGATTGAAGCGTTCCTGCGGGTCGGCCTGCATGTCGTAGAGTTCAAACGGGCCGTCAGGAAAGCGGACGACGTATTTCCAGCGTTCAGTGCGGATGGCGCGGGTGGTTTCCATCTCGTAGAAGACCGTGTTGTCCCAATTCGCGAGTTTCTGGCCGCGCAGGGCAGGAGAGAAGTCGCGACCAGGTGATTTGGGCTGCTGAGGCATTTTGGCGCTGAGGCCGAGGTGGCCGAGGACGCTGGGCAGGAAATCGTAATTGCTCACGAGGGCATCGCAGGTCTGTGCGGCGGGGATCTGGCCTGAGTGGCGGAAGATGAGCGGGATCTGCATCATCAGCTCATGCGCGCCGATGGGGCGCGTGTGGTCGCCCATGCCCCAAAGGCCGTTCTGCCCGCCCATCCAGCCCTGGTCGCTGGAATAGACGACGAGCGTGTTTTCATCGAGACCGTTCTCTTTGAGCGCGGCCAGGATCTCGCCCACACCGTCATCGACGCCGCTGCATTCAGCGGCCATGCGGCGGCGCGCGGCGTCGGTGTTGTGGAACTCCTTGTTGTTGAACTGCCACGGGTGCATCGCGTCACGCGGGAAGCTGTGCAGCGGCTTGTCGGCGTAGTAGGCGGCGTGGCGGTTGCGTGCGGGCTGCGTCATCAGTTTGCCCAGCGAGTAGGGGCCGTTGTAGGCCAGGTAGAGGAAGAACGGCCTGTCCTTGTGTTGTCGGATGAACTCGACGCCTTTGCGCGTCCACAAATCGGTCGTGTAGCCGGCCTCGTTGCGCAGTTTGCCATCCTCGATGATCTCCTGGTCGTAAAATTCCTTCGTGCTGCCGTCCGGCTTCGTTGTCCAGGTGGTGAAGCCCTCACTCGGGGTCATGTTCGCACCGAGATGCCACTTGCCGCTCAAGCCGCAGGTGTAACCGGCATCGCGCAGGATTTCACCGAGGGAGGTGAACTCCTGGAGCGTGTTGCAGGCTTCCGGCCCCATCATGAATTTCGGGTCGAGGAAGGAATGCACGCCATGCTGCGATGGGATCAGTCCCGTGAGAAAGGTGGCGCGGGTAGGTGAGCAGACCGGGTTGCTGCTGAGTGCGCGCGTGAAGCGGATTCCTTCTGCGGCCAGCTTGTCGATGTGTGGTGTGCGGATGTCCGGATTGCCGTAGCAGCCGAGGGTCCACGCACCTTGGTTGTCGGTGAGGATGAAGACCAGGTTCACCGGTTTTGCCGCCCAGAGGGAGAACAGAGGGCAGAGCGCGAAGACGAGGTGGAGGAAAGCCGGACGCATGCAGAAACAACGGCGTGAAGGGAGGTGGCTTGAGGGGTGAAATTTGGCAAATATCAATAATTAACTAGAATTACCATATTTTAAGGGGTTAATTATGCGGCTGAACCGCCACCTGCGGTTCCAGTTGAACATGCCCGACAACTCCCAGCAGCAGCCTCCGCCCAAGCCAGTGCGCATCGCACCGTGGCGCGGGCCGTTGCATTTTGTGCTGCTGGTGATTTCTGCTGTCATTTCACTGGCCTTGCAGTTCAGCTACCTGCTGTTGGTGGCCGGGCTGTTTTTATGGATGTGCTGGCAGGTGTGCCAGATCACCGGCAGCATGGCGCGGGCGGGATTGTTTCAGTGGCGCATCATCTCGGAGATTTTGAAATTTGGGTTCATGGGGGCGACCTGGATTTTCATGCTGCGGCCGCTTCGGCCGAGGCCGAAGCATGCGAAGGCGGCCATCCAGATCACCGCCGCCACCCAGCCGCAGCTTTTTGAGCTGATTCACCTGCTGTGCTGGCACCTGCGGGCCGTGCCCCCGGTGCAGGTGTGGCTGGACACGACGATTTCCGTGCGCAGTTCCATGTTTGGCGGCTTGTATGGCATCCTGACCGGGCAGACCGTGCTGCACCTGGGCCTGCCCGTGGTGTCGGTGGTCACCGCGCGCGAGCTCGGCGGCCTGCTGGCGCATGAACTCAGCCACAATGCCGGCGGCCTGGGAACGATCTTTGTGCATGCCGTGCGGGAGATGAACGCGTGGTTCTTCCGCGCGGTGATGGAGCGCGACGAGTGGGAGATGCACCTGCGCGAGAAGCCACGGAAGGAGTCTGGTGCGCACAAACTGGGCCGTGCGATCATGCGCGGCTGGATGTGGGCGGCGAAGATTCCCTTCATGGTCTTCGCGCTCGCCTCCCGCGCGACCAGCGCGGTCACGCTCTGGCTCATCACGCGTTCGGCGGAGCGCACCGGGGCGAATGTGATCGGCCTGGGGCCGTATGAGCGCATGCGGAGGAAACTTTCACTGCTCGGCGCGGCCTGGAAGGCGGCGGAGCAGGAAATCCAGCGTGGCATCGTCCAGCACCGGCTGCCGGAGAATCTCTCGCTGCTCATGGCCCGTCATGTGGCCACTGCGGCGAAGGCGAAAGCCTCCGCCCGCGCGGAGGCCGGGGAACTGGAAAAAGAAGACGGGCCGAAGGAGGTCGCCGTGCCGCCCAGAGGCGAGGCGATTGTCGTCTGCCTGTCGTCATCGCAGCCGGCGGCCTCGGTGATGCGGCAGTTTGTCGATCTGTCGCGCCAGGTCACTTATTTTTACTACCAGCACGATCTTGGTTTGAGCCTGCAGGAGCACCGCATGGTCGCGGATGAGGAGGTCATCCACCAAAACCGGCGCGAGGAGGAGGCGCTGCTCGTCATCCGCCGCTATTTCGGCGGCCTGGCGCATCCGGAGCGCGCCATGTGCGGCCTGGGGAGCACACCGGCGAACGCCACCGGCCGTGCCGGCCTCCAGAGCACGATTCAGAAGGTGCGTCAGGAGATCGCCGGTTGGGGGCCGCAATTCAAGATGGCCTTGCAGGAGTGGAACCAGGCATGGCAGCGCCGCCGCGATCTCGAGGCCGCCGCCACGCTCAGCCTCGCCGGCTTCACCGTCTCGCGCATGCAGTTCGGCACCGAGGACGCGAGTCCGGCCGTGCTGCGCGCGGAGGCCGCGCGGCAACGCATGGTCATGGAGCACATGGAAGGGCCGCTGCAGGAACGTGAGCGCATTTTGGAGAGCCGTTTTGCCGCCGCGCTCGGCATGTTGTGGTGGAGTGATCCGTCGGAGCTCAATCCCTGGCTGCGCAAACGCCGGGAGGAGCTGCCAGGCTGGGTCACGATCTATGAGGCCATGTGCGGTGCCCTTCCGCCTTTCCGCGAGCTGCTCACCACCTTCTTCGCGTTTCAAACGCTGGGCGCGAAGTTTGCCAACGTGGATGACCCCAGCGCCTTTCTCACCGCCTTGCAGTCCGTCGTGCCGAAGATGCTCAATCTCGTGCGCCAGATCATGTCCACGATGGACGGCGCGCCGTATCCCCTCGCCACAGATGGCAGGGCAGGCTCATTGAACGAGCACCTGCTGCCCGCGCCGCTGCCGGAGATGCCCGGCGTGTCCATGACGCTGCTGGACGCGGCCAGCATGCGCGCCATCGGCTTGAAGATGGCCTCCGAGGCCTCCGAATGCGTCGCGCCGTATGTGGATGCCTTCCTCAGTCTCTACCACCGCTGCTTCGCCTGGCTGGCGGAGTCCGCCGAGCGGGTCGAGACGCACTTCATGGGGTCCCTCGATCTTGGCGCGGCCACGGAGATATTGCTGCCTGACGAATTCACCACGCAGCGCCTCGGTATGAAATCAAAATCCCAGGATGCCATCGCCGCGTGGAAGCCGTCGGTGGTGGCCTGACGCGCTCCGCCGCAGACGCAGCCGGGCAGGGCGGCATCTGGATCATCCGTGGAGCTACTGAGTCACCGCCGCGGTGGTGCGGTTGATCTTCTGGCCGGAGGGATCCACGACATCGACCGTGACAAAGATGATGATGTGCTTCGTCTCGGTCTCTTTCACCTCGCTGCGGAACAGGCGTCCGACGAAGGGCAGATTGCCGAGGATCGGCACCTGGTCGTTCACAATGGTGTGCCGCTGCAC
>JAEUHJ010000009.1 GCA_016795375.1 Verrucomicrobiaceae bacterium
CTCGCGAGCTGCCTCTCCGAGAAACGATGCACGGGATCGAGCGCGTCGGCGGCGGTGCTCAGGACCGGAAAACGGTGCGCGAGATGACTCGGCAGGATCAGTTTCGTCTCCAGCAGCGCCAGCAGCATCACGCAGATGAACACGATCGAGATGGGCTGGAACATGACGCCGAAGTCACCAAAACCGGCGGCCATGGGCATGAAGGCGGCGATGGTGGTCAGCACGCCGAAGGTGATGGGCGCGGCGAGGCGGCGCACGCCTTCGATCGCGGCATCTAGCGAGCTTCGCCCCTCCTGCTTGAAGGTGTCCACCTGTTCCGCAGTGACGATGGAGTCGTCCACGACGATGCCCAGCACGAGGATGAAGCCGAAGACGGAGGACAGGTTGATCGAAAGGTCGAAAAGCGGCATCAGCGCGAACGCGCCGAGGAAGCTCATCACCATGCCCACGGCCACCCAGAACACCGCGTCGAGGCGCAGGAACAGCCCGACGCAGATGAAGACGAGTATGAGCGAGCTGCGCGCGTTTTGCAGCAGGAGCTGGATGCGGCCCTTCACGATCTTCGAGCGGTCGTTCCAGAATTCGAGCCGGACGCCGTCCGGCAGCCTGCCGCCCTTGGTGAGAATGTAGTCCTTCACGTTCTGCGCGATCTCGATGGCGTTCTGCGACTTCTCCCGCATCACGTTGATGGACACGCAGCGTTTCCCGTCGAGCCTGGAGATGAGCGGGTTTTCGTCGAAACCGTCGGCGATCTTCGCGATCTCGCCGAGCGTGAGCTTCGTGCCGTCCTGCCGGGTGAGGACGACGATGCGGGCGTAATCCACCCCGCTGTAGGCGCGGCCACGCGTGCGGATGGAGACATCGCCGGCCGCCGTCTGCACCACGCCGGCTGGCAGGTCGATCGCGCTGCCGCGGATGGCGGTGCTGATTTCATCGAGCGTGAGGCCGTGCTTCCGCAGCGTGGACTCCGGAATCTCGATGCTGATCTCGTAAGGACGCACGCCGCTGAGACTGGCGTGCGAGATGCCGGGCAGCGCGGATATCTCGTCGCGAACCTGCTCGCCCAGGCGGCGGAGGTCGCTTTCCGCCATGTCGGCGGCCAGCATGACGCTGATGACGGAGTCGAGGTGGTCGTCCTGCTGGATGACGGGCCGCTCCGCCAATGCGGGGAAGTTCGGGATGGCATCGACACGGATTTTCAGCTCATCGAGGATGTCGCGGGCCTGTTTCGCGTCATTGATCTCGATCATGACGTTTCCGCCGCTGGACGACGCGGTGGAGACGATGCGCTTGATGCCGGTGACCTGCTGGATGGCCTCCTCGACGCGCAGCACGATGGTTTCCTCCACCTCCTCCGGCGTGGCGCCGGGATAAGGCACCTGGATGGAGAGGAACCGTGACGGCATGTCTGGAAACACTTCCAGCGGAACACGTCCGGAGAGCAGCGTCCACAGGCCCAGCCCCATGATGGCCAGCATCAGGAGATTGGCGGCGACGGAATTGCGGGCGAACCAGGAGATCATCGGAGCGGAGGGCTAAGAGTGGAGGAAGGGAAGGTCAAGAAGGCACGAAAACGGCATGAGCATCCCGAAAACGCCGCAGGCCTGCCCAAAATGTGCGCAGGACGCGGTTTGCAGGGGCCGGTCAGGCACAGCCCGCCGCCATGCGCGCGCGCTTGCGCGGCGCACGCCGCAGGTGCTATGGTCGGCCCCATGGAACCAGCCACCTGGGCCGCGCTCAGCGACGATGAGCTGCTTGAGAAGAAGATTTCAAGCCTCGGGCTGAAGCTCGAGACGACGGAACTCCAGCCTCTGATCCAGCAGTTGCACGATGAGCTGGCGGCAAAAGGTCTCGCCTTCATGCCGCCATGTCATGTGGGCGACGAATGGTTCGTGCCCGTGGGCATCCCGGCCATCTTCGTGCCCTTTTTCCTCGTGCACGACCGCCTGCGCAAACTGGAACGGAAGATGATCCTCGAAGTCGAGGGCGAGACGCCCGAGTGGTTCATGAAGCTGATGCGCCACGAGGCCGGACACGCCTTTTCCTACGCCTACCAGCTTTATAAAAAGAAACGCTGGCAGCAGACCTTCGGCCTCGCCTCGAAGGAGGAAACGCAGTTCTACCGTCCGCGCCCCTACAGCCGGTCATACGTCCTGCACCTCGACGACTGGTATGCGCAGAGCCATCCAGATGAGGATTTTGCGGAGACTTTCGCCGTGTGGCTCACGCCCGGACTCGACTGGCGCGAGCACTACAAAGGCTGGGGCGCGATCCAGAAGCTCGAATACCTCGACGATTTGATGCGCTCCCTCGCCGGCAAGCCGCCGCCGCATCAGCCGCCGTATCGTGCGAAGGATTACGACTTCCTGAACGTCAAGCTGAAGACTTACTACGCGAAGAAGCGCAAGCTCTACGAGGACTCGTATCCTGATCTGTATCCCGACTTCTATGACAAGGATCTGCAGCAGCTCTTTTGCGCCGGGCCTGAAGTCACTGGACGCGTGAAGGCCTCCGCCTATCTGCGTCATCGCCGCCGGGCGCTGATGGAGTCCGTCTGTCAGTGGACGAACGAGAACAAATTCCGAGTCAGCAAGCTCCTCACACGCCTGACCGAACGCTGTGACGCTCTCGACCTTCACGCGAAGCCGAACGACCAGGACCTCGACCTGCGTGTCTCCGCCCTCGTGACCACGCTGGTGATGAACTACCTCTTCACCGGCAAATTCAAACGCACCAAATGACGCACCAGAAGAAAAAACTCAAAGTCCTCGCGTTGTTCGACGCGATCGCGCCGACCACGCTCGATCAGGACCTGAGCGAGGAGCTGTTGACGGAGGACTGGAAGACGGAGACGAATGTGTTGAGCGCATTGCGCGAACTCGGCCACACCACGGAGTATCTCGCCATCTTCGACAACCTCGACCTGCTGCGGCAGAAGATGGAGGGATTCCAGCCCGACGTGATCTTCAATCTGGCCGACCAGTTCAAGAACAACCGCGCCTTCGACCAGAACATCGTCTCGTTCCTCGAAATGTACGGGGTTCCCTTCACCGGCTGCGGCTCCACCGGTCTCACGTTGTGCAAGCACAAGGGCATCTCGAAGAAAATCCTCAGCTATCACCGCATCCACACGCCGGCGTTCGTCATCGTCGCCCGCGGGAAGCGCATCACGCGCCCGGCAAAACTGCGTTTCCCCATTCTGGTGAAGCCGTTGAAGGAGGAGGCATCGCTCGGCATCTCGCAGGCTTCGTTTGTCTCCAATGACGAGCAGTTCAAGGAACGCGTGCAGTTCATCCACGACAAATACGCCAACGACGTGATCGCCGAGGAGTACATCCACGGCCGGGAGCTGTATGTCAGCCTCATGGGCGATCTGCGATTGCAGGAGTTTCCGATCCGCGAGCTGGTGTTCAAGGAGGTGCCGCCCGACGAACCCAAGATCGCCACCTTCAAGGCGAAGTGGGATGACGAGTATCGCGAACGCTGGGGATTGAAGAATCAGTTCGCCGAAGACCTCGATTCCGCCGTCGCACGAAACATCCAGCAGACCTGCAAACGCATCTACCGCCTGCTCACGCTCGACGGCTACGCCCGCATGGACCTGCGCCTGACCGCGAACAATGAAGTCTATTTCATCGAGGCCAACCCGAATCCCATTCTCGCCGCCGACGAGGATTTCGCGTTGTCGGCGGCGAAGGCGGGTGTCCCGTATCCGCAACTCATCGACCGCATCGCGCGCCACGGCCTCCGGACGGAGCGTGGCTGAGGCCGCGAAACGTCAGGCCGCGTTGATGTCCTTGTTGTAATACACCTTCACGAACTTCATGCCCTTCTTGTCGTCGTAGCCGCGTTCGAGTTGGGGATCGGCGTCGCCGGCCCCGGGCTTGATGTGGATTTCGACGCCGGTGTCGAGCTTGAGGACGGCGGCGATGCGTTTCTTGGCCTTGGTGAGGTCTTTCTTCGAGATTTCGAAGGAGGTCTCCAGCGGCTGGCCCTGCTCCTCCTCGACGCGGGCGCGGTGTTCGTTGAACTGGGCGATGGCTTCGGGGGATTTGAGCACCTCCTGCTCGAAGTCCTTCAGTTCGAACTTTTCGCGGTCCTCGAAGTAGTCGAGCGCGTCCTTCGCGGCGGTGGCGGTCTCCCACGGCGGTGTGTCTTCATCGTCAGACGTGGCCTTTTGCTCTTCGAGGAACGAAACGGCCATCTTCGCATAGGCGTTGGTGAGAAACGCCGCGTCGGGCACGGCTTCGACGCCGAGGAACTCGCGCACCCAGAAGCGCGTGTCGCCGCCACCGCGGTCGAAGGTGAGGACGTAGTGGCCTTTCTCCTGCCAGAAATCGAGGATGAGGCAGCCTTTGTCGATTTTGTCAGGATTGATGCCGTGCTCGGTGGCGAGGCGGAGATCGCCGTTGCGGGCGGTGATGGTGAGGAAGGGCGTGACGCTGTCGGATTTGAGGATGCAGAGGCCGTTCACGAGCTCTCCCTCGATGTGAATCTCCTTCAGCAGCGCGATGCAGAGGTCGCCGGCCTTGATGTTGGGATGGTTCGACTTCGCGTAGAGGCGCTGTGCGATTTCGATGCCGCGTTCGAGCAGCGCGTCCTGGCCGGCGAAGATGGCCTTGGCGCAGTTGCACATCTCATGTTGCTTCAACGAGGCGTGATGGGTGAAGCGATGGGCGATGACATTCTTGAACGGCTTCAAAAAGAGCGCGGTGAGCGTCTCCTGGTCTTTTTCAGCGATTTCAAAGACCTCCTTCGAGGTTTGCAGCGGCTCCTCGCGCTGAGGATTGCCGATTTTGGCGAGAACGGCCTTGGTGACGGTGGCGGTGTTGAGACGAAGTTTGACGGACATGCGGGGCGCGGAGAGTATCGAGCCACACAAACACGCAAGGGCATTTCATGGCCGCTTGCACGAGTGCGCAGGAAAGGCGAGTGCGTGAGCGCATGAGTGACAACGACCGATCAGCGCCAACGCCCTGGCTGGTGCGCATCCCGGAGATTTTCGAGGCGATCGCGCCGGAGATTACGCGGCGTTTCGGCGCGGAGGCGGGCACACGGCTGGGCCTGGATTTTTATTTGCTCAAGTCGGCGGCGAGAACGGTGATCCAGGGTTCTGAATTGGCGAAGTTTGCGCGCTGGAACCTGCCGATGGAGCACACCTGGCCGTGCAATCCCCGGAAGATGGACGGATTCATCGAAAAGGCGGCGCAGACGTTGCTGAAGAAGTTTGGCGGGCGCAAACCGCAGGGGATTTTCATCGGCACGCTGCATCCGACCTCGCCGGACAAGCATTTCCGCGGTCTCGCGTCGAACCTGCGCGGCCGTGTGCTGCAACTGTTTCCCAAACTGCCCGCTGGCAACGTCGAGGAGCAGAATCCGGGGGCGGAGACATTGTTCTGTCTTGTGGGCAGGGAAGGCTTGTTCTGCGGGATGCAGAATCCGCGAGCCTCGAACGGCCTGCATCCAGGCGGCAGCAAGTTCATCGACCAGGACTCGCCGGACACGATCAGCCGTGCCGGGGCCAAAATCGCCGAGGCGCTGCATTACCTGCTGCTTCACCGCCAGCCGGTGCCGGAAGGCTCGCACTGGCTCGAACTCGGCGCTTGCCCGGGCGGGATGACCTCCGAACTGCTCGCCCGCAAGCAACGCGTGACGGCGATTGACCGCGCGCCGCTGGACAAACGGCTCGATGGCAGGCCGGAATTGAACTTTGTGCTTGAAGACGTGGCCGCGTTCCAGCCGGGGAAGGGGGTGACCTATGACGCGCTGCTGTGCGACATGAACGGTCCGCCTGAAGAATCCATCGAGCAGGTGATCCGGCTGTCACGCTCGTTAAAAAAGGGCGGACTCATCGTCTTCACACTCAAAGTGCCGCGCATCGAGGACGTGGACGGGCCGTGCTCTCTGTTCCGCCGCATCGCCGGCATGGCCGCGGCGGCGAAATTGAGGTTGTTCGCGCAGACGCACCTGACCTACAACCGGCATGAGTTCACTCTGTTCTTTGAGGCAGGGTGAGTCCCGGTCGTGCCGCGCGATTCCGGCGGAAGAACAAATTTGAGTCTCTCGGAATCCCACGCATGAATGCGCGCCCTGATTGACCCCGCCCATGCGATACATCTCCACCCGAGGCCAGACGAGGCCGCACACGTTCTCTGAAGCCGTTGAAGCCGGGCTGGCGCCGGACGGCGGGCTGTTTTTGCCGGAGAAGCTGCCAAACATTGCCGACAAGCTGCCTGCGTGGTCAAAGCTGACGTATCCGCAGCTTGCGGCGGAGTTTTTCACTCTTTTCGCCCCGGAGATCAGCAGCGCGGAGTGGCATCAGCTCGCGGTGGAGGCGTATCGTCGCTTTGATTCGCCGGACGTGGCCCCGCTGAAGAAGATCACGGAGAAAACCTTCATCCTGGAGCTGTTTCACGGGCCGACGCTGGCCTTCAAAGACTTCGCGCTGCAACTGCTCGGCCTGCTCTACAAGCGCCAGGTCGCGAAGAGCGGCAAACGCCTTGCCGTGCTCGGTGCGACCTCAGGTGACACGGGTTCGGCGGCGATTCATGGTTGCATGGGCCAGGACGGCATCACGATTTTCATTCTCTACCCGAATGGCCGGGTGGCCCCGTTGCAAGAGCGCCAGATGGCCTGCACGGGCGCGGACAACGTCTTCGCCATTCCGGTGCCGGGCACCTTCGACGACGCGCAACGCGTGGTGAAGGACACGTTTGGTGACTCGGCGTTCGCCAGCGCGGTGAATCTCTCCGCGGTGAACTCGATCAACATCGCCCGAGTTCTGGCGCAGTGCGTGTATTACATCTGGGCCTCGCTGCGGCTGCCGGAGAACGCCCGTGCGACCGCCGAATACGTCGTGCCGACCGGAAATTTCGGCAACGTGCTGGCTGGATGGCTCGCGCAGCAAATGGGCATGCCCGCAGGCGGTTTCCGCGTGGCGACGAATCAGAACGACATCCTGCACCGCTTCTTCAGCAGCGGAGAGTATCGCCAGGGCGACGTGCATCCCAGCCACGCGCCGAGCATGGACATCCAGGCCGCGTCGAACTTCGAGCGCTTTCTCTATTTCATCCTCGACCAGAATCCGGAGCGCGTGCGCGAGGTGATGGCGAAGATCAAATCCGGCGCGCCGCTGCACATCACGCTGCCTGAAACGGGCATGCGGTCCTCGCGCATGGACGACGAGCAGATCGAGCGCGTGATCGCGCAGATGTGGCAGGAGCGGCAGTATGTGTTCGATCCGCACACCGCCTGCGCCTTCACCGACATGGCGCAGGATCGCGTGAGCGTCGTCCTGTCCACCGCCAGCCCGGCGAAGTTCCCCGATGTGGTCAAACTGGCCACCGGCAGCGAGCCGGCGCATCCGACACTGGAGGCGCTGAAGTCGAAGCCACTCAAAATCTGGCCGCTGAACGCTGATGTCGCGGCGGTGAAGGCGTTCATCCGCGGGCACACCGGTGACGGAAGCAGTACTTGACGTTCACGGAGAAGG
Source organism: Verrucomicrobiaceae bacterium (assembly GCA_016795375.1). GTDB lineage: Bacteria > Verrucomicrobiota > Verrucomicrobiia > Verrucomicrobiales > Verrucomicrobiaceae > Prosthecobacter. The sequence goes on from JAEUHJ010000009.1 coordinate 7,493, forward strand.
CTTGGTTTAATCAACCCAGCCGTCATGAATTTGCCATTGACTCTCCTCGCCGCCGTGCCGCTGCCTGACATCTCCCCCTTTCTCACCAAGGCTGCCGATGCCGGCGACGGAGTCGCGCTGATGGTGGGTGACATGTACACCTGGGGGCTTCTGGGTGGCGGCCCGTTGCTGATCATCGCCGGGCTGGCGCTGGTGAGGATCATGTTCAAGCGGGCGGAGTTTTTCGCGCTCGAGTATGGCAACAGCGGCTTTTTCGACCGTGTGAAGATCATCGGTCCGTACATTTTCCTCGGCGCCCTGCTGCTGCTGGCCGGCGCGGCCGCGCAGTGGACGGGGTGGCAGGCGAAAGGTTACTCCGCCACCCTGGCCGCCAGCGGAGTGACCGAGGTGATGCTCGGTGAGACGCGGCGCTACGAATGGGCGAATGTGAGCGGACGTGCGGATCACGTCAAATCGACCGATTTCTGGCTCGTCTTCTCGAAAGATGGCCGTCGTTGCCGTCTGCAGTTCCAGCAGCGCTACATCGGCGAGAAAATGCAGGACAAGGCCATCGCGATCGCGGAAATCGGCCTGAGCAACTCGCCGCTGCGCTGAGTTATTTCAGCGATTTGACCAGCACCTTCGAGTTGCGGCCGCTCTTGTCGTATTTCTCACGGCGGCTGGGCGGCAGCGCGTGGGGTTCGGCGACGGTGTAGCCCATTTTCTCCTCAAAGAAGCGGAATGCCTGTGTGCTGAGGGCGAAGATGACCTCGCTGCCGCGCTGTCTTGCCATTTCCTCGGCGAAGGCGACGAGCTTGCGGCCATGGTTCTTGTTCTTGTGCGAGCGGCGCACGAAGAGGCAGGCCAGCTCGGCGATTTTCCGGCCCTCCTCCTCGTACGAATGCACGGCGACGGAGCCGATCGGATTGCCGTCGAGTTCGAGCACGAAGAAGTCCTTGATCTTCGACTGGATCTGGTCGCGTGTGCGCGGCACCAGCGCGGCGTCATCCACGCTCTGTTGCATCATGGAAAGCAGCGCCGGCACGTCGCCGGCGCGGGCCTTGCGGATCTGCTGGTAATCATCGGCGTGGATCATGGTGCCCACCCCTTCGTTGGAGAACAACTCAGCAAGCAGCGCCTCGTCCTGCGTGCCATCGACGATGTGGACGCGCGGCACGCCCTCCTGGCAGGCGAGGGCGGCGTAACGCAGCTTGGAGAGCAGGCTCACATCGTGTTTCGCGTCTTTTTTCTTGTACATCTCCCTCGCATCGGCCACGGAGATCTGGGCGAGGCGCGCGCCGTCGGCCGCGGTGATGCCGGATTCGGCCACGAAGATGACCTTCGCGGCTTGAAGCGCGATGGCGACCTCGACGGCGACCGCGTCGGAGTTCAAGCGCAGGGTGGCACCCTTGCCGTCATAGCCGAGCGGCGGCAGGATGGGGATGATGTCGGCCTTGAGCAGCGCGCGCAGTGATTCCTCGTCCACGCGTTCGATCCGGCCGGTGAATTCGAGGTCGACGCCGTCAATCACGCCCGCCGGATGCACGGCGAGAGCGTTGGAGACGGCCACGGGCATCTCCAGCGCGGTCAGGTCGGCCACGAGGTCGCTGCACTGGCGCATGATCGCATCCTTGGCGATCTCAATGCCGGCTGCGTCGGTGCGGCCCATGCCGTCGTCGTTGTAAAGTGTGACGCCGCGTTTATCCGCCAGGGCGCGCACCTGCGCCCGCGCGCCGAAGACGAGCACGACTTCGATGTTCAGTGATTGCAGCACCGCCACATCCTGAAGGAGGCTGGCGAAGCCGGGCTGGGTCATCAGCGCGCCGTCAAAGGCGATGACGAAGACGCGCTGACGGAACTGCGGCACATAGCGCAGGATGCCGCGAAGGTCTTCGAAGCGTTGCTGGGGTCTGGCGGGGTCGTTGTTCAAGGTCGTAAGCCTCAAGATAGCACAACACTGGCGATCTCATCCCAAAGTTTGTCGATCTCATCCGGTCCGTGCGACGGTCTGCCTGCCTTCGCGAACCAGTAATCCGCGTTCCATTGGTCGCCCTCGATCACATGCAGCAGCGCGTGAATCCACGAGCCCATTCTCGTGTGAATGTCCTGTGCGATGTCGTGCGCGGTGGCCCAGTGGCCCTGCTTGGCATGCCAGAGCGCCAGTGCCTCCGGCGAAACGGCCTCCGCCCCGGCTTGCGAGACGGTTTTGAGTTCGGCGGCGGTCATGGCGCGTCACTCCCCGGGCAGCGGCTTGCCTTTGGTCTCCGGCGCGAAGATCAGGACGAAGATGCCCATGAGAAAGATGACGCACATCGTCATCGCCGCATAGCGCAGCGGAAGAGCGGGATTCTCCGCCGCGAACCTGCCATAGACCTTGGTGGTGAGCGTGGCGGAGAAGAAGCTGCCGGCGGCGGCGGCGAAGCGGCCGAGGTTGTAGCAAAAGCTCGTGCCAGTGCTGCGCAGTTTGTTGGGGAAGAGCTCGGGCAGGTAGATGGCGAAGCCGGCGAAGACGCTCAACTGGGCCGCGCCCATGAGGAACATCATCCAGCGTGCCGCCACCGGGTCGCTCATCTTCCAATAGACGAGGAAGGTGACGATCAAGGCGGAGCCGAAGCCGAGCAGGAAGGCGAAGCGGCGGCCCCATTTGGCGATGTTGGTGAAAAACGTCATGCCGGCCGCCGCGCCCAGCATGTTCCAAAGGTAGGCGGTGGAGATGGCATAGTTGACCTCCGCCGCGATCTTGTCGGGAGCGAGGCCGGCTTTCTCAAAGTGCTGCTTGAACACCACTTTCTGCAAATCCACCGCGTATTCACCGATGGCCCACAGGCCGACGACGCCGGTGCTGGCGATGATCGCGCCAACGATGAGGTTTTTGCGCCAGCGCGCGTCCGCGACCAGCCCGGCATAGGGGGCGAAAATGCTGCCTTTGGGAAGCTGGTCCGTGTCTTTGAGATGCTGCCAGGCGGCGGGTTCCTTGAGGTATTTGCGCGTGAGGATGATCATCAGCGCCGGAGCCGCGCCAATCAGGAACATCCAGCGCCAGCCGGATCCGGCGTGGATCGTGCCCGCGGCCTCCAGCGAGTCGATGCCGATCTTGGCAAAGCCGGCGGCGAGATTGCCGATGGTGGAGAGAATCTGCAGCAGGCCGAGGCATTGGACGCGCGCGCCAGCAGGCACCGTTTCCGCGATGAGCGCCACCGCGAGACCGAACACGCCGCCGACACCGACGCCGGTGAGGAAGCGGAAAATGGTGAAGTCGAGCTGGGTGCGGCTGAAGTAGCTCAATCCTGTGAACGCGGAATAAATCAGGATGGTCAGCGTCAGCATTTTTGCGCGGCCGTACTTGTCGCCCAGCGCGCCGAAGATCATCCCGCCAACACCCCAGCCGATGAGGAAACAGGCGGTGACCACCTTGCCGAATGCCTGCAAATCAGGACTGGATGGCGGCAGTTTCATGAGCTCCACCAGCGCAGGGACACGGGCGAGCGAGAAAAGCCGCTGGTCCAGGCAGTCAAAGAACCAGGCGGCGGAGGCGACGATCAGCACAAACCAGTGGTAGCCGTTCATCTGCTTGTACCAGGGCGCGGCGGGATCGGAGGTGGTCGGGGTGCTCATGAGAAGCGCGGATGGTGAATGACTTGGAGGGGGATGACAATAGCGAAATCGCGTGAATCATGCCGCGACATGGAGCGGCATTCTTTCAAGGTGGCAGGCATCGGCGCGGAGACGCGGGATGAGTTTTTCATCGTGCCGGAATTTTCCGCCGGTGAACGTGTGGCGGAGGCCGCCGCACATGCGGTGGATCGCGGCGGCCCGGTGGCGACGGCGCTGGCCGTTTTGCAGGCATGCGGACACGAATGCGTCCTTGTGGACGGGGAACCGGCGCGGGCGGTGATCCTGGTGCGACAGAGGGATGGCGCGCGCCAGATCGTGTTCATGCCTTCCTCGTCACCGGAACCTGTTTTCGAGCCACGTTTGCTCGAAGGCATGCGGTTGCTGCACATCAACGGACGTCATGAAAATGCCTGCCGGGCCGCGATCCGGGCCGCGCAGGCGCGAGACATCGAAATTTCCTTCGATGGCGGCGCGGGACGCTGGCGGGAGCCGGTTCGCGACCTGTTCGAGGCCAGCCATGTGCGCATCGTCTCGCGAGATTTCGCGGAAAAGTGCGCGCGCAGCACCGATCTGGCCGGGATCGCATCCGTCTTGCTCAAACCTCCTCCTGCGGCTGCTCGTCATCACAGAAGGCGTGCATGGCAGCCATGTGTGGACGCCGGATGGCGCGCATTTCCATCAACCGGCGCTTCAAGCGGAGCCGCTGGTGGACACCACGGGCTGCGGCGATGTGTTTCACGGCGCCTTCCTGCACGGCTGGATGTCACGCTGGCCGCTGGAGCGCTGCGCGGCGCTTGCGAGCCGGCTGGCGGCCCAAAACGCCGGAGGACTCGGTGGCAGACACGTCCTTAAGACTGGTTTGACCGCCTTGAACCTTGAACTTTGACCCCGGAAACGTAAAGAGCAGCATGCGCCGCCACGCCGCCCTTTTCCTGCCGTTGATTCTAGCCGTGATTGTCGCGGCCTGTGCCACTTATGATGGATCACGCATCAAGCGGTGGGAGTCGCGGTTCAATGACGGACCGCCCGGGCCGGTGACTCCCGACCAGCTTCTTGCGGAGGCGCGCGTCAAACTGGACCTCATTCCGCCCGGCACGGTGGGCCGTCGTTATTACCGGCCGATGAAGCCGCGCTACATCACGATCCACAGCACGCAGAACTACACGGGTGACGCCTACCAGCACGCGCTGGCGCTGAAACGCGGAGCATTGCGCGCCCCGAGGCGCAAAGGTGGCAACCGCATCGGCTTCCTCACCTGGCATTTCACCGTGCAGGAAAACACCGCCATCCAGCATCTCCCGTGCCGGGAGCAGGGGGAGCACGCCGATTTCGACGGGCCGGGGAACAATTACAGCATCGGCATCGAGATGTGCGAGCACGGCGGCAATGACATCGGCCAGACCATCGACCGCACGGCGCGCCTCGCGGCGTACCTGATGCGCGCGTATGGCATTCCGCTGGGAAATGTGGTGCCGCATTACCACTGGCCGCGTCGTGGCCTGAATCCGGCGCACAAGGACTGCCCGCACTTTCTGCTGGAGCGCGGGCGTCCCGGCCATACCTGGCGCTGGTTCCTCAACCGGGTGAATTTTCATCACAGCCGCATGCTGTCGGGTCCCGCCACCCCGCTGGGTTGAATCCATGAAGGTGTTCTATTTTCTCGTTCTCTGCGCTGCGCCGGTCTTCGCGCAGACCGCATGGCCGGAGAGGCCCGTGTCCAGCACCACCGGGCGCGTGGCCGTCCTCGACGACAAGCGCATCAAGGAAAGTTCCGGCCTGTGCCTCAGCGGACGCGATCCGTCCATTTTCTGGACGTTGAACGACTCCGGCGGCGAACCGTGCGTGTTCGCGATTGATCAAAACGGCAAAACACGCGCCAAGGTGCGTGTGCGCGACGCCGCGAATTTCGACTGGGAGGACATCGCCCTCGGCAAAGATGACAAAGGGCGGCCGGCACTGTTCATTGGCGACATCGGGGACAACTTTCAGATACGTCCGACCATCCAGGTTTATCAGATTCCCGAACCCGCCGTCTCCGGGCCTGGAAATGCAGTCGAGGAAACCACCAGCGCGGATCCGGTCATCTGGCGCGTGAATTTTCCCGATGGCAAACACAACGCCGAGAGCCTGCTGGTTCACCCGAAGACAAACCGCCTCCACATTCTGACGAAAAGCGAGGACGGAAAGAGCGTCCTCTATGTTTTTCCGGCGTCGGCTCAGAAGGATGCCAGCATGATGCTGGAAAAGGTCGTTGATGTCACCTTCCCAACGCTGGTTCGCGCCGGCAAACGTCCGCACGACAACTGCATGACCACCGGGGCCGGTTTCGCGCCTGACGCCACGCGCCTGGTCGTCGCCACCTACAGCAGCCTGTATGAATGGACGCTGGCAGATGACCGGCCGCTGGCGGAGTCATTGAAACAGCCGCCTCTCCGCATCGAGCCTGATCTCGTGCCGCAGATGGAGGGTGTCTGCTACGACGCAGACAGCCGGACGATCTGGTTCACCAGTGAACGTCTGCCGACGCCGCTCATGCGCGTGAGGCGGTGAGGCGGACAGCCGAGGCTACTTCTTGAACGCCTTGTCCGCCTTGTTTCCGCCGCTGACGAGGTAGGCGATCAAATCGAGGAGTTCGTCCTGGTTGAGCGAGTTGATGAGGCCGGGGGGCATCATGCTGACTTTGCGGGTGCCTTTTTTGGCGATGTCGGACTCGGCGATGGAGAGCTGGTCGTTGGGGGCGAAGGGATTGGTCATGAGGAATACTTTGCCGTTTTCCTCGACGACGATGCGGCCGATGAGGACGCTGCCGTCTTTCTTGGTGATCTCGTGGCTGTCGTACTGGTCGCTGATGACCTTGCTGGGGTCGGTGATGTTTTCGATGAGATCGCGCAGGGTGTAGCGGTTGCCGGAGCCGGTGAGGTCGGGGCCGATGCTGCCGCCTTCGCCGTTGAAGCGATGGCAGGTGGCGCACATGACGCTGCGGTACATGGCCTCGCCGTTGGCGAAGTCGCGGCCTTTGAGGTTGTTGGATGCGAGCGTGACGGCCTCGTCGAGCGTGTAGTTTTTGCCGGGGCCTTTGGGCGCGACGTAGTTGGGAATGGTGACGCTTTCGACCTTGTTGCTCAGCGCGTCGAGCGCGGCGAGCTCGTCCGGCGGCACGAAGGTGGCGAGCGCGTCTTTGCGGATGTTTTCGATGAAGCCTTTGAAGCTGTTGCCGCCTTTCCAGGTGCGGGCGCGGGGGAACCAGGAGAAGAAGGTTTTCCGAAGCTCGG
>JAEUHJ010000025.1 GCA_016795375.1 Verrucomicrobiaceae bacterium
GGACGGCCAGCTCACCACCACCGGCGGCCATGAGACCATCATCCTCCAGGGGGAGGAGGCCACGCCGAAAAGCCGCGCCGGCATGGCGCCCGCACCGCAGTGAACATGACCGCGCGAAAGAAAAAACAGAGGAGCGCCGACAGCCAGGAACCCATGCTTTCCCTGGCCGGTCCTGATGCTGAAGCGGAGGCGGCACCTTCTGTCGCGGAAGGCGCCCGGGAAGGAAGCCTCCTGCTGCAAACGGAAGGGCTGAAAAAAATCTACGACGGCCGCGCGGTCGTCAACGGCGTCGATATCGAGGTGAAAAGCGGCGAGATCGTCGGGCTGCTCGGGCCGAACGGGGCTGGCAAAACGACCACTTTCTACATGATCGTCGGCCTGGTGCGGCCGGACGGCGGCAAAGTCATGTTTGACGGCAAGGACGCCACCCATGAGCCCATGTACATGCGCGCCAGACTTGGCATGGGCTATCTGCCGCAGGAGGAGTCCATCTTCCGCCGCCTGACCGTGCGTGAGAACATCATGGGTGTCATGGAGACACAACCGTATAACAAAAAGGAGCGCGAGGAGCAGACGCAGGCGCTGATGGAGAAATTCGGCATCGACCATGTGGCTGACAATCTCGCCATCACCCTCTCCGGTGGCGAAAAACGCCGCCTCACCATCGCCCGCTCGCTCGTCACATCCCCGAAGCTCCTGATGCTTGACGAGCCCTTCAGCGGTGTCGACCCCATCGCGGTGAGCGAGATCCAGGACATCATCCGCATGCTCCGGCAGGCCGGCCTCGCCATCCTCATCACCGACCACAACGTGCGTGAGACGCTGAACATCGTGGACCGCGCCTACCTCATCTTCGAGGGCCGCGTGCGCCGCCACGGCTCGAAAGATTTCCTCGTCAATGACGATGAGGCCCGCCGCCTCTATCTCGGCGAGGGCTTCACCATGTGATTTTAACCAACCCCAGAAGGAGAAACACCATGCAAAAACACAACGTCAACCTGCCAATCGTCGTCACCGCGCGTCACATGGACGTCACCGAGGCGATCCGTGACTACGCGCACAAAAAAGTCGAGAGCCTCCACCTCGACTACCCGCGCATCATGGAGGCCAAGGTGGTCCTCGACGTGCAGAACCATCACCGCCATATCGCGGAGATCATTCTTTTCTGCGCCGACCACATCGTGATCGAGGTGAAGTCCGTCACCGAGGACATCTACGCCTCCATCGACGAGAGCGCCGCGAAGATCGCCCGCCGCATGCGCAAGTTCAAGACGCGCCTGCTGAAGAGCCACCGCCCGCGCAAGGACGGCTCCATCCGCCACATCGAGGAACATGTGTTCCACCAGGAGGCCGTCCACACCGAGGACGAGCACATCCAGCCCTCCTACGTCCACAACGAGAAGTACAAAATCCGCCCGCTCTACGCCGACGAGGCGATCGTGGACCTCGAGATCAGCGAACGCCCGTTCGTCCTCTTCCACAACCAGCAGACACACCGTCTCGCCATCATCTTCCGCCGCAAAGATGGCGATTACGGCCTCATCGAGCCGGAATTCTCCGGGACAAACGGCTCGTCGAAGTGACGGATGTCACCATCTCCTCCCCGCGGAGCGGCCTGGTTTTCAGGCCGCTTCTTTTTTGTGCAGCGCCAGGTATTCGCGGCAGTTCTCCTCGCCCATGTACTTCGCCAGCAGGCGCGCGTCCGTCTCTGTGAAATCGACCATGATGAGCCCGTCCACCACCGAGGAGAAATCCTTGTCCACATTGAAGCTCAGCAGTGTCGCGTTCAGCTTCAGATAGTGCTTCAGCAGCGTGGGGATGCCCTTGCCGTCCGTCTCCAGGCTGGAGACCAGGGCGGAGCAGTCATCCACGTTCTGCAGGTCGGCGCTGATGAACTCGCGCATCATCCGGCGCGTGCGCATGTAGCGGAAGGGATTGCGCGCCTTCACAAAGCTGGCCAGGTGCGGGTGCATGCGGTTGTCCTGCAAAAACTCCACGATCATCTTTCGTGACAGGCTGCTGTAGTCCTTGCTGATGCTCACCGGGCCGAAGAGCTTCTTGTAGCGCGGGTTGCGCGCGATCCAGTGCGCGATGCCCTTCCAGAGCAGCGGCAGGCTGGCGAGGCTCCTCTGATACGCCTTGATGATGAAACTGCGCCCCATTTCCACCGCGTGTTCGAGATTCGCCAGGAACGGCTTCTCAAAGCGGAACAACGTGTTTGTATAGAGTCCTTTCGGTCCGTATTCGCGCAGGATCACATCCGCGCGGCCGATGCGGTAGGCTCCCACCACCTGCTCTTTCTCCTCGTCCCAAAGGATCAGGTGCTCGTAGTAGCGGTCGTATTTGTCGAGGTCGATGTCATTGCCCGTGCCCTCCCCGACCTCACGGAAGGTGACTTCCCGCAGACGTCCGATCTCCGGCAGCAGCGTGGGGATTTCATGCGAATGCGCCTGATAAACCGAGAGGCCGCCCTGGCCGACGAGCTTCCCTCCACGCGCCCGGATACGGTCGATCTCATCGACCATGCGCTCATGCTGCAGCTCCGAAGGCGGACGGCTGGTCACACTCTCCCCCGTCACAGTCAGCTTCGCGGCGGCCTCCTTCCCCCGCTGATGCAGCACGAAGGTGTGGATGCGCAGGTAGCGCGTCAGCGACTCGTCATCCTCGAATTTCTTCAGTCGCGAATAGGGGATGGGGTGCCCCACGCGCATCGGCACCGGCGTGTTCGCACGGTTGCAGAACTCACGCAGCAGCAGGCTCGTGCGCAGGCGCGGATGGATCAGCCCGGCCGCGTGAAACAGCGCGCTGTTTGAGCCGGGAAAATAAACCGGCAGCACCGTGGCCTGTGTGCGGCGCACCAGCGAACCGACGTGATCGCTCCATTTCGGCTCGTCAATGCCGCGGCCTGGTTTGTAAGAGGCCACCTCGCCAGCGGGGAAGATGACCAGTGTGCCGCCGCCGCGCAGAAGGCGGATCGCCTCCTTCATCGGCGCGAGGTTCTTCTTCGCCGCCGACCCGCCGCCGAAGGGATCCACTGGGATCACATGCCCTTCGAGCTCCTTCATCGCCAGCATGAGCGAGTTCGTCATCACCTTGAGGTCGGGGCGGAATTGCGCCGCCCAGCGCGCCAGCATCACAGGATCGATCACGCCGAAGGGATGGTTCGCCACGATGATCAGCGGCCCTTCCTTCGGGAACGCAAACTCCGGCGGCAGATCCACGTCCTCCTGCAGCTTCAGCGCATGCGCCACCGAGTCAAACCACGCGAAAACCTTCGGATGCTGCGGGTGCGCGCGGAACAGCCGTGCCGACTCGCGGTAACATTCGTCGAAGCCGCGCAGCCCCAGCGCATTTTCCACGGCAGGGCCGAGCAGACGGTAAATCCGTCGCTGAAAGGGGGTTTTGAGATGCTCGCTGAGATCAAAGACCATGGGGTGCGGCCGGTGAGTGGGGGGAATGTGGCGAACACCGCCATCCATCCGTACGAATACGGATCAAGCAAGCGCCTTCCGCGTGTCTAATTTGTCATTCGCAAAACCGAAAATCACCCCAGCGCCAGTTGGATCTGCCGCATCCAGTGATCCGCCCGTTGCGCAAAGGTCAGGTCATCCTTTTGATACAGAACTCCCCGCGACACATTCACCAGCAGCGGCGCCTTCCTCCCGCTGCCTTTCAGCGCCGCCAGATCGCCGCCTTGCGCCCCGAGTCCCGGAATCAACAGCGGCACATCGGGTATGTGATCCAGCACATCCGGCGCGGCATTGGTCAAACCGACCACCAGACCGGCCTGCGGATGTCCCTTCGTCATCTCCGCCACAAGCTCATACACCTGACGATCCCCGGTCTTTTGCAGCTCGATGTCCTTCGCGCCCGGATTCGACGTCACGCCGAGCAGATACAGCCCTTTGCCGGTGTGTTTGAGAAACGGCTCCAACGTGTCGCGGCCCATGTAAGCGTTCAGCGTCACTGCATCCACGTTCATCACGTCAAAACAGGCCTTCGCGTAATAACCTTGCGTCTCGCCGATGTCCCCGCGCTTCACATCCAGCACGATTGGAATCTCCTTTGGAATCTCCCGCAAAATCTCCTCCAGCATCCTCACCCCGCGCCAGCCCAGCGCCTCGAAGTAGGCCGAGTTCGGCTTGAACGCCGCCGCGAACGGCGCCGTCTGCTCGATCACATCGAGAATCCACCGCTTCGTCGCTTCTTCGGCGTTCTCCGCCCGCACATCGAGTCCCACGCACAGATTCGACCCGGTCTTGGCGATGCGTTGATTCAGCTTGTCGAGAAATGTCATGCGTCATGTGCTTGGCACAGCCGGGCGCGGTGCGCAAGGCGCAGAAGGCTCGCCGCCTCCGCCTCCTGCACCAGCAGCCCGGAGAAGCCATGATCATCCGGCTGGAGCCGGAAGCGGCGGCGCAGAAAACCTGAGCCTCACCTCCCCTGCTTCTCCTTGCGATACTTCAGCGGCGTGGCGCCGGTCTGGTGTTTGAAGACGTGGATGAAATATTTCGCCTCGACGTAGCCGACGCGGCGGGCGATCTCGGCGATGCTCAGGTCGGTGTCCTCCAGCAATTCGCGGGCGCGGGTGATGCGCAGGCGCATCTGCTCCTGCTTCGGTGAGCGGCCGAGCTGCTGGCGGAAGCGGCGGTAGGCGGCGCTGCGGCTCAGTGGCACGCCGCGCAGCACTTCGTCCACGCTCTGCGCGGTGCAGGCGCCATCGCGGATGCGCCGTGCGGTGCTGGCGACGTGGTGATCCTCCACGGCGATGATGCTGGTGGACTGGCGCTCGATGATGCGGCGCGGCGGGAAGTAGCGCGGCTGACGCGGCGGCTTTTTCCCGTGCATGAGCTGGTCGAGCAGCGCGGCGGCCTCATGGCCGATCTGCACGGAGTCCACGTCAATGCTGCTCATCGGCGGCGTGGTGAGGTGGCAGAGGAACTCGTCGTTATCCACGCCGAGCACGGCGATTTCGTCCGGCACGGCAAACCCGGCCCGCAGGCAGGCGTCGAGCACCTGCTGGCCGCGATCATCATGGCAGGTCATCAGCGCGCAGGGGCGCGGCAGTTTTGCCAGCCATTGGGTGAGGTGTTTCAACTCTTGTTCGGCGCCGCGTTTTGTCTTCAGGTGCTGGTAAACATCACACTTAAAGCCACGCGCTTTCAATTCCGCACGAAAGCGGTCGGAGCGTTCGTCCTGATACACATGCTGTCCATACGGCGTGCCGCAGAAGGCGAAATGACGGAAACCGCGCTCCATAAAGTGATCCACGGCCATGCGCACGACGAGGCGGTTCTCGATGCCAACGGTGGGCAGGTTCAACCCTGGCACCGAGGTTCGCAGATCAATCAATGGCAACCTGAGTCGCATCAGTGCTTGGGCCGTGGTGCTGTCGTTGATGCGGGCGATGATGCCATCCCCTTTCCAGGTGCGCAGCCAGGCGGGTGGTGGCTCGCCGAGACCATGCGGCTGAAAGGTGATGGACCAGGGGCCATGCTTGCGCTGGTAGCGGATGATGCCGCGCAGCAGTCCGCGCCCGTATTCACGGGAGGTTTCGACGAGAAGCGCGACGCGGAGGTTTTTCATCAGGAAAGGCCGAACGCCCAAAAAGTGGCATTTCTTTGGACGAAGTTGGGATGAGTTCCATGCTTGTGCCTTCGTATTCTGATCCGCTCCCACAGCCATGACACCCTGCCTATTCTCCATCAGCTACGCCGGTTTCTGGGGCCAGTCGGCCCTGAAGCTGGCGGATTTCATTCCTCATGCCGCGAAGCTCGGTTTTGAATCCGTGATGATCGCGGGCAAGCGGCCGCATCTCTCGCCGCTCGATGCGGCGGAGCAAATCGAGCCGCTGAAGGCCGCGCTGGCCGCCACGAAGCTCCGCTGCGATGTGCTCGGTGCTTACACAAACCTCGCGCAGCCGGTGGGCGTGGGCTGTGAGGTGCCGCAGATCGAGTTTCAGATTGCTTATGTGGAGTCGTTGGCCCGCGTCGCGGCGCAGCTCGGCACGAAGATCATCCGCATCTTCGGCGCGTATGAGATCGAGGGCCAGGATCCGCAGACGCAGTGGAACCGTTGCGTCTCCGCCGTCCGCGAGATGTGCGACCGTACGGCGGCGCATGGCGTGACCATCGCGATCCAGAATCATCACGATGTCGGTCTGCACACCGACGCATTGCTCGAAATGCTCGCCGACATCGACCGTGCGAATTGCAAACTCGGCTTCGATGCGTGGTCGCCCGCGTTGCGTGGCGAGGATGTCTATGAATCGGCGAAGAAGGCCGCGCCGCACACGGTCATCACGACGAATGCCGACTACATCAAGGTGCCGCGTCATCGCTACCGGCCCGAGCTGGTGAACTACGCGCGCCAGCCGGTGGATTGGGTGCGCGCGGTGCCCTTTGGCACCGGGTTCATCGATTACGCCGCCTTCTTCAATGGCCTCAAAGAGGGCGGCTTCGACGGCATCGCCACCTTTGAAATGTGCTCGCCCCTGCGCGGCGGCGGCTCGCTCGAAAACCTGGACGCCTGCGCCATCACTTATCTGAACTGGATGAAAGTCCGCCGCCTGATCTCCTGAACCTCCCGCTGACATGAAACGCATCCTGCCTTTCCTCCTCGCCCCGCTCGCGGTTTTCGCGGCGAATCCGGCGAAGAAACCCGTCTATCCGCCGCAGCCGTGGGCCGCATGGGTGGAGCCGGGCTTTCCTTTCTTCTCCTCCATTCTCGATGCGCGACGCGAAGGCGTGGGCGAGCACAATCTCTCGCCGCGCGGCATCATCCTGAAGCTCGACCATGATTGTTGGGCCTGCTTCGACCCCGATCTGCTGCGCGTGTCCGCCATCTGGCGCGGCAAAGGCGTCACGGCCAATGCGCTCGCGCCGGGATCGTATCTCGACGCGGGGCGCAAGACGCCCGGCGGCCAGTTCCCCGCGCCGCAGTTCGATGGCAAGCTCTGGCTCGGCAACGGACTCTTCCCCGGCTGGCAGAGCAGTGAAAAGGTGTCGATGAAAGACCCGCGCGAGCCTGCGCCGAGCGCCGAGGAGGTCGGACGCGGCCCGGTGCCGGAGGAAATCGGGCGTTTCAATGCCGTGCGTCTGGTGAAAAACGGCGTCGTGCTCGAATACAACGCGAGCGGCGCCGATGTCCGCGAATGGTGGCAGGCCAGCGAGCATGACGGCAGGCCCGTGGTGGAGCGTCACATCAGCGTGAGTGCCGCGAAGCGGCCGCTGCTGCTCGTGCTCGGCGCGAAGATGAATGGCCCCTCGCAGGAGATCGAGGCGGGCGTGACGGTGACGGGCGGCGCGGAGCTGCTGGACGATGACGAGTTGTGGATCGCGAAAGTGCCCGCGCATGAAAAGACGGCGTCGTTTTGCATCACCTTCTGCGATGAACACGCCGCACCGGCGATCCAGCCACGCGAAATCTCCACCGAAGCCGCTGCGGTGCGCTGGCCGCAGCAGGCGGTGTCGAAGATCAAACCATCCACGAGCAAGGATGCGTATGTGATCGACCACATCGACCTGCCGAATGACAATCCGTGGAAGCGGGCCGTGCGCATCAGCGACATCCAATTTATGCAGGACGGCATCGGCGTCGGCGTCACGCTGGATGGCGATGTGTGGCTGATCCGCGCCCTCGATACCGCGAGCGGCCCGGTGACGTGGAAACGCTTCGCCTCCGGCCTGCACGAGCCGATGACCTGCGCCATCCGCGACGAACAAATATTCGTCTTCGACCGCAATGGCATCTGGAAGCTGCGCGACACGAACGCCGACGGTGAGGCCGATGTGCATGAGCTTTTCAGCAACTGCTTCGCGCAGACGGCGGACATGCGCGAGTTCCCCAGCACGCTGCGGCTCGCGCCCGGCGGCGAGTTCGTCATCGCCAAGGGCGGGCAGGAGGCCACCACCATCGGCAAGCACAACGGCAGCGTGCTGCGCATCTCCGCCGACGGAAAAAAAGCAACTGTACTCGGCTACGGATTTCGCCAGCCAAGTATCGGCGTGAACCTGCGCACCGGGCTCGTCACCTCCAGCGACCAGGAAGGGCAATACATCCCCAGCACGCCGCTGCACATCGTGCGCGACCATCAGTTCTACGGCTTCCTCAGCGACAAGCTGCCGGTGGAGAAATACCCCGCGCCCATCGCCGATCCGGTGACGTGGATGCCGCACGCGGTGAACTCCTCCGCCATGTCGCAGGTGTGGCTCTTCGATGCGAAAATGGGACCGCTCAATGACACGATGGTGCAGATTTGCTTCAACAAGCCCGAGCTGCTCAGCATCCTTTGGAACGAACGCGGCAAACGCCCGCAGGCCGCCGTCGTCAGCATCACCGACGAGTTCGATTTTCCGCCGCTCAATGGCAGCGTGAATCCTGCGGACGGCCAGCTCTACCTCGCCGGCTTCCAGGTTATCGGCTGGGGCAACACGCTCGACACCCTCGCCGGACTCTGCCGCGTGCGTTATACCGGTTCGCCAAGCTTGCTGCCGCGCGAGATCGTGCCGATGGACAAAGGCGTGCTGCTGCGCTTCGACGTGGCTCTCGATCCAAAAAAAGCCATCGATCCCGCCAGCTACTCACTCGGCACCTGGAGCTACAAACGCGCCCACACCTACGGCTCCGCGCAATACAAGGCCGATGGCAGCACCGGCATCGACTGGCTCACGCCGAGCAGCGCCTATCTCAGCAGCGATGGCAAGGGCGTCTTCATCGGCGTGCCCGGCATGAAGCCGGTGATGCAGCTCCGCATCGGCTGGTCCATCGCCAGCGCGGACGGCACCGCCATGGCTCAGAACGCCTACACCACGCCGTATGAACTGCCCGCCTTTGACGCGAAGAAGGAAGGCTTTGGCGACATCCGCGTCGATCTCACCCCACGCGCCGCCGCCGCGCAGGTCGCGGGCCCTGTTTCCATCGAGGAAGGACTTCGCCTCTCGCAGATGCTCGGCTGCGTGGCCTGCCACAGCGTGAAGGATCAGGACCTCTTCAAGATCGGTCCGAAGTGGAACAAGCTCTTCGGCGCGAAGCGCGATTACCTCGACGAGAAGCGGAAAAAAGGCAGCGTCGTCGTCGATGACGCCTATATCCGCGAATCCATCCTCCAGCCCGCCGCCAAACGGCACGCCGACTTCGCGAAAAGCGAATACGCCATGCCCAGCTATGCCGGTGTGCTCACGGACTCACAGATCGAATCCCTCGTGCTTTACATCAAGTCATTGAAATGACCGCCATGCGCCCGCTTCGCCGCCTCGTCCTCGCTTTCATCATGCTGGCGCTGCCCGCGCAGGCGGCGAATCTCGTCTTCATGATCGGCGAGGAGGAGTATTTCACCTGGGAGACGCTGCCCGCCTTCGCGAAAAGCGATGTCGATCCGATCGGGCACAAGGTCACCATCATTCAGGCCGACGCGGCGGACAAAAACAATTTCCCAGGCCTTGTCGCCGCGCTCAAAGACGCCGACCTGCTGCTCGTCAGCGTGCGCCGCCGCACACCATTGAAGGAGCAGCTCGATGCCGTGCGCGCTCATCTCGCCGCAGGCAAACCGCTCATCGGCATCCGCACCGCCAGCCACGCCTTCGCCCTGCGGCCCAAGGACAAGCTCGTCGATGACAAGCACGCCAACTGGCAGGAATTCGATCCCGAAGTGCTCGGCGGCAACTACCATGACCACCATCGCGGCGAGGACAAAACGATCTGCACCGTGGCCGCAGGCGCGGAGTCACATCCCATCTTGAAAGGCATCACCCTCGGCGAACTCATCGGCAACGGCACGCTGTATAAGAACGCGCCGCTCGCCCAAACCGCCACGCCTTTGCTCATTGGCACCATCCCCGATCAACCTGCCGAGCCGGTGGCCTGGACACATCGCTTCGGCCCGCAGCAGGCAAAAATCTTCTACACCTCGCTCGGCCACCCCGACGACTTCAAACAGCCCGCCTTCCGTAAACTGCTGCTCAACGCCATCGCGTGGGCACTGGGGCGGTAGTGCGAGTCCTAGCTTCACGGGTTGGAAAAACCGTGCTACGTCGGGAACTTCGGAAGCCGGAGTTATTCCGCCTTGAAAAGTTTACCGCTTCGCCAACTCTCGCTCTTTTTCGATGCCGCACAGCCTGCCTCCGACCGTCTGGTCCATCGCGCCTCCCGTGGTGGCGGTGGTGCTGGCCTTCCTGCTGCGGGATGCCACGGTGGCGCTGCTGCTGGCGTGCGTGGCGGGGCTGTATGTGGCGGGGGCGGGCATCAGCGGGCTGCCGGGGCTGCTGACGCGGTCGCTGGCGACGCCGGATTTCATCTGGGTGCTGCTCATCGAGGTGTGCATCGGGATGTTGATTGCGTTTTTCATGGCCTCGGGCGCGACGCAGCATTTCGCGGAGCTTGCGCAGAAGCGCGTGCGCACGGGCCGGCAGGTGCAGACGATGGGCTGGTGCATGAGCGCGCTCATTTTCTTCAGCGATTACTTTTCACCGCTGCTCACGGGACAGATTTTGCGACCGCTGGCGGACAGGGCTCGCGTCTCGCGGGAGAAGCTGGCCTATCTCTGCGACTCCATGGCCGGGCCGGTGTGCATCCTCGTGCCGCTGAGCAGTTGGGGCGTGTTTGTCTCCGGGCTGCTGGTGGGGCATGGGCCGGTGAACGACAATGCGTCGGGCATGGCGCTTTTCATGAAATCCATCCCGCTGAATTTCTACGCGGTGGGCACGGTGCTGATGGTGCTGCTGGTAGCCCGGGGAATCGTGCCTGATTTCGGCTCCATGGGCCGCGCGGAGAGAAGGGCGCGCGAGGAGGGGAAGCTGCTGGCGGACGGTGCGCGGCCGGTGATGGCCACGGAACTGGCGGAGCTGCGCACGGTGGACCACATCCACAGTCCGAACCTGTGGCTGAACTTTTTCCTGCCCATCGCGCTGACGGTGGGCATCGCGCTGGGGAGTTTCATTCTCACGGGCAGGACGATGGTGCTGGAGGGTTTCATGGCGGCGGTGCTGGTGCAGGCGTTGTCGCTGCGTGCGCAGGGCGTGGCGTTGAGGGAGATCGTCACCATCGCCATGCAGGGGGTGAAGGGCATCGTGCCGGCGGTGATCCTCGTGGCGCTGGCCTATTCCATCAGCACGGTGACGAAGGAGCTGGGCACCGCGGCCTACATCGTGGAGGCGACGCGGGGCTGGCTTTCGGCGGCATGGCTGCCGGCGGCGGTGTTTGTCCTCGCCAGCGTGATTTCCTTCGCCACGGGCACTTCGTGGGGCACCTACGCCATCTTGTTTCCGGTGGCGCTGCCGCTGGCCTATCAGTTCAGCGGCGGCGATATCACGCCCGCAGTGCTGGCGACCATCGGCGCGGTGGCCAGCGGCGGATGCTTCGGCGACCACTGCTCCCCGCTCTCGGATACGACGATGCTGGCCTCCTTCGGCGCGGGCAGCGACCACATGGACCATGTGAAAACACAAATGACCTACGCGCTCGTGGTCGGAGCCATCGCTTTCATCCTTCACATCTTTCTCAGCCTATGACGATCGCTGTTCTCGGTTCTGGCAATGGGGGTCTCGCCGTGGCATTCGAATGCGCCGCCGCCGGCCACACGGTGCGGCTCTTCGACTTTCCGCAGTTCGGCGCCGCCGTCTCCGCCGTGGCCGCGCAGGGCGGCATCCATGCGGAGGGAGATCTGGAGGGCTTCGCGCCCATCGCCAGCGCGGGGTATGATCTGGAGGCCGCGCTGCGCGACGCTGAGCTTGTTTTCATCGTCGGCCCCGCCTACAGCACGCAGCCGTTCGGAGAGGCATGCCGCCCGTTTCTCAAAGCCGGACAAAGCGTGATCGTCTGCCCTGGATCGTGCGGCGGAGCCATCATCTTCCAGCGCGCCATCGCCGGAGAGCGCGGCAGCGGCGGCGTCCTCGTCAGCGAGACCTCCACGCTGCCCTACGCCGTGCGCAGCACCGCGCCGGGGCGCATCCGCGTCTTCCTGCGCCTGCGCGGCGGTGTCTTCCTCGCCACGCTGCCTTCCTCGGAGACCCGCCGGGTGCTCGCGCAGGTGCAGCCCGTTTATCCGATGATCACGGCGGCCAGGAACGTGCTCCAGACCGCGCTGCAAAATGGCAACCCCGTGATCCATCCCGCCGTCACGCTGCTGAACGCGGCGCTGATCGAGCGCACCGGCGGCGATTTCCTTTTTTACGAACAAGGCGTCACGCCTGCGGTCGGGCGACTCATGGAAGGCGTGGATCGCGAGCGCATCGCCCTCGGGGCCGCGCTCGGGCTGGAAATCCTCAGCGATCCCATGCTCGGCGTGCAGCAGGGCTACATGACGCAGGCGGATTATCACGTCGGCTACACCGGTGCGCCGGGTTTTACGGGCATCCGCGCCCAGGGCACGCTGGATCACCGCTATTTTCACGAGGATGTCGGCTACGGGCTGGTCTTCGCCTCATCGTTGGCCCGTGCCGCCGCAATCCCCGTGCCGGTGACGGACGCGCTCATCGAAATCATTTCCGTGGTGATGCAGCGCGATTACCGCCGTGAAAGCGCCCGCAGCATCGAAGCCCTCGGCTTTGCCGGTCTCGGCATCGAGGACATCCAGCGGATGGTGTGAAGAGGCTGAAGCCCGGAGCGCCGCCGTCTCACGCGGAAGGAATGCGTTTGCTGTGCGTGCTTCCAAGCGCTGTCACTTCGTCACCACATCCACGACGGTGATGCCACGACCGGGCACGCGGAGGCTGAACTTCGAGTCATCGGGACGGATGGCCACGGAAGGGAAGCTGCTGCGCACCTCCACGGACTGAATTGGCTGGTGCATGTCGATCTGCGGGCGCGCATAGCTGGCCGTGCGGTTCTTGATGGCGAGGCGGATGCGGCCGTCCGAAACCTGCACTGGCATGAGCGCCACGGAATCGCCGCCGGAATCGACCGTGATCGTGGTTGAGATGGACTGAAGCGCCTGCGCGCATGCCTTGATGAAACCGGTGGAAACTTTGCGATACGGCAGGTGATCCCAGTAGCCGCGCGGGTCGGCGAGGCTCATCACATCGCCCGGCGACGGCTCTGCATCGTCTTGCGCGATCTTCGGGGGCGAGGCGGGTTTCGTGCCATACACGCCGCACCACAATACATCCGGTGAATGGACATCGCAGAACTCCACGTTCGCCTTTGGCAGCATGCCGGTCTTCCTGCCGATTAGCATGATGGGGCCGCCCCGATACTCCATCACTGCGGCGAGTTCATCCGCCGGCAAGAGGTGGGCGTTGGGCACGAGCAGCGCGCCGCGCGCTTTCCCCACCGCGCTCACATCGACGGTGGACTGCACGGTGGCGCCCGCTGCCATGAGGTGGGCGAGCAGGCGATGCGTGTCCCAGGCGCGTGTCTTGGTGTAGTCGGCCATCTGGGCGCGAAAGGCCGCGTCCGACCACACGACCGTGGCGCCGAGAGCGCGCTGCGGGAGTGGGGAGAACGCCAGCGCCCAGCGTTCCTCCAGCCAGCGCCATTCGTCGCGTTTCAGGCCGTCACCGAGGCAGGCGAGAAAGCCATCCGCGCTGGGTCGCAGCGTGCCGTCGGGCTTGGTGTGGAAGACATTCGCCAGCGAGTAGATCTCGCGTTCGAGCACGGTGGGAATATGCCGGATGGCATCCCACTGCTCCACCACGTCATGCACGTTGTGCAGGAAGATGAGGCGCGTGTCCGGCACGCAGGCGCGCAGCAACAGCAGCATGGAGAGGAAATCGTCATGCCTGTCCTCGTTCGCGAGGCGCGGGTCCATCGCCAGGCCGGCGGCCACCGTCTCCACGATGATGCCATCCACACCCGTGGCAGCGATGCGCTGGTAGTCGATGCCGTAGCGATACAGCGACTCGAAAGGCGCGCGTCCCCAGGCTGAGTTCACCACCGCTTTCTTCTCCGCGCCATGCAGCGCCGTGACCATCGTTTTCCAAAAGCGCGCCCAGCGCCCGGCATAAAACTCGCTCCACTCCGCCCGCCGGTGTTTCAAAATCCAGTCCGCCCGCGCCGTCAGTTTCGCCACATCGAAAACACAGCGCCGCGTGACCACCTCCGGCAACCGCGCTCCGAGGGCGCTGCTGAATTGATCGATCATGTCATCGGAGAAAGAGACCTCGTGCAACGGACCCGACAGCGGACCCCAGCCGTCCGCGCCGTGCCAGCCGTCGAACTCAAAATCACGCAGCGTCTTCACCATCTGCCGCGCGAAGAAATCCTCGAAGTAGGAGCCATCGTTCAATCGGGACAGGCAGTTCAGCGCCCAGGCAAAGCCGCTGCTCTTCCGCACATGCAGCACCTCGCGGTGATCGCTGATCCATTCGCGATGCGACTTGTCGCGCGTGTAGGTGGCGAACAGGCTCAGATACACCTGGACTCCGCGTCCATGCAGCCCCCGAACCAGGGAACGCAGTTGATGATTCGTCCACACCTGACGTTTCCGTTCCTGGTTGAACTCGTGACCGTCGCGCGAGCAGTATTCCGGCGCCAGTTCACGCTCCGTCTCGATCCCTGGATGCGACAGCACGAAATCCGGCGAGCCGATGAGCAGGCACGCGGCCGTCGGCACAAAACCCGCCGTGTCGAGATACTGCGCCACACCCAGATCAGGCTGCTGATTGTCAAAACCGATCAGCTCCGTCCAGATCCAACGCTCATGCGCACGAAGCGGAGCGGCGTCAACAACACCACCGAAGATCCACAGGAGCAAAACAGCAACGAGGCCAGGCCATGACGTCGAAAAACATCGTGGATGACAGGTGGACCTTTCCGGGACGCACTGCCGCGTTCGAGTGGCTGCTTGTGCTTCAGGTTTCGGTACGAATGGATTCATCGGCTGCCAGGTGATCTGCGGTTTCAGGGGGTCTTGGAACCCTCAACCTGACAACTGATGAACGCAATCACCGACCCCGTTCCCCATTTTCGCAGGCATGCTCAGAGCCATTGCGTGGGCGTTTGCGGGCCGTTCTTGTTGGAAACAACCGTTTCAACGGCCCGTTCTGAACATCACTCACTGCAATGCGTGTTCCCATCTTTTTCATGGTCTTTGCGCCGTTCGTCTTTGCGGACGCTCCGAAACTGCCGGGCATTGGCGAGGCGATGCAGGCGATGATCTCCCAAAACGAGGTCGCAGGTGTGGTCACGATGGTGGCGGACAAGGTCGGCGTGCTGCATCTCGAAGCAAACGGCATGGCGGATGTCGAACAGCGGAAGCCCATGACCGTGGACACGATGGGCTGGATCGCGTCGATGACAAAACCGATCACCGGCACGGCGGTGATGATGCTGCAGGACGAGGGAAAACTGAACATCGCGGATTCGGTGGCGAGATACCTTCCTGAGTTCGCCGCGCTGAAGACGCCTTCGGGCAAGCCGGCAAATCTCACGATCACGCAAATCCTCACGCACACCTCGGGCCTCGGCGAAGCGAGCGGGCCGAAGGCCCAGCAGGCCCGCACACTGGCCGATCTCGTGCCCGTCTGGCTCGCGGCACCGATGCAATTCGAACCGGGCTCGCAATGGAAATACTGCCAGTCCGGCATCAACGCGGCGGCGCGCATCGTCGAGGTGGTCAGCGGCATGGCCTTTGACGAATTTTTACAGAAGCGCCTTTTTGATCCGCTTGGCATGACGAACACGACGTTTTACCCCGCCGATGCGCAGCGGGCGCGGCTCGCCACCGGCTATGCGAAGAACAGGGAGTCCGGCAGGCTCGAAGCCGTGCCGCCGCGTGGCGACCTCGATAAACGCGGCCGTCCGCCGCTGGGCAACGGCGGCCTGTATTCCTGTACGAAGGATTACACGCGCTTCTGCCGGATGCTGCTCAATGGCGGCACGCTCGACGGCAGCCGCATCCTCAGCCCTGAGGCGGTACGGACTCTCTCATCCGTGCATACCGGCGACCTGTCCTGCGGCTTCTTTCAGAAGCAGGAGTTTGGCAGTCACGGCACGAACTACGGCTGGGGCATCGGCACCTGTGTGTTGAAGGAGCCGCATCCGGGTCTCGCGGAAATGCTTTCACCCGGCACCTTCGGCCACGGCGGCGCATGGGGCACGCAGGCGTGGATCGATCCGAAGAAGGGTGTCATTTATGTGCTGATGGTCCAGCGCGCGAACTTCCCGAACAGCGACGCGAGTCCGGTGCGCGAGGCATTTCAAAAAGCCGCGGCGAAGGCGTTGTCGAAGTGACGGGATGTTTACGGCTGCTTGACGCGACGAAGCTGCATCAGTGTCCGTGGACGTCGCACTTCTCGGCCTCGGGCTCGGTTTCTTCGACGACGGCCTTGTCCTTGAGGAATTCCATGGCCTCCTGCAGCAGCAGGTCGCCGCGCACGTTGTCGATGAGGCCGTTCTTCTGCGCCTCGGCCATGAATTTCTTCGCGGGCATCCTCTGGCGCTCGGCGATCTGGGCGAGGGCCATGGCGACTTTCTGGCCGGGAACTTCGAGGGCTTCCTTCTTCGCGATTTGTTCGAGGATGAAGCTCACTTTGACGTTCTGACGCGCCTGGTTGGTGGCGCTGTTGAGAATCTCATCCTGCTGTTTCACCAGTTCGTCCTCGCTGATGCCCTGCTGCATGGCGCGCTGGGCGATCTCGTTGGTGCGGCGCTGGGCCTCGCGGTTCACGACTTCCTGCGGCAGCTCGAACTCGACCTTCTCAAACAGGTGGGCGATGACCTGGTTGGCCTTCGCGGCGTCGCGGGCCTGCTCCTTGCGGCGGCGGATGGCGTCGCGCACCTCGTCACGCAGCGTTTCGAGCGTCATTTCCTCGCCACCGATCTTTTTGATGAATTCCTCGGTGAGTTCCGGCACGGCCTTGTTCTTCACGCCGTGGCATTTCGCGGCCAGCGTGAGCGTCTTGCCGCGCAGCGCTTCGTATTTGAAGTCGTCGGCGATGGTGAGGTTCAGCGTGCGCTCCTCGTCCTTGCTGATGCCGACGAGGCCGGCGTAGAAACCGGGGAGGAAATCGTCCTCTTCGGCGAGCAGGAACCAGTTTTCCTTCATCTCTTTCAAATGCGCTGGCGCGTCCTCGGCCAACGGCTGGCCGTCGAGGCTGCCGGCGGTGCTGAGGACGACGACATCGCCGATGGCCGCAGCGCGATCCACATCTTCGTAGGTGGACTGATTTTCACGCAGATGGAGCAGGTCGTGATCGACATCGGCGTCGGTGACTTCGATGCGCGGCAGCTTGACCGGGATGCCGGTGTATTCCGGCAGCTCAAACTTCGGCGCGAGGCTCATCTCGATGGTGAAGCTGAAGCTCTTGTCGGTGTCGTGATACATCTTGTCGTTCACGGCGAGGACGTTGAGCAGTTCGAGTCCTTCGCTCTTCACGGCCTGGCGCAGACCGTCGCTGATGAGCTTCTTTTCCAGCTCGTCCTTCACTTCGTTCTCGTAGCGCTTGGCGACGATGGTCTTCGGCGTCTTGCCGGGGCGATAACCGGGAAGGCGCACCATGCTGGCGAAGTAGGTGATGATCGCGTCGCGTTCCTTGCCGACCTGGTCGGCGGGAACGCGGACGTGGGCGACGGCGCGGCAGTTGGGCTGGTGTTCGACGTTGATGTTCATGAAGGGAAAAGGAGGGGGTGGGGAGCGGCGGCGCTGCAAAGCGGCCCGCCGGGGCTGGGGGGCGTCCATGCTAGGACAACTTCCCGGTTTGACAACCCCGGAAAACCCGGTTCTTCCCCCCATGCACATGTTCAAACGATTCGAGGTCTGGCTGCTGCTCATCGCGGGCGGCATCGCTGTGTGGTGGTCTCTCCAATCTGACACTCCTGTCGATGACGGCCCCGTTGCCGAAATGAAGGCAGACGTGCCGCTCCAGCTCCGCCGTTGCACGCTGGAGCGTGATTTCGGCAACGCCCGGCTCGATCTGGAAATTCGCTATAAGAATGTCAGCCCGCGCCCGCTCCACATGCAACCGCCGGACGTGCGCCTCATCAATGCAGCCGGGAAAGACGTGCCGCCTTTCATCCTGCCCGTCGAGCGTCCCGCCAGCATCGAGGCGCAGACCACCTCCGACCTTCGCCTGCGCTTCTGGCTGGAGAAGGCCGACCTCGCAGGTCCGCTGACACTCGACATCCGCGGTCAGAAGCTGGGGGTGAAGAACGGCACGCCGCTCGACTTGGAGAAGCTGGAGAACAAGAAGCCGAAGGTGTGGACGAGTGCGGCCTGGGGGCTGTAGGCCAGTTCAAGCTTTCAAAATCACCCACGTCGCTCCCCACGAGCCGCTCGTCTCATCGGCGGGCCAGATGAATTCGCTTACCTCGGGCAGTTTCGCGAGCAACTGATGCACACCGGTTCTCAACGTCCCGCTGCCTTTGCCGTGGATGATGCGCACGCGCCGAATGCCGCGCTTCCGGCATTCGGCGAGGTATTCGGGAATGAGACTGCTGATCTCGTCCGGCCGGAAGGTGTGCAGGTCGAGCTCCGGGCCGACGGGGTGCTCCACCACGTCAGGAATCATGTCGTCATCGGTTGTGGACATGCGGCGAGTGTGTCCGGCGCGCGCAGGAACGTCCAGCAGCAATCGGGTTGTGCTCAAAACGTCCGCGTCTAGCATGAGCGGAGCGTTTCACTGAGGAGATGGCCTTGCTTCCCCACCTACGATCCTGGTTCCAGCGGCTGCGCGGCCTTGTCCACGAAGGCCGTTCGCAATTGCAAAGCGTCGTGGCTGAGAGCGCGTTGGATCCCTTTCCGCTGAAGCGCTCGCTGCTCGGTTACGGAAAGCGCGGTTTTTCCTCGGACCTGCGTGCGGGCATCAGCGTGGCGCTGCTCGATATCCCGCAGGGCATGGCCTACGCGCTGATCGCCGGGCTGCCGCTGCAATACGGCATCACCTGCTCTGCCATCGCCGCGCTGGTGGGGCCGCTGTTGTCCTCCTCACGGCACACCATCTTCGGGCCGACGAATGCGACGGCGTTCATGGTGTTCTCCTATTTCGCGGCTTATCCGCAGATGGACCGCCTCGGCATGATGCCGCTGCTGGTGTTCATGACGGCGGCGCTGCTCATCATGGGTGCTTTTTTGCGTGTGGCGGATCTCACTCAGTTCATCAGCCGCACGGTGGTGGTGGCGTATGTGACGGGTGCCTCGATCCTCATCTTTGTGAACCAGCTCCCGGTGCTCCTGGGCATTCCGGCGGAGGCGTTGCAGGAGGGCGGCAGGCTGGTCATCACCCTTCCCGGCCATGTCCATCGCATCCTCACGCATCTGGGCCACGCGGGCTGGCCCAGTGTCACTTTTTCCGTGCTGACATTCGGCTGTTTTTTCAGCATCAAACGCTGGCTGCCGCGCTGGCCGGCTTTCGCGGCGACGATCATCGTGGTCTCCCTGCTCGCGCTCATCCCGGCGGCGTTCGGGCTGCATGTGCCGACGTTCCGCAACGCCACCTTCGCCTGGGGGGATCTGCTTCCGCCTTTTCCTGATTTTGTCAGCGGTGGAGCACTGGCGGACGCCAGCCGGCTGTTCGGACTCGCTCTCGCGCTGGCCTTCCTCGCGACCTTGGAGAACAGCGCCATGTCCAAGACGCTCGCCAGCCGCTCCAATCTACGCGTGGACCCGAACCAGGACATGCTGGCGCTCGGCGCGGCGAACCTGGCCTGCTCCTACCTCAGCGGCATGCCGGCCTCGTGCTCGCTCACGCGCTCCGCATTGAATTTCGCCTCGGGAGCGCGCACGGGCGTCGCCAGCATGTGGAACGGCTTTTTCTGCCTCGCCGGGGCGCTGACTCTCGGCGGCGCGGTGGCCTACATCCCGCGCGCGGCGCTGGCCGCGCTGGTGGTGTGCGTGGCCGCCTCGCTTATCAACAAACGGCACATCCTCATCTCCATCAATGCCACGCGCTCGGACGCGCTGGTGTTTGTCGTCACGTTGCTCGCCGCGCTCATGCTGCCGCTGCATGTCGCCATTTTTGTCGGCATCGGTGTCTCCATCGTGCTCTATCTGCGCAAAGCGAGCCGTCCCTCGCTCGTCGAATACGAATTCAACGAGGAGGGCCACCTCACCGAGGCAAAACAGGGCGGACGCCAGCATCCGGCGATCTCCATCGTGCATGTCGAGGGCGAGCTGTTCTTCGCGTCCGCCGATCTTTTCCGCACGCAGATCCTGCGCTCCTGCGCCGCCGACCCGAATCTGCGCATCATTGTCCTGCGGCTCAAAAACGCCCGCCATCTCGACGCCACATGCGCCATGGCCATCGAGGATCTGGTGCGCGCGCTGCGCAAGGACGGGCGCGACCTCATCATCAGCGGTGTGGTGAAGGACCTCTACCGCGTGTTGCGCGACTCCGGTCTCGTGGAAGTCATCGGCAAGGACAACATCTTCCCCGCCAGCCCGACGAACCCGAACCTCGCCACGCGCAACGCCCTGCGCCGCGCCCAGGAGATCCTCGGCATCAAGGACGTCGAGGTGCGCATTTACTTCGACCCGTCGAAGCAGCACAAAACGTAATCCTGTCGTCATGAAATGGTCGTTTCGCATTTTCACCTTCGTCGGCACCGAGGTGCGCATCCACGCCACCTTCTTCCTGCTGCTGCTGTTTGTCGCCAGCCAGGAGCTGATGGGAGGTGAAGGCGTGGCTGCGGCGGTGGAATCCATGCTCTTCATCGTCGCGATGTTCGCCTGCGTCGTGCTGCATGAGTTCGGACATGTGCTGGCCGCGCGCGGCTATGGCATCAAAACGCCGGACATCACGCTGCTGCCCATCGGCGGTGTTGCGCGGCTGGAGCGCATGCCGCGCAAGCCCTCGCAGGAGTTCGTCGTGGCCGTGTGCGGGCCGCTGGTGAATGTGATCATCGCAGCGGTCATCTGGCTGGGCCTGGGCGTCACCGCCAGAATCCATCCCGGTTACGATCTGCTGCAACCCGGGCATTTCCTCCAGAAACTCATGGTCTGGAATGTCTTCATGGTGGTCTTCAACCTGATCCCGGCCTTCCCGATGGACGGCGGGCGCGTGCTGCGCGCGCTGCTGGCGCTGTTCCTCGATTACGGCAGGGCTACGCGCCTCGCCGCCGCCATCGGGCAAGGCATCGCGATGCTGGTGGCCATCATCATGCTGCTGACATCCACCTTCCATCCGATGTTGCTGCTGATCGCCTTTTTCATCTTCATGGCTGCAGGACAGGAGGCCGCCGCCGTCACCCAGCAGGAGGCCACGCGGAACCTGCGTGTGAAAGACGCCATGCTCACCGATTTCCGCGCGTTGCCGCCGCATGCCACGCTACGCGATGGCGTGGAACTGCTGCTCGCCGGTGCACAGCAGGACTTTCCGGTGCTCGATGCGCAAGGAGGGATGCAGGGCATGCTCACACGGCGCGACCTCATCTCCGCGCTCGCGGAAAAAGGCCCCGCACATCCCGTCAGAGATGTCATGCGCCGCTGCCCGGAGGCCACGCAGCCAGGAATGGACCTCACCCGGGCGCTCGACGCGCTGAACGCGGACGGATGCCCCGCGCTGCCGGTCATCGACCCGCTCAGCGGCGCGCTGGTCGGCCTCCTCACCGCTGAAAACGCCGGCGAGGCGCTCATGGTGCGCGCGGCGCTGGCGAGGCTGCGCGCATCGTGATCCCAAGCGGCACGTTGTTCGCGCTTCAGCGTGAGGCGCGCTGACACGCCGAAGCGTGAACAACATGCGAAGTCATTCGGAATGCGTCAGATTCACCGCCGGCAGCGGCGCGACGATGTTCACCGGCCACGGCACGAATTTTTCGATGATGCCTGGCCCGAGCTCCTTGCCGGTTTCATACGCACGACGGAACATCTCCAGCTTTGCGTCGATGTTATCGACATGGTGCAGCGCGACCGCCTCCGGCGTCTTTGGCAGCACGGGGGAGCCGAACTCATGCGTGCCGTGATGCGCGGCGATGAGATGCAGCAGATGCAGGCGCACGGTCTCTGATGCGGGTTCGAGCTGCGACCACTCCGCCGCCGCAGGCGTGTCCATCATCTCCCGCCACAGCTTATTCACCAGCTCCAAACCAAGAGGAATGTGGCCCAGCATCTCCGCAGTGAGGTTATAAGGCATGGTGAAGCCGGATTCGGCATACACGTTCTCCCATAGCTTGCCGCAATCATGAAACAGTACGCCCGCGATCATCAGATCGCGGTTCAGGTTCGGATAAACACCTGCCACCGCCGCCGCACAGCGCATCATCTGCGCCACATGCTCCACCAGGCCGCCACGACGTGCGTGATGGTGCTTCCGCGCCGCGCCTGTCCGGCGAAGCCGCTCGCCATGACGCTCCAGGAACATGGAGCAGAGCTTCGAGAGCCGCGGATCGCGGATCGAAGCAATGAAGGCGATGATCTCATCGTGATCGGCCTTCTGCCGTGCGGCGAGATCCGGATCGCCGTGCAGCAAAGTTGTCGTTTCATCGTCGGAAAGGGCACGCATCTGCGTCTGGCGCGGTTCCAGGCCGTATTTGCCATCCGTCCACTGACCGGCGATCTGGACGAACGCATTGCGCGAAAGCTGCGCTACGTCGTGAAACTGTGGGTTGTTGTCGAACACGCGCCACAGTACTGAATCCCCCGCATCGACGAGCTTCACCTCGTAGAAAGGGCTTCCAGAGCTCGTCGTCTTCTCCAACCGCGATTCCACCTGCACATGGATGCGATACGGTTGCGGCGATTGATTCGCGATCTGCCGGAGCTGCGTGATCGTGATCAGATCGAGGTCGTCGGCGAGTGCGTCATCCATGCCGTCAGCTTGACCGCTAATCACGCACACCGTCAAGAAAGAAGCCATTCACATCACCGGCTGCGCGATCTCGCGCCACGGTCCCTGCTTGAGTACAATGTCCGGCACATACGACTGCCATTGGGGGTCGCGTGTGAAGATCATGTTGCGCACTTCGGCGCTGGTGTGGAAGAGAAGCTCCCGGTTCGGCTCATCGAGCGCGCGTACGCATTTGGTTTCGACGAGGTAGCGCAGCAGATTTCGCTGCTCCGGTGTGACACTGGCGTCATTCACACCCCGCACTTTGCCGGTCATCGGATCACCCATGGGATAGACATAGACGCGCACTTGGTTCTTGAAGAGGCGGCCGAAGGCTTCGAGCAGGCCGCCTTCGAGGTCGGCGCACCAGCGTTCGTTGAACAGCTCCTGGAACAACGGCAGGCCGAGCGCGATGCCGACGGGGCACTGCGTGTGGCGGGAGAGATAGGCGCTGACGCGGTGGAACTCGGGATATTTTGAGATGAGCACGTTTTTGCCCAGCGCCTGCAGCACATCGGCGCGCGCAAGGAATTCGCTGTCCGGCACTTCGGCGCCGCCGGCGAGGAGGTTGTGCATCGTGATCTCGAGGATTTCGAGGTTGTCGCGCACCTCATCTCCGAAGTCGGCGTGAAACGCGGCCTGACCGCGCTCGATCATGTCGAGATTGAGCTTCGTGATGGGATCAAAGCTGCCGCGCTTGAGGAAGACGGGTTTTTTATAGAAGGCATCGGAGGCCTGCCAGATTTCCCCGTTCGCGCCGAAGAGGGCGGCGTCCGCCAGGCCGTGACGCACGAGCTGGAGCGCGACGAGCCGGTCCTGAAACTCCGGCGAGGTAAACGCCGGGCCGCTGAAATCCACCATGTCGATCTCGACGCGCTTGCGTGTGAGGTCGTCCATGAGGCTCTGAAGAAATGTGGTCAGGTGCTCGCGCAGATGGAAGGCGGCGTAGAGCAGGTTGACGCCGAGCCTGCCGAGCGCGTCTGACTGGCGCGCGTTCGAGTCGTCAAAGAGACGGGCATGGAGCTGGATGTCATTGCAGGGTCCGCCGGGATCGGTTTGAAACCGCAGGCCGAGCCAGCCGTGGCATTCTTCGTTCGTGTCACGATACGATTTCGCGCGCACGGTGTCGGCGAGTGTGAAGAATGTCGTGGTGCTGCCGCGTTTTGCGTTCAGCCGCTGGATGAGCATGGGATACTCGTGCTCCAGCATGGCGCACATGCGCTGGCGGGAGACGTAGCGTGTGGCCTTGCCGTAAATCTCGTCGCTGATGATCATGTCGTAGGCGGACATGGTCTTCGCCACGGTGCCGGACGCGCCGCCGGCGCGGAAGAACCAGTTCGCAATCTCCTGGCCGGCGCCGATTTCCGCAAAGGTGCCGTAGATGGTATGGGCGAGATTGATCTTGAGCGCTTTTTCAAGCGTGCCGGGGCGGTCGGTGATCGGATTCATGCGCGTGTCAAGATGCGCAGGCAGTGCGGCGATGCACGAGGCATTTGAAGGCGGTTCCCGCACCGTCGGGATCGAGAAGCTGGGCTGGCGCGCCCTGCGGGCGGAGAAATTCGGCGAGAGTGACGCGCGATGTTTGCTCGATGCCTAGTTCAGACAGCCAGACGCGGTAGTCGGTGAAGTTGATGTCGGCGGTGATGTCCTGGCGGCCGGGATTGGCATAGACATCGACTCCCGTGAGCCGCTGATGCAGGAGATAGGCCCGCAGGGTGCCGTGCGGACGACGATGGTAGAGCTGCGGGAAGTCCTCACCGTAGTCGATGGTGAGCATGGCACCGCTGTTCCACCGCGGTGTCCAGTTTCGCAGCCAGTCGCGAATGCTGGGATGCAGTTCGCAACGCTGGCGATCAGGAAAGGCGGTGTGACGCAATGCGCTGAAGTGCGCGGCATCAAGATGAAGCGGATGAAGCGACTCCGGCACCCAAACTTCCTGCCAGCAGCGTTCCTGCGCGTTCCATTGCACAAGCGTGGCGGGGAAGGCGTCGAGCAGCTCGTTGTGGTAGATGAAGGCGTGGCCTTGGGCGTGGGCGAGCGCGGATTCGATGTCGGTGTGCCAGCGCACTTTGTTGCCGAGGTTCTTTTGCTGCTGTTCCCGAAGCACGGGCGAGCTTTCGACGATGTGGAAGGTGAAGCGACGACGTGTCCACCAGCCGAGCGATTGGCGCACGACCTGCATGAGCGATCCGTCACCTGCGCCGACTTCAATGACGTGACGGACGTGCGGTTGAATTCGCGATTCCGATTTGAGCCAAGCCGCGGCAGCGCCCCCGAGGCAGGGCGAAAGCGTGGTGGAGGTGGAGAAGTCGCCGCGTGTGCCGACGGTGCGGATGTGGCGTGTGTAATAGCCGCGTTCAGGATCGAACAACGCCCGGGCCATGAAGACGGAGAACGGCTCAGAAGCTGCGGATGATTTCATCGGCGATGATCTCCAGTCCTTCCTGCACGGTGTTCCGGGGCTGCGAGTAGGTGAGACGCAGGCATTCATGCGGATGACGCCATTCGTTTTCGAGCCCGAAGGCGAAGTAGTGGCCGGGGATGACGAGGACTTTGCGCTCCTTGAGCCGGTCGTAGAGTTCCTTCGCGGTGATGGGCAGGCCGTTGGCCCAGAGCCAGAGGAAGAACGCGCCCTCCTGCGCATGCAAGGCCCACGGGACTTTGTCTCCCAGCGCGCTGGCGAGCACGGATTTGGCGAAGTCGGAGCGCTCGCGGTAGAACGGGCGGATGACCTGCGGGCCGAGTTTGATGAGCGTGTCGTCTTTGAGCAGCGGCAGCAGGAGCGCCTGGCCTAGGTTGCCATTCGCGAGGGAAACGATGGCGTTCATGTTCGACAACGCCTTCACGATGGGGGCGTCGGCGACGATCATGGCGGTGCGCGCGCCGGGGAGGCCGACCTTGCTCATGCTGATGCTGAAGATCATGCCGGGACGCCATTGCGGTTGGAAGCCGTTGTGGATGACACCGGGGAAGGGATGGCCGTAGGCGTTGTCGATGATGAGCGGGATGCCGTGCGTGTCGGCGAGCGCGTGGAGGCTGTCGAACTCGTTTTGTGCGAGGACGTTGCCGGTGGGGTTCGTCGGGCACGAGACGCACATCGCGGCGATGTCAGGCGTGATGCGCAGGCGGTCGAAATCGACGTGGTATTTGATCTCGTGCGGCGCGGTTTCGGCGATGCGCGGCAGACAGGCGGTGAACTGGCCTTCGCTGAGCGCTTGATTGGCGTAGCCGATGTAGTCGGGCAGCAATGGGAAGAGGATGCGGCGTTTTTTGCCCGCCGTGTCGCCCGCGAGGAGATTGAAGAGCAGGAAGCAGGCGCTCTGTGAGCTGGGCATGACGGCGACGTTTTCCGCCGTGACCTTCCAGCCGCATTCACGTTTTAGAAACGCGGCGAAGTGTTCGCGGAAGACGGGATTGCCGCCGGGCGGGTCGTAATTCAGCAGTGTTTTGTCGATGCTGCCGTCATCGAGCATGACCTGCATGCGTTCACGCCAGAGTTTTTGCACCGCCGGAATCGCAGCGGGTTGGCCGCCGCCGAGCATGCGCATGTCGGGATGCGTGGTGAGCGCGCTCCCCGTGTCATCCATGAGTTCCTGGATGCCACTGGGGCCGGCGAGACGGGAACCGATGTCTGAATAGAGGGGCATGAGCGGGGCGGGTGGTGACGGAACGATCCGGTGGCCGCTGATCATACGAGCTTCGGACTTGTCCCGCCATCCGATTCAGGGAGGGTTCATGCGGGCATGCATAGTCCCTGGCGGCGGGCGTGCTTTGAATTGAAATGACGGGACGGTTGTCATAATTTACATCCCCATGAAGACCGTCCCCCGCTTTTTCACCGCCGCGCTGTTCTCCGCGCTGCTGGCTTCCTGCGCCTCGACCACGATGGACAGCATCCCCACCGTGGCGGAGTTGAGCGCTTACGAGAGGGTGATCCGCGCCCGATTACAGCCGGAATATGACGCATTGGAAAAACAGCGGGCGAGCGGGAAGATCAATCAGGCTACCTATGCGGAGCACAAGCGGCGGCTGGACGCCAAAGTCTCGGAGGATGTGAACAACGCCGCTTGGCAGAAGCATTTCCTGGCCGAGTCAGAACGCAAATCGGACGGGGTGCCCACGCCGGATGCGCCCGTGGCGCTGCATGCTTCAACCAGCGGAGGCGAGTCTTTTTACCGTCCCTCCAATCAAAACTTCGGCCAGGTGACCGGTCAGGCGGGATCGGCGGGCTTTGGCAGTTTGAGCGGCGCGCGGGAGCAGCTCAGCGGCCAGCTTAACAGTGTGCGGAATGACGCGATGTCCGCCGGAGGCATTTATCTTTCCGCGCCGCCGCCCGGATCGGTTTATGACGGCGAGGTGAAGCGCTGATCCAGCGGATAAACAGGCGCTCGACGGCGCATGAGGCATGGCAAAACAAGAAAGCCCTGTGAGGAGGATTCCCCACAGGGCTTCTGTTGACGGATTACTCCGCCACATTGACCTCACATGGAGGCCAACGCGTTACTTCTTCTTCTTGGCGGCCTTCTTGGCGGCTTTCTTGGCGGGGGCCTTCTTGGCGGCTTTCTTTGCAGCTTTCTTAGCCATGGTGTTTGTCCTCTGTTTGTTGTTGGTTGCGTTTTGTTTTGCCGAGGGGGCGGATTTGCCTCCACGGACATTTTTTCCTGCGACCGCCTGGTCGGCGGCGCGCTTCTCTTCGATCGCGGCCTGCGCGGCGGCAAGGCGTGCGACTGGAACACGGAAAGGACTGCAGCTCACATAAGTGAGGCCCACACGATGGCAGAATTTGACGCTGTCAGGATCACCGCCGTGCTCGCCGCAGATGCCGAGCTTGATGTCCGGCTTGGTCTTGCGGCCTTTTTCGATGGCGATCTTGATGAGCTGACCCACACCGGTCTGATCCAGCGTGGCAAAGGGGTTCTTCTTGAAGATCTCGTTCTCGGTGTAGGGCATGAGGAAGCTGCCCATGTCGTCACGGCTGATGCCGAGCGCGGTCTGCGTGAGGTCGTTGGTGCCGAAGCTGAAGAACTGCGCCGTCTCGGCGATTTCGTCAGCCGTGAGCGCTCCACGCGGCACCTCAATCATGGTGCCGACGAGATAATCGAGCTTCACTTTTTTCTCGCTCATCACTTCTTTCGCCACTTTATGCACGATTTCGACTTGAA
Source organism: Verrucomicrobiaceae bacterium (assembly GCA_016795375.1). GTDB lineage: Bacteria > Verrucomicrobiota > Verrucomicrobiia > Verrucomicrobiales > Verrucomicrobiaceae > Prosthecobacter. Next base: position 27,857 of record JAEUHJ010000025.1, read on the forward strand.
GGTCGAGTTCTTTTTTGAAGCCGACGAGAGGGATCATCACTTCCGGCTTCACTTTGATCTTCTTCTTCGCGACATCAGCCGCAGCTTCGAAGATCGCACGCGCCTGCATCTCGGTGATCTCAGGATACGCGATGCCGAGACGGCAGCCGCGATGGCCGAGCATCGGATTGAATTCGTGAAGCGCTTGCACACGCGAAGCGACTTTCTCGACGGACACGCCCATCTTCTTCGCGAGCTCGGCCTGCGCTTTTTCGTCGTGAGGAACGAATTCGTGCAGCGGCGGGTCGAGAAGACGGATGGTGGCAGGGAGTCCTTTGAGGGATTCGAAGATGCCGGTGAAGTCCTCACGCTGATATGGGAGCAGCTTGGCGAGCGCCTTCTTGCGATCGGCGACGTTGTCGGCGAGGATCATCTCACGCACGGCGTCGATGCGGTCGCCCTCAAAGAACATGTGCTCCGTGCGGGTGAGGCCGATGCCCTGCGCGCCGAACGCGATGGCGTTCTGCGTCTGCTCGGGATTGTCGGCGTTCGTGCGGACCTGGAGGCGGGTGGCCTTGGAGCACCAGCTCATGAGCTGCTGGAAGCTCTTGAATTTCTCAGTGGCCTGCGCGGCTTTGTCGCCGTTGAGCATGCCGGTGATGATTTCGGAAGGAGCGGTCTTGAGCTGGCCTGCGTACACCACACCGCTGGTGCCGTCGATGGAGAGATAGTCGCCTTCATTGAAGGTCTGGCCGGCGACGGTGACGGTCTTCGCGTCATAGTCGATCTCCAGTGCGGCGGCACCGCAGATGCAGACCTTGCCCATCTGACGGGCAACAAGCGCCGCATGAGATGAAACACCGCCGCGAGCGGTGAGGATGCCTTCCGCGGCGATCATGCCGCGAAGATCCTCGGGACTGGTCTCATTGCGGACGAGGAGCACTTTCTCGCCTTTTTGCTCGGCGACGACGGCGCGGTCGGCATTGAGGTAAATCTTGCCGGAAGCAGCGCCAGGGCCGGCGGGAAGACCGGAGGCGATGGCCTTGGCCTTCTTGACATCTGCGAGGTCGAAAATCGGCGCGAGCAGTTGCTCGAGCTGGTCGGCGGGGTTGCGCAGCACGGCGGTTTCCCAGTCGATGAGCTTTTCCTTCACCATGTCGATGGAAAACTTCAACGCCGCAGCGGCGGTGCGTTTGCCGTTGCGGGTCTGCAACATGAACAGCTTGCCTTCCTGGATGGTGAACTCGACGTCCTGCACATCTTTGAAGTGTTTTTCCAGTGTCTGCCGGACCTTGAGCAGCTCGGCGTACGACTTCGGCATCTCCTTCGCAAGCTGGGCCACTGGCTCGGGCGTGCGCACACCGGCGACGACGTCCTCGCCCTGCGCGTTGATGAGGAACTCGCCGTAGAACTCATTCACGCCGTTGGCGGGATTGCGGGTGAAGGCCACGCCGGAGCCGGATGTCGGCCCGGTGTTGCCGAACACCATCGCCTGCACGTTCACCGCGGTGCCCCACTCGGCGGGGATGTTGTATTTGCGGCGGTAAACGATCGCGCGGTCGTTCATCCAGGAGCCGAACACGGCACCTGCGGCACCGCGAAGCTGGTCCCACGGATCGGCGGGGAAGCTCTTGCCGGTGCGCTCTTTAACGAGCTGCTTGAAGCGCTTCACCAGCTCCTTCTGATCAGCGGCGGTGAGGTCGCTGTCGAGGATGTCCTTGTGATAGGTCTCGTGCTTGAATTCTTCGATGACGACTTCGAAAGGCTCGTGGTCCTCACCTTCACGCTTCTGCACGCCGAGAACGACGTCGCCATACATCTGGATGAAACGGCGGTAGCAGTCCCAGGCGAAGCGCTCGTTGTTCGTGGCGGCGACGAGGGAGAGAACCGTCTGGTCATTGAGGCCGAGATTCAAGATGGTGTCCATCATGCCGGGCATGGAGTCACGCGCGCCGGAACGCACGGCGACGAGGAGCGGGAAACCTTTGGCATCACCGAACTTGTAGCCCATGATTTTTTCCATGCTCCTGACCGCGGTCTCCATCTGCGCCTGAAGGGCGGACGGATAGGTCTTCTTGTTCTGGTAGAAATAAGTGCAGACTTCCGTGCTGATGGTGAATCCGGGAGGCACGGGAAGACCGATGCGGCTCATCTCCGCGAGGTTGGCGCCTTTGCCGCCGAGGAGCGCTTTCATGGAGCCGTCACCGTCTGCTTTTCCTGCTCCGAAGGAATAAACGTACTTCTTTTTGTCTGCGCTGCCGATTGCTTTCTTGGCCATAGATGTGTCGGTCCGTCTGTTGCGGACCGTGGTTGATGTGTGTTCTGGGGGTGGATTGAGGCGCGGATTTATAGCGATTGAAGATATGATGCAAGCATTTGTTGACAATCAAAAGTCCCTTGGCTCCGCAGCGTGATGGCGCGGCGACGCATGTTCATGCGCCGCGTGCATGGCACCATGTGGATGACAGGTATTGACGCGCAGATTCAAAAGCGATTTAATCGCGTCATGAAAAAGCACGAGGCATCCGGTTCATGGATGCGCCGGGCGCTGACTCTCCCCACACACAACTCAAAAACATGAAAAACAAATCCTTCGTCAACACGAGATCCCGTCAGGGCTTCACCCTCATCGAGCTGCTGGTGGTCATCGTGATCATCGCCATTCTAGCGGGTCTGGTGATGAGCCAGGCAAACAAAATCATGGAGGATGGGCGCAGGCTGCAGGTGCAGACCGTGATCAAAGACATCCGCATCGCCATCGGGGCTTATCAAGTGGAGTACAACCGGTACCCGGTGGATCCCGCCCTGCTGAGCTCATCCGGCGGACAGGACGCGCCGGAGATGCAGACAAACGAGCAAAGCGGCATCGTGACGGCCTTGACCGCGATCACGCCCAGCTCCGGCGGCGGCGGTTCCGGCGGCGGTTCGGGCGGAGGGGTGAATCTCAATCCCAAGAGCATCAAGTTCATCGACCTGCCCATGGCGAAGAATGGCAAATTTGGCCTGGTCAACGCCACCCCGCCTTACAAGCTGGTCGATCTTTGGGGGCAGCCTTACCGCGTGCTGCTCGACACCAATGGCGACAGGCAGGTGCCAAATCCTGACCTCAAGAATGCCGACCCGAAGATTTCCGCCAATCCAAACAGCCCCGCTCCGCAGAACCTTCCCACCGAGATCGCCATTTACAGCTGGGGATTCGACCAGCGGCCTTACACCAAGGATGACCTTGCCTCCTGGCGTCAGAAGTGAGCGACACAGCCCCTTCCGCATGAAGCGCGTCGATGCCTCTCATTGACGCGTTTTTTGCTGGTCTGAAAGCTCAGGTGTATTTGCCCAGCAACTCCGCCGCCTTCTTGGGATCGACCTTCTCGTGGAAGTCGTCCTCCACCATGCACACGGGGCCGAAGCCGCAGCTCGCGAGACATTCGGCGAACTCGATGCTGTATCTGCCGTCAGGGCTCACCGCGACCGGGTGATGATGATCGCAGTGCGAGCGGTCGATGTTCGCCGTCTTGCACAGCGCGTCCATCAGTTCATGACTGCCGGCCATCGCGCAGGAAAGCGTGCGGCAGACACGGATGTGGTATCTGCCGGGGGCCGTCTGGCGGAAGCCGGGGTAAAAGGTGACGACCTCCAGCACCTGGATCGGCTCCAGCCCGAGCTTCGCCGCCACCCAGGCCACGGCTTCATCGCCGATGAAACGGAAGTGATGCTGCATCAGGTGCAGCAACGGCAGCACGGCGCTGCGCTTCGACACCGGATAATGCGAGATGGCCTCATCCATCTGCTTTTCCAACTCGGCTGGGACTTCAAAGGCCATGCGTGCGTGTCTCGGATGAAAAGGTTGCGGGTGGATCAGCGGTCACATTCGCCCATGACGAAATCCAGGCTGCCAAGGACGGCAGGTATGTCACTGACCATGTGTCCGGGCAGCAGCTTCGACAGGATGCAGAGGTTCAGGAACGAGGGACTGCGGATTTTCAGGCGGTGCGGCACGCCGCCGCCGGCGCTGTTGATGTAAAAGCCCAGCTCGCCTTTCGGATTCTCGGCGGAGAAATAAACCTCGCCCGCAGGCGCGTCGATGCCTTGGGTGGCGATGATGAAGTGATGGATCAACTCCTCCATCTTCATCAAAACCTTCTCCTTCTTCGGCAGCAGGCCTTTTGCATCGGCCACGTTGATCGGACCCGAAGGCAGAGTGGCGAACACCTGGCGCAGGATGCGCACGCTCTGTCGCATCTCTTCCATGCGAACGAGGTAACGATCATAGCAATCACCCTTCGTGCCCACGGGCACGTCGAACTCATACTTGTCGTAATCGAGGTAAGGATGCGCCTTGCGCACGTCGAATTCGACACCTGAGCCGCGCAGATTCGGGCCCGTGATGCCATAAGCGATGGCCTCCTCCTTCGTGATCACGCCGATGTCCTGCGTACGGTCGATGAAAATGCGGTTCCGCGACAACAGCTTGTCGATCTCGTCGATCACCGGCTCCAGCTCATCAAGGAACTGCTTCACCGCGCCGACAAATCCGTTCGGTAAATCGCGAATCTGGCCGCCGACACGCGTGTAGCTCGTCGTGAAACGCGCACCCGTGAGCTGCTCGCACAAATTGTAGATCTTCTCGCGTTCCGTGAAGGTGTAGAGGAAGACGGTCATCGCCCCCACGTCCATGGCAAACACCCCGACTCCGAGCATGTGCGCCGAGATGCGGGCCAGCTCGCAGCAGATCACGCGGATGGCCTTGCCGCGGTCGGGCAGTTCCCAGCCCATCAGCTTTTCCACCGCCAGCGCATAGGCCACGTTGTTTGCCAGCGGAGCCAGATAGTCCAGCCGGTCCGTGTATGGCACGAACTGGTTGTAGTGCATGTTCTCGGCGATCTTTTCATCGCCACGATGCAGAAAGCCGACATCCGGGTCGGCCTTGGTGATGATCTCGCCGTCCAGCTCCAGCACGAGGCGCAGCACGCCGTGCGTCGCCGGATGGCTGGGCCCCATGTTCAGTACCAGCTTCTCACCCACGATGTCCGTGGTCGTCTCTTCCACGGACTCGAGGTGGCGGGCCGCTTTGGCGGCGGTGTCCGGAGCCTCGTATTCTCGGGTGACGGTTGGCATGAAAAACAGGGATTCTGGCGTGGGAGGCTATCTATCTACGCTGCTCCAAGAGCGGCAAGGCGATTTTGTGAAAAATTTCACAAGCGAAGCCAAAGGCGATCTTCCCGGAGATTCAAAAGCCGGGTGTGCCCTATATTTATTAAGGACTCCGAATCGCGGTGGTTGCCCATGCACGGAGCCTGCGGCAAATTCCCGCCGACCATGCGCACCGGCTCCTTCCAGAAACTGTGCCTGCTCCTGCTGCACACGGCAGGCGGGATGGTCCTGGCCGTGCCACCGCCGGCGGATGGCATCGCGGATGAAACACGGGCGCTCACTGCCGAGACCCATCATCAGCTTGCCCGCGAACTGAAACTCTTCCGGGAAGATTTGAAATGCGACGCCTGGCTCACCGCCTCCAGTTTCACCGCCAGCGGCGTCACCTTGCGGCGGCAGGCGCAGTCCAACCGCAGTGAGTGGAGCAAGAACCGCCCCGCCGTGCTCATGGCCTACGACCGTGCCACCAACAGCAGCGCCATGTCCTTCGCGCCTGGGCTTTGGGAGCGCTATCCGTCCGCCGAGCTCGTCGAGCTCATGCAGGATGTCAGGCGCATGCTCACCGACACGAAACTCACCCTCGATGAGCGTCTCGCCGTCGCCACACGTCACTGGATCGACCGCCTGCGTGTCATGGAAAGCGTGAGCCTGAAGCAATCCCTCTGGATTCAACGCGGCGAGAAACGCCTTACGCTCGTGCTCGTCATCGCGCTCGCCGGAGCGTGCTTGCTTGCCGCCCTTCTCGGCCTCGCATCACGCGCCTGTGACGGGCATGCCGGCCGCCGCTTCCGCTTCCCTGACGTTCAAGTCGGCATGCGCTTCGGCGCGGCCTACGGCGGTGGCGTCACGGCGGAGATCAAGGCCCACGCCAATGCGCGGTGATGGAATCCGTCATTTCTCACCGGTCGCATCATCCGGCTTGATCCCCAACTTCTCCAACTGCTTGTCGAGGTGCTCCACATACTTCCACGGCAGCTTTTTGCGCTGATACTTGCGGAACAGCAGATCACGCAGCTCCAGCCAGCGTTCCTGCGTCGGCTCCATCGGCATCCACTTCTCACCATCCGGATGCGCGAGCTGAAACTCCCACGCCCGCGAATTCCAATACGCGCGGATGTACTGCTTGCGGCCGTCCTCAATTCGTTCGTGCCATTCGTGGATTTGGTTTTTGGTCATTGAGCGTGCGCAGGATGCGCTAGTATCGCCCCCATGCAAGCCGCCAGCCCCGGCAGTTCCCCTGCCCTGCCGAAACTCCTGCTCTACCTCCTTGCCGTCATGCTCGGCGGCGCCCTGCTGGCCGTGCCGCTCTTTCATCTGGGCAAAGCCGCGCACGGCTGGCTCTCCACTCCCGCGTGGCAGGAGGTCGGAGCCGCAAAATGGCTGTTGAAGGAAATCGAACGCGCCCACTTCACACGCTACTTCAACCGCGCCGTGCTCGTCTGCGCCATCGCGCTCATCTGGCCCTTTCTGCGCTGGGTACGGCTCGACCGCTCTCTGCTGCCCGCATGGAGGCCATTTCGTGACGGTATCCAGCAATGGGTTCTCTGCTTTCTCCTCGCCAGCGGCCTGCTCCTCGCGCTCGGTTTCATCTTTTTCAAGCTCGGCGCGTATCAGCTCCATCCGCGCCCGCCCTGGTTCAAATTCGGCGAGCCCCTCACCGCCGCGCTCGGCGCCGGCATTGTGGAGGAGTTTTTTTTCCGCAGCCTGCTGCTTGGCCTGCTGCTGCGCACCATGTCCACGCGTTCCGCGTTGATCGCCTGCACATTCGTTTTCGCACTCGTCCACTTCCTCAAGCCGCCCGAAGGCTGGCAGATCGACGATGCCGCCGTCACCTGGAACAGCGGCTTCCTCGTGCTCATGCAAATCGCCGCCGGTTTTGGCGACGTGCAGTTCCTCCTCGCCGAATTCGCCACGCTCTTCGCCGTCGGCTGGGTGCTCGCGCAGGTGCGCATGCAAACCGGCGCGCTGTGGGCCGGCATCGGCCTGCACGGCGGCTGGGTCTTCGGTCTCAAATACTTCAGCGCCCTCACCAACTACAACAGCGGCTGGCTGCCATGGATCGGCCCGAATCTCAAAATCGGTCTCGCCCCGCTGCTCATGGTGATCTTCACCGGCTGGATCGTCGCTCGTCTGCTACGCGCCCGATAATTCATTTGCAGCCGCCGTGCTGGCACGGAATCGTGGACGCGCAGCAGCCCCTCGCCCGAGTGGCGGAATTGGCAGACGCGCCAGACTTAGGATCTGGTTTGGCAACAAGTGCAGGTTCGAGTCCTGTCTCGGGCACCAACACCCGGCGTCGGCGCGCCGCTTCCGCTGATTCTCCGCTTGGAATCACGCGCGCCAGACGTGTAGTCTCCACGCATGAATCCAACACCTCTTTCCCGCCGCCAGTTCGGCACCCTCAGCGTCAGCGCCGTCGCCGCGATGCTGCAAACGCAGCTCGAAGCCGCTGACAAGGCCGCGGGTGGCAAGGTGCGCCACTCCGTCTGCAAATGGTGCTACAAGGACATCCCGCTGGAGGATCTGTGCGCCGCCGCGAAGGACATCGGCCTCGAATCCATCGAGCTGCTCGACCCGAAGGATTTCGCCACGGTTAAAAAACACGGCCTGCACTGCGCCATGGTCAGCTTTCCCACCATCGAAGGTCCCGGCGGCGTGAAGATCGGCCCCATCCCGAAAGGCTTCAACCGCGTCGAGCATCACGACCTGCTCGTGCAGGCCTACGAACCGCTGCTGAAGGAATCCGCCGGTGTCGGATTCAAGCAAGTCATCTGCTTCAGCGGCAATCGCGACGGCATGAGCGATGAGCAGGGTCTCGAAAACTGCGCCAAGGGCCTTCAGCGCCTGCTTCCGCTCTGCGAAAAGCTCGGCGTCACGCTCGTCATGGAGCTGCTCAACAGCAAGGTGAACCACCCCGACTACATGTGCGACCACAGCGCCTGGGGCGTGGCCTTGGTGAAGAAACTCAGCTCCCCGCGCTTCAAGATGCTCTACGACATCTACCACATGCAGATCATGGAGGGCGACGTCATCGCCACCATCCGCCGCGATCACGCATCCTTCGCCCACTACCACACCGGCGGCGTCCCTGGCCGCGCCGAGATCGACGACACGCAGGAGCTGAACTACCCCGCCATCATCAAGGCCATCCAGGAGACCGGTTACACCGGCTATCTCGGCCAGGAATTCATCCCCAAACGTCCCGACAAACTCGCATCACTCAAACAAGGCGTGCAGATCTGCACGGTGGGATGAGTCCCCCCCCCGGGTGCCATCCACGACCCGCGAGTCTCGCAACACAAAGCAGGCCGCCAGCTCATCTCGACGGAGCGAGATGGCTACTTTGCTGACGCACGGTCGATGATCCTCGTGACATCCTCATCGAGCAGAAAACCCTCCGCTTGGAGCTTCTTTGCGGCTTCGGTGAGACGCGCCAGATACTCCGCACGCGTCGGATAGCGTTCTTCGAGGGAGAGACGCGGGTCGCCGGTCATTTGGCGCTCGGCCTTGGTTTGGGCGAAGGGTATGAACATGCCGTCGAGCGGCGAGAGCATCGTTTCGGCACCAACTTGAGGGGAGCGGAGGTTCCAGCCGGTGTAGGTGCCGAGAGGCGCGGCGACTTCGGGCAGCACGATGCCGCTGGTTTCATTGCCATCGGCGTTCACGGCGGGCAGGAGTGTCTGGAAGGGCTTGCCGGCCTTTGGCGGGATGATGTCGGCGATGCCTTCGCGGTGGAAACGCGGGCCGAAATCGAGCCGCGGAGGCTGGTAGGCATGCGTGGGCAGTTTGTGGCCCGGAATCTTCGGAAACTGCGATTTCCATGTGTCGAAAGTCACGAGCGTTTGATCTTCGAGACGCGGATGACGGCTCGGTGGCGGTGTTTGGCCATTTTTGACCCAATTGACGAGATGCATGAGCATCGCCCGCAGCACGGGGCCGCGATCATCAAGCGTGTTGCGCGGCTGCTGGCAGATGCCGGGTGTGCCGTCGCTCTTGCCGAGATGTTGTGCGCCGGCGATGAGATACACGCGGATGTCGTCGGGCAGGGTGAGGTCGGTTTTGCCCTCCACATCGGTGTGCAGCAGTGATGCGGCGCGGCTCCAGTATTCGGTGGAGGTTTGCGTGAAGAGGATGCGCGGCGTGTGGCCGGTTTTGCGCGAGCGGGCGAGCGAGTCGCCCGATTCACCGGTGATGGGATCGGTCTGCGGCAGCGGCGCGAGCGGGAAGAACTCGCTTCCGGAGAGATGCCCCTCGTGCTGCGTGCCATACTCCGTGCTCATGCGGAAGCGCTGGTTGAACATGCCTTTGCCGGAGCCTGCGACATGGATAAAGGCACCGTCGAAGACGATGCGGCCCTGTTCATCGCCGTTCAGGTCTTCATAGAGGAAGTGATGAATCACACGACCAGACTGCGAGATGCCGAAGACGCAGGCTTTCTGCACGCTTCCAGCCAGCGGATTCAACTTGGCATCACCATGACGAAAGAATGCCACGCAATCCCGCAGCGCGGTGAGGCCGAGACCGGTCACGCGAGGCTCCTTCGCGGTATAAACGAGGTCGTAGAGCCAGCCGGGGCGCAAACCGGACCTCACATGGAGATGCGTGGCATCGGGAATGAGCTTTTCATTTTCCCAGCGGCCAAAGGCCCACGCATCACGCGGCACTTCCATGCCATCCGCGTCGCGATGCGGCCGCATCGTGAGCGTGGCGTCGGTGTTGTCGAGGCTCACGGAGGGAAAGGCGGCGCCGATGCCCCACGGACTCCATGAGAAGGCGCGGCTGAGGACTTTTTCCGTGCTGCTGATCTCCAGATGCGCGCGTCCGGTGATGGTCCGGCCGTTCTCGGTCGCGATGGGCAGTCCGCAGAGCAGGCGTTGCGTGTCATCGACCTGCACTTCGCCATTCCAGCCGCACCACAGCATGGAGAAGCCATGCTTCATGAGAAAGCCATGCCCCGCATGCGCCTCCGTCTTCGGATCGTTCGTGCGCTCGCCATCGTTGAAGGTCCACAGTGCGAGCATGTTGCCGCGATTGTTCACGTCGTAGAGCAGCATGCCGTTGCCTTTGTTTGATTCGACGGGTTTCAGCAGGAAGAAATCCGTCCAGCTCTCGACTTTGCCGCGTGCATTGCGCGGTGCACGCTGGAGGTCGCAGACGCGGGCATTGGCCTCGTTCGCGGGATCGGTTTCGATGAAGAGGCGGCCCTTGATGCGCTCGTAGGCTCCGGCGGAGCCGAATGCCTTGCCATCGGCGAAGGATGAGCGCTCGGCGATCTCGATGCGCGTGATCTCGGCGTGCAATGAGGCGAAGCAAAGGCAGGCGAGCAGAAGGATGACGTGCGGGTGGGATTTCATCGGGAATTGAGCTGGATCAAGGAGCGGGCGTTTTGGTTTCCGCAGCCAGTGCGCGTGTCTTGTCCTTCCACGTCGCGGTGTCGGTCTCGAAGCAGCGCAGGATGACCGCGGCGTCGAATTTGGCGCCGGCGGTGAGTGGTGCGTTGGAGTGGAGCTGGTTGTAGAGCTTGTGATAGACCGTCTTGTCCCAGTAAAAGGTCTTCAATCCCTGGCCAATGAGCGGCTTTGGATACCAGACCAGGGTCGCGCGATTGGATTTTGGATCGTGAATGGCAGTCCATTTCACATCCGTGCGCAGGGCATGCCCACCCTTGCTGTCGAAGGCGCCTTCCACGGCAGTGCCGTCCGCTTTTTCCGCGATCCACTCCGTCGTGGTGGGCAGGAAGGGATGCATGAAGGCGTAGAGGATGCCGATCTTCACCTCCGCCGTGGTCTCGTAGCGATGCCGCTCGATCACGCGATCCTCCATGACGGTGTAAATGGCCTCCAGCTTGATGCTGCCCATCATGGATTGTTTCCGCAGCTCCGCGTGCTGGCCGCGATAGACAGCCTTGTCCTTCATCTCGCAGGTTTTGCCATCCACGGTCAGCACGGCGGCCTCCACTTTTTCCACGCCGCCTTCGTTGTGGCCGGTGCCGATCCATTTCCCGCCCACGGGTGAAAAAACGGTGCCGTAGAAGCCGGTGCGTTCGGTGATGACTGCCCCTTTGTGCAGGATGCGGCTGATGGTCCATGCACGATCCCCGGCGAACTCGATGGTCATGTCCCGCGTCTCGACGGTGACATGGGCCGCCGGTCCAGGCTTTTCGCCGGCGGCGTGTGCGACGCATGAGACGAGACTCGGAAGGATGACGAGAAACAGAGGGCGGAGCATGGGAAACAAACGCGCGATGATCTGCGGATGTATGTTCTTTCTCCGCGTCGCCGTTTTTTGGCACATCACTCTGCCACCGCATGACATCACCTCTCCGCCATCCATTTCAACCTGCTCTGTTCGCCTCCCTGCTCCTGAGCCTGGCTTCCATCTCATCGGGCTCGGATCTGCACATGGGCGCGGCCACGGTGGACATCACACCGGATCGTCCGGTGCCGCTGGATGGGCAGATGCACACCCGCATCTCCGCGAAGGCCGAGACGTCCATCTTTGCCACCGCGCTGGCCCTGGAAAGCCGTGAAGGCGGACAGGTGCTGGACCAGGCCATCACGGTCTCCTGCGATCTCGTGGCCATCCGCAAAGGCGTGATCGAGATGGTGCGCGAGAAGGCGAAGGACAAGCTGCCCGGCTTTGACCTCGACAAGCTCTTTCTCAACGCCACCCACACGCATACCGCGCCGGTGACGGCGGGCGGCGAGAGCTATCGACTCATCGGCAGCGACGTGATGAAGCCGGAGGAATACACTGGCTTCATGGCGGAGCGCATCGTGCAGGCTGCGGCGCGGAGCTGGGCGCAGCGGCAGCCCGCGAAGGCCGGTTGGGGGCAGGGGCAGGCGGTGATCGCGCAGAACCGCCGCGCCACCTACGCGGACGGCAGCGCGAAGATGTATGGAGCCACGAATGTGCCGGAGTTTCGCGGCATCGAAGGTTACGAAGATCACAATCTCGATGCGCTGTTTTTTTGGGACATGCAGGACCGGCTCATTGCCACGGTGGTGAATGTCCCCTGCCCGTCGCAGGAGGTGGAGGGGCTGCGGGTCATCCATGCGGACTTCTGGGATCCGGTGCGGCGTCAGTTGCGCGAGCGGCACGGCAAGGGGCTGCACATCCTCGCCTGGACCGGAGCGGGAGGCGACCAGGTGCCGCGCCCGATGTATGGCAAGGCGGCGGACGAACGCATGCGCCGCCTGCGCGGCCTCACCCGGCTGGAGGAGGTGGCCCGCCGTGTCGTTCGCGGCTGGGAGGAGGCTTATGAAGGTGCCAAACTCGAACCCGTGACCGGCGCGGTGCTGAAGCATCAGGTGGAAAAGATCGCCCTGCCCTGGCGCAAGGTCACTGAGAAGGAACTGGCCGATGCGCAGAAAGCAGCCGCGCAATACAAGGACGATCCGAAGGAGCAGTGGAAATATCTTTGGAATCAAAGCGTGGTGGACCGCCATGAAGCGGAGAAGGCCGGGACACACGGTGCTTTCCAGATGGAGCTGCACACACTGCGCCTCGGTGATGTGGCCATCGCCACGAACGAGTTCGAGCTTTACACCGATTACGGCGTGCAGATGAAGGCGCGCAGTCCGGCGGTGCAGACCTTTCTCATCCAGCTCACAGGCTCCGCCGGCTACCTGCCCACGCCGCGCGCCGTCGCCGGCGGCAGCTACAGCGCCATCATCCAAAGCAGCCGCGTCGGCCCTGAAGGCGGCCAAGTGCTGGTGGAGCGCACGGTGGAAGGCATGAAGCGACTGTGGGAGAAAAAGTAGGCCGCTGCGTTGGTGCACCCACGGGTGCTGGGCCTTTACTGAGTCCTGCGATGGGCCTGAAATCCAGGCCGACTTCGCCGCAAAGGTCGAGGCGCAGTTTGGGGAAATGACCGTCACCGCCCTTCAGTCTGCTGCCGTGAAATGAACGAAAATGAAGATTTTCGTCAAGGGGCGGCTCCAAATTGCAGTTTCGTGCAGTGTTTTCAAACAATGAACAAAATTTTTGGCACCTCTGGATAGAGGGTGCATTTTTTCAAGCGCCTTGGAGGGTCAAAAATGGCGTTACTCCCGCTTTCTTCTGCGTGTCATTGAGCGGGAACTGCCCTTCAGCGGGCTTTGGTGCGGGATTTCGGGGACGTCTTTGCTTCGGTTGCTTCGCTTTGCCCCCCGCGGCGTATTCCGAAGGCTTTGCGGTGTTGAAACTGATGAAGCCGGGTAGATTTTGATTTTCCGTGCCCAGTCCATACGCCACCCACGCGCCCATGCTCGGGCAGGGCCTCAGGCGGTCGCCCGTGTGCAGTTGCAGCATCGATTGCGCGTGAATGCTCGTGTCTGCGGTCATGGATTTGATGACGCAGAGCTTGTCCGCATGCCGCGCGATGTTTGGCAGCAAATCCGAAACCCACAGCCCGCTGCTGCCGCGCTGTTTGAAGCTCGCAATCGACTCCGCATGCGGCTTCTGGCCGGTCTGCGGCTTGAAATCGAAGGAGTCGAGCTGCGCCGGGCCGCCCGACATGTTGAGAAAAATCACGCGCTGGGTCCTCGCACGCAAGCGAGGCGGCCTCGATTCCAAGCCCATGGTCTTCGCTCCGACAAGCCCGGACATCGCCAAATAGCCAAAGCCACACGAAGCCGTGTGGAGCATCTGGCGGCGGGATTGGCTGCGAGGTCGGTTCACCCGGCTATCTGCGCTTTCTCCAGCTCATTTCTGCCACGCCTCAAGGGCTTTCACCATCGTGGCGACGCGTTCGGGTTGTTCGGAGGCTAAATCGCGCGTTTCAGCGCGATCCTGGCTCAAATCGTAAAGCTGCCATTTTTCCTTCGGCGCGGCGACGAGCTTCCAATTCGCGATTCGCACGGCTTTATGGCCGCTGGTGGCCCAGCAGAGGTTTTCGTGGCCGTTTCGCGGCTTGCCTTCCAAAATCCGTCGCAGCGATTTTCCATCCATCGGGGCTACGACGCGGTTGTCGAAGCTTTGAGGGTAGCTTTGGCCGGAAACATCGAAGACCGTCGCGGTGATGTCGGTGATGTGGCTGAGTTCAGTGGTGATCTGGCCTGCTTTCACAACACCGGGCCACCACGCGATGAGCGGCGAGGAGATGCCGCCTTCGTAGTTGGTTTGCTTGTGAGCGCGGAATGGCGTGTTCGACAAGCTGGCCCACGCAGGCCCTGCGGTGACGAAGGTATCGCCGGGGCCTGGCGTGATGTCGGGCTTGTTGCCCACGCGAGTGCGTGTGCCGTCGCTGCGCCAGGTTTGGCCGCCTTTGTCGAGCTGGCCGACGGACTTGTCGGATGCGCCGTTGTCGCTGAGGAAGAATACCAGCGTGTTCGTGCCTCGAACGGCCTCCATCACACGGCCCACGCTTTGATCGAGGCAATCAATCTGCGCCGCGAAGACCGCCATGCGCTCCGCCTCCCAGTCGATATTTTTTGCGTCGCTCCACGGCTTCGCGGCAGCATCTCGCGGAGCCAGTTTCGTGTTTGCTGGCAGGATGCCTTTTCCAATGAGTCGCTGCAGCCGCTGCTCGCGTGCCTTGTCCCAGCCGAGTTCGCGATAAAGCTTCCGATACTTCGCGATGTCGACCTCCTTCGCGTGCAGCGGCCAGTGCGGCGCGTAGTGTGCCATGTAGAGCAGGAAGGGCTTCGCCTTGTCGCGCTGCTGGAGGAATTCGAGGGTGAACTCGGTGATCAAATCGGTCTTGTAGCCGCCTTCGGGGATCGAAAAAGGCTTCCCATCGCGGTAGAAGGCCGAGTTGCGCACATCGGCGAAGTAATTGCCCGGCCCAAGATGCCCGGTGGTGCCAAAGTAGCGTCCCACATGCCGCGAGAGGCTTTCCGGCTCATGCCAGTTCTCCGCCGTGAGCATGTCGAGCCGGCCCACCGCGCAGGTTTCGTAGCCCGCGCGGTTCAGCACCTCGAACATCGTCACGCAGTTGCCCTTCAAAAGCCCCGTCCACGCCGTCATGCCGACACGATGCGGATGCTGCCCGGTCATCAGCGCCGCCCGTGATGGGCCGCAAAGCGCGCAGTTGTAGAACTGCGTGAAGCGCATGCCTTCAGCGGCAAGCTTGTCGAGATTCGGCGTCTGGATTTCGCCGCCATAACAACCGAGATCCGAGAAGCCCATGTCATCCGCCAGGATGATGACGATGTTGGGTGGCGTCTCGGCACGCACGCACGAGGCCGCGATGAAAAGAAGGAAGGCCAGTGCTCTCATTTGGATTGGGGTTTCACACACGTCATCAAAACGCCGCACACAAGCATTCCTGCCGCCGCAGCCATGAAAAGAGTGCTCACATTGAGGTGTGCATCGCGCAGCACACCGCCGAGATAAACGGTGACTCCGCCGACGAGGCAGGAAAACATGTTCAGGACGCCGTAGCCGGTGGCGCGGTAGCGGCTGTCGGCCACCTGGCATAGGATGGGCATGAGGTTTGCATCCGAAAACACGCGCGTGAAGCCATAGACGCACAGCCCGGCAATGGCGACGGCGAGCACGCTTGTGTTTGCCAGCATCAGCGTGGCCGGTGCCGCGATGAAAAGGCCGATGGCAGGCATGAGGATGCGCGCGCGATCATTCACGCGGCTCCAGCGATCCGCCCACGCGCCACCGAAGAGCTTTCCTGCGAACATCGCCACCGCGAGGAAGCTGGTGGCCGAGATGCCCGCCGCGCCTTGGTCGAGTTTGAACTGCTCTTTGAAAAAGGTGGGCATCCAGCCCATCACCGCCCATCCAGCGAGCGCCAGCAAGCCCCAGAACGTGAGCAGGAGCCAGAACGAGCCGCTGGAGAACAGGCTGGCGAGTGCCTTGCCGAGTCGCGGCGGCTGAGACTCCGTTTGTGTGCCCTGCCTCTCCGCCGGGTCACGCAGCACAAACCACAGCACCACGGCATACGCGATGCCGAAGATGCCAAACACATCGAACGCCGCCGACCAGCCGTGCCTCTGTGCCACCCAGCCACCGATGCCTGCGAGGCCGGTGCCGACGCTCAGGCCGGTCATGTGAATGCCCGTGGCGAGCGAACGTGTGCTGCCACGATGATAATCGGCGATCAAGGCGAGCGCCGCGGGCAGATACGCGGCCTCGCTCAGCCCCATGAGCGCCCGCACGACGATCAGCTCCTCAAAACTCCGCGCATGGCCCGTGAGCCACGTCAGCACCGACCACACGAGCAGGCTGAACACGATGAGGCGGCTGCGATTGAAGCGATCTGCGAGGAATCCGGCGAACGGGCTGAGCAAACCATACACCCACAGGAAAACCGAGGTCAGCAGGCCAAACTGCGCGTCCGTCATCGGCACCGCCTGCGTGAGTGAGTCCCGCATCGTGGTGATCATGATGCGATCCAGGTAGTTCAGCGCCGCCACGACCCACAGCACGCCGACGATCAGCCAGGCGCGAGGAAGCCGATCCTCGTTCATCGCGCCTCCTCTCGCTTAGAAATGAAGCCCAGGATAATTGGACTTGGGCTGAATGAATACGACATGATTTGCGACAAGGTAAGACAGTGGATGGAACGCCTTGAATGCTACGGAACTACGGCAAACTATCTGACGATGAAGGACCGCATTCCCAACAACTCCGATGCCTGGAGCCTGACGCTCAAACGTCTCGGCCCGGCAGGGAAGCTGCGTGCCGCTCAGCGCCTCTACTTTTCCGCTCGACGTCTCAAAGAAGCGTCCATCCGTGCCAAGCATCACACCTGGAGCGACTCGCAGGTCAAACAAGCCCTCAACGAAGCCTTCTGGAATGCCCGAGACTGATCTGGTGCTGCTTTTCACCCGTCCGCTGGATCGTGCCGGACTGAGATACTTCATCACCGGCAGCATTGCCGGGATGATCTATGGCGAGCCGCGCCTGACGATGGATGTCGATCTCGTGCTCGTTTTGCCCCAGGCAGGCATCAAGAAACTGATCGAGTCGTTTGACGAGACGCAGTTCTACTGTCCGCCAAGTGAGGTGATCTTTGAGGAAGCTGGCCGGAGCGAGAAAGGGCACTTCAATCTCATTCATCACGACAGCGGCTTCAAAGCGGATGTCTATCTTGCCGGCAACGATCCGCTGCACGCCTGGGCGTTCACACGAAGGCGAGAGATCAAAATGGATGATGACTCCATCTGGGTCGCACCGCCTGAATACGTCATCCTGCGAAAACTCCAGTTCTACCAGGAAGGTCGCTCCGAGAAGCACCTGCGCGACATTGATGCGATGATCGATCGCTCGGCTGATGACATCGACGAGCCCCTGCTGATGAAAATGATTTCTGAACTTGGCCTGGATGAAGTATGGAAAGGCTTTCACGCCTGGCGCTCTTTTTGAGGGTCAGGGAGTCGGCTTTGCCTGTCCACCTCAGCGCACACCATCCCAATCCAGCTCAAGTCTCACAATGGACGTGTTCTTCACCGTGCCGCGCTTGTAGGTGATGACGTGAAGACGCCGGTTGTTCTCCGTCCAATACGGTTGCGCGTAGTAGCCGTCGGCCACGCTCTGCTTGTTGGCGTTGTCGAGCACGGTGTGCTTCGTGATGGTGAGCGTCTCGGGATCATATTTGAAGAGCGCGAGCTGCATCACGCCTTTCTCGATCCAGTTGCGCCCGAGCAGGTAGCAGCCGCCATCGCGCGCAAAAAGCCGCGGGCGGCCGATGTGCGAGGTGATGAAATCGTGCGCGGCATTCAGATCGACTTTCTGGAGCACTTGGAACGCCGCATCCGTGCGCAGGAGCCACTGGCGGTCATCGTAACCGCGTGCGGTAACGATGAATCCCTCCCCATGCGGCATGAAGGCGCTTTCATTGATCGGCGCACCGCCGAGTTCATTCGTGATGCTGCGCACGAAGCGCCAGGTGAGGCCGTTGTCGTCGCTGCGGATCACATCCACGGAGCCGGGCTGGCTTGCCTTCTTAAAGACGAGCTTTCCGCCGGTGAGGTTCGCGAAGGTCATGGCCAGCATCCACGTCGTCGCGTCGTGCGTGATCGAATCAAAGGCATAGCCATACTCCACGCCGTCGATCACGCCCAGGCGCTGCACCGGCCCGAAGGTCTTGCCGCCATCGTTGGACCTCACCACCGCCAGTCCGGTGCGCAGCGAGCCCTTTGCGGTCTGCGCGTCGATGTAGTTTGCCACATCGCCATTCGCAAACCGCACCCACTCACCCATCTGCATGATTTCATTCTCCACCGCCGCCAAGGCACCTGTGGCGAGCACCTTGCCCGTGACCTTGTCCAGCCTCATCAACTCCAGCGTGGCCCCCACGTCCGCTCCATGCGACTTCCCACGTTTGTAGCTCACGAGCACTTCATCGCCCAGCTCGATCACCGCCGGAAAGGCCAGATAGTCTTCGCCTGATGCCAAGGTGTGAATTTCCTGCGCGGAGAGCATTCCGGTGAACAAGATCGAAAGCAGCAGGTGGAGTTTCATGAGACAGAACCATACGCCCGCACCTCGACGACTCGCGCGTGGGCGAGGCCGTTGGTGGCGGTGATGTGGAGGCGCAGGGCCGTTGTGGGGACAGATTCGGGCAAAAGGTGCCTGCGCAGGCGCTGGTGGTTGTTTTGGATGGTTTCGACGGTTTGCCAGCCAGCGGGCGTTTCGACGCTCAACTCGTAATCGCGGACCGTTTCGGGCTGCGGGCGTCCCCAGAGCATTTTTTGCGTGTAGCCGTCGGCTTGCGACAAGGTGAGAAGACGATGCAAACCGGTGTCGAAGACCAAAACGACCTCACGAAGCGAGACGGGCTCGTTCCAGCGGATTTCGAGCGTGGCGGGCAGCTCGCGGCTCATCCAGCGATGCAGGCCGGGAGACTGGCGGTTCGGCGGCAGCTTTGTGACGATGCGCGTGTGGCCGCTGCAGATGTTTTCAGGCTCGTTTTGCGATGAGGAGGCGCTGATCTGCGCGGCGGTGCGCACGAGATCATGCGGGTCTTCATTCGAGATGTCTATCAAGTAACAATCATCGCGCAGAAGCCGCTGCTGGATGTCGCGGACGAGCTTTGCATCGGTGGCGATGTCGGTGGGAAGCACGTTTTGCTTCAAAGCGAGCGCTGCGGCGGTGCCGACGCCTTGACCAACGACGGCGCAAGTGGCCATGACGCGCGTGGAGGCAAAGGCGATGTGCGTGGCGGAGATGTTGCGGCCTGCGAACATCAGATTGCGCGGTCCGGCAGAGACGCAGCAGCGCAGCGGGATGTCGTAGATGAGGGGCAGATGATGCTGCGTGCAGGGCGGCAGCTCAGGCGCATCGACACCCTCGGGCGGATGCGTGTCGATGGGCCAGCCGCCATACGCGATGGCATCGGCAAAAGCACGCGACGTTAGCAGATCGCTCTCCGTGAGGATGTGCTGGCCGATAAAGCGGCGACTTTCGCGCTTACCAGGCACGAAGCCGACCCACTCCAGCGCCCAGTGCGAGGCGTCGATGTCCGAATGGTTTTTGACGAAGTCCCACACACCGAGCGTGATGGCGAGCAGCTCATCGCGAATGTGCTCGTTGTCCTTCAGCGTGTCGAGACAGCCGCCCCACTCGATCCACCAGTAGCCATATTCGAGACCGAGGTCGAAGCCGCTCTGACCGTAGGGCCGCAGTTTGAAATCATCCGCGTTGAAGCGTCTCGCCCACGGTGGAGCCTCAAAAGGCATCTCGCGCTCATGTTTGCGCGCCTGGAACATGATCGATGAGCCGAGCGTCCTCGTGTCCGCCTCGTCTTGCGCGAGCGATTCGCCAAACTGCGCCTTGCTCTCGCGTCCGCGCATGAATGGAGCACCCGCCTCGATGCCGAGACGGCCATCGCCGGTGCAATCGACGAAGGTTTTCGCGCGAATGATGAAGCTGTCCTCCGTGGACGGCCTTTCAGCCCGCACTTCGCGAATGATCCCGTCCTCCACCACAGCGCTGACGACAGTCGTATTCAAATAGAGCGCGAGATTCGGCTCACGGCGGCATTTGTCATAAAGCAGCAAGTCCATCAGCGCTGGCGAGCGCTGCGGATTCTGCACGGCGAGGTCGAGTCGCAGTTCCTCGATGATGCCGCCCTCGCGCAGCTCGTTTTGCAGTTCCTCGCCAGCGCTGAGGCCCGTGGCGCCGACGATGTGCATGCGCACCTCGCTGCTCGCATTGCCGCCGAGCACGCTGCGGTCCTGGCAAAGAATGACGCGCGCTCCGAGCCGTGCCGCCGTGAGCGCGCAGCACACGCCCGCGATGCCGCCACCGGCCACGAGAAGGTCCGTTTCGAGCGTGTGCGTGGTCACGGGCATGGCGCGTCAGAGTTCCACCGCCGCGCGGGCTGCCTTCATGCCGGTGGAGACACAGCGGAAGTCGCTGATCACATTGAAGAAGCGGAAGCCCATCGCGTGATAGCTTTTCACCTGCTCCGGTGCGCACGGAATCGCCGCGACCTTGCCGTGTCGCTGGCACGCGGTCACGACCTTCTCCAAAATGGCCCGCACCTCGGGATCGTCGGTCTTGCCGAACTTGCCAAGACCGAGCGTGAGGTCCGCTGGACCGACAAACAGCACATCCACGCCTGGAATCGCCGCGATCTCATCGATGTGCGGCACCACCTCCGGCTCCTCGATCTGCACCGCGAGGAAGTTTTCGTCATTCGCCTTCGCCAGATACTCCGCAGGCGGGATGCGGCCAAAATCCGCTTCCGCATGAATGCCATCAAAGCCACGCGCCCCGAGCGGCGGGAACTTCATCGCCCGCACCACCTCGCGTGCCTCATCGGGATGCCGCACGCGCGGCAGCATGATGCCCCGCGCACCGGCCTCGATGAGTTGCAGCACCTCCGTGTAGTTCGAGGGCCGCACGCGGATCAGCGCATCCGCACCACCGAGCCGGCATGCCTGGATCAATGAATAAAGCGTCGCCGCATCGACACGCTTGTGCTCCAGGCAGATCCACGCGGCATCAAAACCAGACGAGGCGATCATTTCGACCAGTTCGGGATCGGTGTAGCACGCCTTCGCCGTGATGACGGTCTGGCCGGCGCGGATTTTTTGAAGGACGATGGAGGGCTGCATGGGTCACTCAGATTTATGTAGCTCCGCTAGCATCTCCATCACCCGCGCTGTGATTTTCACGGAGGCCTCGCGCTCGACGCGGTTGGTGCCGAGCCAGGTTTCGTAGCCGCCGAGGTCGTGATGTTTCGGCGTGGGGAGATAACCGTGGCTGCCGTTGGCGAGTTCGATGGTGAAGGTATCTGCAAAGGGGCTGCGGGCTTTGATGTCGAGACCGATCTCCGTGAAGACCTCGAACGGGATGGAGGCGATGCCGAGGTCGCCGATGCGGAAGGCTTGGATGACGGCCTGGATGTTGCCCGGCTTTGCATCGCGTGCGGAGAGTGTGCGCTCGGCGTAGGGCTGCTCCAGGCGATGCACGGGCGTGGCGTCCTTCGGTTTGGCGAGCACGCCTTCGGCCCATTTCACCATCTCCGGCGTGGGACGACGCACGGCGAGCTCCAGATCGCTCGCGGCGGCTTTCAGCGGCACCCAATCCTGGTGTTTGAGTGTTTTGTGAACACGCAGCACCTCCTGCGCGAGATCGCCCGCGACGAGCTTGATCTTCTCATACGGCTCGCGTTTCACGGCGGGAGTTTTGCCGCTGTAGTCGTTGTTGTTCACGTCGCCGCAGGGGCCGTTGGCGAGGATGCCGACGCAGGGCGCGCCGACGCTTTCTTCAATGCGGCGGCAGAATTCGCCGAAGTAGTCCGCTGACAAATCCTCCCTGTTCACACCGCCGACATAATGCAGCCAGTAGTTCGCCATCAGCGCGATCTGGCGTCCGTCGGCGGCCTGCACGGAAAGGCAATAGACCTCGGGGTTTGTCGGCCCGGCAGGTCCGGCGAGGCGCGGGCGCAGGAGGCTGCTCGGGTTCATCACCGCGCGATCTTTACCACCAAACGGGTTGTCGTTCGTCAGGCCATCCTTGAGCAGGTAACGGCGGTTGAAAACATGCTGAGGCAGGTTGCCCGTGCCCCATGCAATGCGTGCAGGCTCCAGATTGTTCAGCGCGCGCCGCACGCCGTCCACCACGCGGGAGATGATGAAGCTGCGGTAGTCGAGCGAGGGATCCTTGTTCGTGATCGCCGACACGCTGGAGTGCGTGTGCGTGCCGGAGAACATCATGTTTGCCGCCGGGATGCCCGTGGCGGCTTCGATCCTCTTTTTCGCCTCGTCCCAAACATCGCGCGCGAGCGAAATCGTGTCCGCCACGGCAAAGGCGAGCTTTGTGGTGCCATCATCGAGGACGAGGCAGCGCACATGCAGCTCATCATGCACATGCTTCGCGATGGGGCGCGGGGCGAAGTTCCCCACGATCTCCATGCCGAGTGGCGGCGTGATGTTGCTGGTGGCCGCGCCGGCTTTGAAGACGGGCTGGCCGTGGGCGTTGCTGATCCAAGACAGCGTGAAGAGGAAGAGGAGCAGGGATTTCATGGGGAGGTAGGAAAGGCGCATCACCCGACCGGCTCCGCCAGCGCGGTGCCGATGCCGGTTTTGCCGTAGCCGTTGCCGCAGTAGAAAAGACGCAGCTTGCCGCCTTCGCGGATGACATTGGGGTAGGAGGTCATTTGATTCTCCCATTTGGCTTTGCCGGGCGGCAGGGAGAGATTTTCCCCCGGAGCGCCGCGCTGCCACACGAGTCCGTCCGCGCTCGTCGCCTCACAGATGGAGTAGGCGCCAAACTGCGTGCCGATGGCGGCATAAATCGCCCGCCAGCCGCCCGCCACGGGCCACACATTCAGCGCCACGGTGGCGGCGTTTTCATACGCGGCGTCACGGCGCGGGCTGAGCACCACATGGCGGTCCGTCCAGGTGATGCCGTCATACGAATGCGCGATGACGCTGTGCTTCTCCTGATGGATGAGGAGGTCCTTGCTCGGGGTGCCGTTGGCGATGGTGTAGTGCATGCGGTAGAGCACGCGGCCGTCCGCCTGCGGCAGCTCGAGGATGCGCCCCGCGCCGGCGACGCCTTTGTTGCTCGGCCACTGCGGGAAGCCATCGCCCAGCAGCACGGGATCAGCGCTGTGACGTGTCCAGTTTTTCAAATCCATGCTGGTGAGCAGGCCGATGCCGCCAAAGGCTTGCAGGCCCTCTCCCTTCATCGCACGACCCGTGTAATAGAGGTGCCATTTCCCGCCGATGCGATGCACGCAGGGCAGCACGCACCACCGCTCGTCGAAGGCGCCCTTTCCTCCCAGATCGAACAGCGGCCCGTGGCGCTCCCACTGCGTCACATCCTCCACCGGGCAGGTGGCGAGGCAGACACGGCGCAGGTTCTTCGCATCCCCGCCGCCGTAAAACAGCCAGTAGCGGCCCTCATGCGTGATGACGTGCGGGTTCATGCAGCAGGTTTCGTCAAACCAGCCGCCATTGATGCGGAAGACCGGATTGCGCGGATCACGCACCCACTGATGCACGCGAAAAGGCCCATCAGCGCCCTGTGCGAACGATGGAAGGGCGAGAGCAGAGGAGGAGGCGCGGAGGAAGGAGCGGCGGTTCATGCACATTGCCAGACGACACCTTCAACGGTCGAGAGGCACGGAAGTGTTCACGGCTCCTCGATCACGAGACCGGTCTTTTCATCCACGCGGGCGATGACGAGCTTCGCTTGGTTGTCTTTGCCCTTCATTGCTTTGTTTTGGGCGATGAGAAAACGGCCGCGATCCAGCGGCGCGATGCCGAAGGAGGCATCGAACTCCCATTTGCCGGTGAGCTGGAATTTTTCATCCGTGCGCAGCAGCTTCGGCTTCCCGTAGCAGCCGAACCACCACGCGCCATCGGCATATGCGACGGTCTGGATGCCCATGAGCGTGTAACCGCTGGCCAGGACGTGACGCTTCTGAAAACGGAAGCTCTCGTCATACTCATAGGCATAGTTTTCCTCCACGCCGGGCGGCAAGCCGCCGATGATGATGAACCTGCCATCGTGCCACGCCATGCCACCCGCGCCATGCACGAGTTCCGGCACACGGTGCTTCGCGAGTTCGGTCAGGCTCTCGCCATCATAGACATAGACCCACGAATCGGCCTCGCCCGCCGGCCGGTTGAACTCGCCGAGGTTCGTGGCGACATAGACGCGCCCCGCGTGAAAGCACAGATCGCCATGATGATCGGCAACAGGCACTTTTTTGAGGATGCGGCCCTCCGTGTCGGTTTTCACGAGCACATCCGTCCAGCACCAGTAGATGGCGCTTTTGCCATCTGTGCAGATGCCCTGGACATGGCGAGGGTAGAAGCCCTCGCAGGCCGTTGGATGAAAAGCAGGCTCGCTCGCGCCTGCGAGCATGTGGAAACCGATGGTGAGAAGGCTGGCGATCCGTTTCATGGCCGTGATTTGAGGTGTTTGTCGAAGAAACCGAGCACAAGCGGTCGGAGATCGCGCTGTTTTGGCCGAAGGTGGAAACTATGCGCCGCGTCGGGGATGATATCGAGCGGGTGGCTGGCTCCGGCGGCTTTCATCGCGGTGGCTGATGCCATGTCCTCTCCCGTCAAGACAGGGGGAAAATGCGCATCCGGCACACGGGCGGCATGGACCGGGCTTGTCATCAGAAGCGGCAGCAACGTGAGGTGGAGCCAGAGGTGGTCTGGCGTGTGATTCGGCCTGATTGAGGTGGTTGAAGCATGCTGTTTCGTGGCGTAAGCAGGAAATCCACTTTTTCAATCACGCCATCATCTCGCCACGACCCCCGGTCATTATCAAAATTTGAAAACCACTTTCAGTCTGCGCTCCGCGAACTTGCGGCGCTCCATCAACCCCGGCCACCATCCCCAACCCTGCTTTCATGACCGCTCGTGACCTGCTGCTCCTGACGAAGTTCCGCCTCAGCGCACTCGTCATTGTCACGACGTTCGTGGGCTTCTGGCTGCGCGCGCCGGAGGGGTTCGATCCCTGGCTGCTGGTTCACACCATCATTGGCAGTTCGCTCGCCGCTTTCGGCGCGGCGGTCTTCAACCAGCTCATGGAAATCGAGCCCGATTCGCGCATGACGCGCACGGCGGACCGCCCGCTGCCCTCCGGCCGCGTGAGTCCATCCGCTGCGTTCGGCATCGGCTGGTTGTTGAGCGCATGGGCGCTGATTCATCTGACCATCCGTGTGAACATGGAGGCTGCGGTGCTCACGGCGGCCACGCTGGCCGTTTATCTTTTCATCTACACGCCGTTGAAGCGACAAAGCGCCACGAACACGCTCGTCGGGGCGGTTTCGGGCGCATTGCCGCCGCTGATCGGCTGGGCCGGTGCCGCAGGCCCGCCGTCGGCAAACGTAACGCCGCGCTTCCGCTGGGATTTGATGCTCGAACCGGGCGCCATCTACCTTTTCCTGCTGCTCTTCCTCTGGCAGTTGCCGCATTTCCTCGCCATCAACTGGATGTATCGCGACGAATATCGCAAAGGCGGCTTCGTCATGCTCGCAAACGATGACGAGCAGGGCGCGCGCACCTCGCGTCATGCGCTGGCGTATTCGATCAGCACGGTACTGCTGATGTTTTATCCGGTTTACGCCGGTGCGGCGCATGCATGGTGGTTCCTGCCGCCCGCGCTGCTGCTCAGCGGCTGGCTGTGCCATCTCGCCTTGCGGTTCAACCGGCAGCCGGAGCGCGCCGCTGCGCGCAAGCTCTTCTTCTGCACGCTGATGTATCTCCCGGCCATCCTGATCGTGTCCATCCTCGCCTGGAAACGTGCTTGACCACCACTGCCATGAACGAACCTCCCGTCAAAGCTCCGCTGCATCCCCTCTCGATCTGGGCGCCCATCATCGTCGCCGTGCTCGGCATCGTGGTCTTTTACAACTACCTCATCTACCGCGCCCGCAGCGACAATGACGTGAACCGCCCGCCCGTCCTCGGCCGTCTTGAGAAAGACCTCGAACTCACCGAACGCAGTGGCAAAAAAGTGCGTCTTGAGGAGTTGAAGGGCAAGGTGCTCGTCATCTCATGGGTCTTCACCCGCTGCCCGCGCGGCTGCGCCGCGGTGATCGGAAAACTGAAGAAACTGCACGAGGAATTCGCCAACGAGCCCGGCCTGCAGTTCGTCAGTTTCACGCTCGACGCCGATGACACGCCGGAGATGATGAAAAAATTCGCCGGCGGCCTCGGCATCAAGGACGACGCCAACTGGTGGTTCGTGAACGGCGAAAAAGAAGCCGTGCGCAAGTTCATGACCAGCCAGGTGCAGTTCCGCCCCGTGCAGGACATGCCGGAGAAGGACCGCCTCTCGCCCGATGACAAATACATTCATGATCTGCGCGTCGCCGTCATCGACCATCGCGGCCATGTGCGCGGCCTGGAGGACATCCTGAACCCCGATCCCGAGTTCGCGAAGTTCTGGGATGAAAAACTGCGCAAAGACCTGCGCTACCTGCTCGACGATCAGAAAAAGAACCCCTACAAACCGTGAACCAGGTCATGGAAGTCACCGAACTGCCGAAGCTCTACACGCTTTTCAACGCCGCCGCGCTGCTGCACATCATCCTCGGCCTGGCGATGATCAAGATCGGCCAGAGAAAGCCGCACATCGCCAGCATGGTCATCGCGCTGATCTTCTCCGCCGCGTTCCTCGCCTGCTACCTCTATTACCACCGCCATGCCGGGCATGTGAAGTTCGCCGGCGCCGGCCTCTCACGCCCGGTCTATTTCACCATCCTGTTCACGCACATCCCGCTGGCGGCGCTGAATCTGCCGATGATCCTCCTGACCGTCGTCCCCGCGCTGCGAAACCGTTTCGACAAACACAAGCGCATGGCGAGGTGGACCCTGCCCGTCTGGATCTACGTCTCCCTCAGCGGCATCATCATCTACCTGATGTGCTACGTCTGGTACGGCCCGCCCGTCCGCGCCTGAATCACTCCGTGAAGTCCCAGGACTTCCGTTTCTCCGGCCTCAGCTCCGTCCTGCCGCCGTTCTTCTTCCGAAACGGATCAAACACGACATCGGAGCCATCCACTTTCATCTGGTAAACCATGCGCAGCAGCTCGCCGAGCCTTCCCTTGGGAAAACCGGCCCTGTTCGCGAACCAGCCGAGGTATTCCGCCGGGATGTCATAGATCGGCGCGCCCTTCGGCGGAAAATGTGCGGGGCCGAACTTCCCGAACGGCATGAACGTGCGCCCGATCTCCTCGAGATCGTGTCGCATGCGTTCGGCGAGGTCGTTCATGGCTTCAAAACCGCATGCGCCTCACGCAGCAGTTTCTCCGTCGTGTCCCAGTCGATGCACGCGTCGGTGATGGACTGGCCGCGCACGAGCTGATCGAGCGGCTGCGGGAATTTCTGGTTTCCGCCGACTAGATTGCTCTCCAGCATCGCGCCGATGATGGCTTTCTGGCCTGCCACGCGCTGGCGCACGATCTCACGGAAGACATCGGGCATGCGGCGGTGATCCTTCGCGCAGTTGCCGTGGCTGGCGTCGATCATGATCGTGGGCTTGAGCTTTGCGGCTTCGAGGCCGTCGATGGTTTCGATGACGTTGTCCGCGCCGTAATTCGGACCACTTTCACCGCCGCGCAGGATGATGTGGCAGTCGGGATTGCCGCTCGTCGTCACGGCGGAGGCGATGCCGTCCTCGCTCACGCCGAGGAAGGTCTGCGGCTGCATTGCCGCCTTGATCGCGTTGATGGCGGGGGTGATGTGTCCATAGGTGCCGTTCTTGAACCCGAGCGGCATCGACAGGCCGGAGGCCATCTGGCGGTGCGTTTGCGATTCTGTCGTGCGTGCGCCGACGGCGCTCCAGGAGATCAAATCGGCGATGTACTGCGGCGTGATGGGATCGAGCAGCTCCGTGGCCGTGGGCAGGCGGAGATCGAGCACCTCGCGCAGGATTTTCCGCGCTTGTCGCAGCCCGTCCGGGATGTTGCAGGTGCCGTCGAGGTCCGGGTCCATGATGAGGCCCTTCCAGCCAACCGTGGTACGCGGCTTTTCAAAATACACGCGCATGACGATGCACAGCCGGTCTTTCAATTTCTGCGCCAGCGCGGCGAGCTTCCGCGCATACTCCAAACCCGCCTCCGGATCGTGAATCGAGCACGGGCCGGCGACCACGAGAAAACGTGGGTCGTTGCCGAAGATGATTTCACGGATTTCACGACGCGATTCGGTCATGAAGGCCGTCTGCGCCCCGGTGGGCGTGATTTCAGCCACCATCGAGCGTGGCGATGGCAGCGCGATGTTGGAGGCGATGTGGAGGTTGGCGGTCTGGCTCATGGTGGGGGGGAATGGTCACAGGCAGAGCCACGGCAACGCCGTGACCTGCGGGTGAAGCCGCATGGGGGTGAGCAGCGGCAGATAATGTATCATACGGAGCTTTCGCGCCTTGTTCCTGGAGAAATTTGCGGAGGTGCCGCGCATCTCTCAGCGACGGATTGTCCGTCCACTTCACCTCAATGGGCGTCACCTGGCCGCGCGCTCGGTGATGAGTTCGGGCGGCGATATGGGAGAGCGAGACCTGGCGTCCAATCTGTGGCGGCGACGACCGCAAGGCTCCGCCCATGTTCGGTGTCCGTGGCACCCCGGCGTCGATGTCAGTTCCGGAAAAACCGCCGGATGGAATTCACGGCTTGATCGACCTTTTGCTCGATGGTGCTCTTCGGTGGTGGCGCGGGCGCGCGGCGTTTGACCGTCGTAGATGCGGCGGTGGTGGTTTTCTTTTTCGGGGGCGTCGCCTTGGGCTTGGTGGTCTTCGGCGGCGCATCGGCCACGGTGGTTTTTTTGACTTCGACTTTCTCCATGGACTTGGAGCCGGGAGTGCTTGCGGTGGTGCCGGGCTTTGATTCCGGTTTCGCCACGGAGACGATGGCGACGGCCTTGCGTACTTCTTCCTTGGGTGGCGCTGGCTTGGGTTCGGGCATGGGCTTTACGACTGCGGCGGGCTTCGTTTCTTCCGCAGGTTTGGAGGTGGCGGCGATGTCGGCGGGCTTCGGTTCCTCCGGCATGAGACCGGGGGCATGGCCGTAGCCGTGGAAATGAGACGGGCCTCCGGCTTTGGGCAGGTTGAAGTCGAAAACGCTCACGCCGCTGCGGCGTTCGCCGTGAAAGCTGCGGCCGTCGCTGGCACCAAAGACGACGCGCTTGCCGGTCTTCTTGAGTTTGCCGAGGTAGATCATCACATGCGTGACGGGCAGCTCGCGCTTTGTCTCGGTGGTATTCGTCCAGAAGAGGAGGTCGCCGGGCATGAGGCCGGCGAATTCGGGGCTGTCAAAGGCGGCGGCGGTGGGCGTGAGGTGGAGCTGTGTTTTCTTTTCCACCCACCGGCACATGTCGTCGGACTGGCGCGGCACGTCCTTCAAACCCTGGAAATGCAGCGTGTGATAGACCGTGCCGGAGCAGTCCATGCCGCCCTTCGCAGGATCGTGGGAGCCGTAGAGATAACCGAGTTCGAGGCGGGTGAGCGCCAGGGCGCTCTGCACGAGGCTTTGCACCCGCTTCGGGTAGCGATCGAAGTCCTGGAGGTCCTCGATGCTGATGGTGGAGACGGCGGCCTTGGTGGGCGCCGCAGGTTTCTCATCGGCACCGGCGGCCGGCGCCGTTTTTTTCTCCACCGCCTTGGTCGTGGTGTCCGCACGACAGATGAGACCGCCGAAAGCCGCAAAGATCATGATCGTCGCAAATCGCGGGGTTGGGTGCATGGCGAGTCGGTGGTGGGAGGTTCGCTGGCCTTCGTTTGGACGCCTTCGTGCGCGAATTTGATCAAATCAAATCCGCATTCGCGTGGCCATGCGCCAAGTTCATGCGCCGACGAGCCGCAGCCCCCACGCGATGACGACCGGCGTGGTGACGCAGCTCACGACCGTGGTGGCGATGACGACCTGCACCGCCGTGGGCGCATGGCCGCCATACATGCGCGCGATCATGATGTTGAACACGGCGGAGGGCATCGCCGCCTGCACGATGAGGATGCGCTTCAGCTCGGTCGTCACGGGCAGATAATACGCCGCCGCCACGAAGGCGAGCGGAAGCACGCCGAGCCGCAGCACCGGGCTGAGCAGCGCCACCTTCCACTGCGTGCGCTCCTGGCCGATGAGGTCCGCGATGGACGCGCCGATGAGCAGCACCGCCAGCGGCACCGCGCACGCGCCGAGCATCTCGAAGGTGTTGTGCGCCACCCGTGGAATCCAGGCATGCAGCCCGGTGAAGTTCAGTGCCAGCGAAAGGAGGATGGTGATGACCGGCGCGTTCAAGGCATGACGCCACGGCGCCTTGTCAAAACCCGTCAGCATGCCGACGCCGGCGGTCCAGCAGGCGATCTCGACACCGAGGGTGAAGGTGAACAGCACGCCGAGCGTGCCTTCATCCGGAAACAACGCCGTGACGATGGGGATGGCCACGAAACCGTAATTTTGCAGCCCGCAGGCCACGCTGAAGGTGCGGCGGCCCTCACCCTTTCGCAAACCGATGAGCGGCGCGACAAAATATGTGAACGCGATGCCCAGCGCGACCAGCGCAAAGCCCAGGCCGGCCGCGATCACCACGGGCGCGGGCTTCATCACCGATGGGTTGCCCGCCACACGCTCGATGATCAGCGCCGGCGTCAGCAGCATCACGCAGAGCTTCATCAGGCTCGCGTCGGCCTCCGGCTTCAGCAGGCCGGTGCGCCGCGCCGCCGCCCCGGCGGCCATCGTGAGATACACCGGCAGGGCGACGGAAAGGATGCTGAGGAAGTCGAGGCTCGACATGGACGCGTGCAGCTAGGCGGTGTCATGAGGGAGCGCAAGCGATGCCGTGCGTGCATTGCTCATGGTTCTGTGTATCAAAATGCTCACCCACGTTTCCAGACCACCCACAGCTCCGGAGGCGAGGCCGCGCGGTTCACGGGCCGCAGGTGCTGCACCTCAAAACGCCGCGAATCGAGCGTCGCGGCCCACTCCGCCATGCTGCGGCCTTCATCCGCGCCGCCTTCGTGGCCGGGATAAACCACCACGGTGAGCACGCCGGCCGGTTTGAGCAGCTCCAGCGCCTCCCTCACGGCGATCATCGTCGTTTCGGTGCGTGTGATCAGCGTCTTGTCCGTGCCAGGCAGGTAGCCGAGGTTGAACATGACCGCGCTGGTCTTTCCATGCAGCTCCGCCGGCAGATGTGCGCGCATCGCCTCATGTCCCGCATGAATCAGCGTCGTCATTTCGTCTGGAACACGCTTTCGCGTCTCGATCAACGCCGCCTCCTGCACGTCGAACGCGAACACATGTCCGCCCGGCGTCACGCACTCCGTCAAAAATAACGTGTCATGTCCGTTCCCCATCGTCGCATCGACCGCGACGTCTCCGGGCCGCAGGCGATCCTTCAAGATCAACTGCGCCCACAACACCGACGATGGCAGGCCGCCGTTCGGACTGGCGAGATGTGGCGGAGGGTTCATGAGAGTGAGGCTGTTAGCCGCTGGCGCGTGTTTCGTCGAGAAAAACCGCCGCCGCGTCACGCCGCCTCCAACCCACCCGCCCGATACGCCGACGGCGACACGCCCACCTGCCGCCGAAACCACGCCGTGAAGTGCGAGGCGTGGCGGAAACCCAGCTCGAACGCGATTTCCTTCAGTGTGCCGCTTCCCGCCAGCACACGCTCCCGCGCCGCGTCGAGCCGACGCTTCTCCAAATAGCGGCGCAAGCTGGTGCCGAGGCGCTGCTGGAGCAGTTGATCGGCACGGTGCAGGCCCAGGCCGAAGCCTGGCGGCAAACTCGGTGTCGTTTGATCGAGCGGACGCGTGTCCAGCCACGCGATGAGTTGCTCCACGCGACCTCGACGCCCTTTCGCAGTCACTCGGGGCTCCGTCTCGATGCCGTTTTGATGCAGCACCGCGCTCCAAACCGCGAACCACTCCAAAAACGCCGCCTCACGCGCCGACCACGCCGCGAATGAGTGTGTCGCAGGCTTCACTGCCTCGCGATACGTCACCGCCTTGCGACCGCGATGCACGCGGCGGAAGAGTTCCAGCGTTGCCGTGCGCAGCGCGGCCGACTTCGCGGCAAAATTCAGCTCACGGCGGAACACCGCCCGCTCATCCGGCCACTGGCAGCGAAACCCGACCGACAGCAGCCGCGTCCCCGGCGCGAACCAATGCTGCCTCGGCCCCGGAGCCGAGAAAAACGCCGCGCCACGTCTAACGACGAACTCTTTCCCCTCCGCCCGGATGCGCCCGCTGCCCTGCTCGACGAAAAACACGCCCGCCGGCACCGGAATCTCCGCCGACCACACCCCGCACACCGGTACCGCCCCGCGATACACCCACAGCCACTCCCAGCGCAGGCTGCGCCAGGCATCGGCAGTGAATTCAGGTGGTCGGGGCATGTGTGAATGTGCTCTCAGATGTTGCAGCAGCAAACCTGTTGTGCGCACACTTCAAATAGCTCCTAACATAGGCTATGTCCTTCATTCGTCTTCTTGCCTCCCACTTCATTCTCTGCGGCCTCATTTCATGTGTGAGCATCTCGTCGCCTCCGTGGCAGGAAGTAATCTCGCCCAAGGTCGAGGAAGCCCCGAGCTTGGTCGGACGCTGGAAGTCGGATACTTGTCCCACGGGATATTGGATCATCGACCGGTATTCGGATGGCCGTTATGCGAGCAAGTTATACCTCTGCCACGACATCAGCCAGCCTCATGAAGTTGCCCTCGAGTGGGGGCGGTGGAAGCTGGAGAGGGGGTCCTACCAACATGTGATGGATGGAACGAACTCGGAGCCGCTGAAACGCGTCCAAGGCAAATGGCGCGACTGGCCCGTGACAAGCCAAACCCATGATCGCTTTGTCTTCGAAGTGAATGACGGCAGTCGCGAAGAAACCCGAGTTTCGATCACGGCGCCACTGCCGACACTCAAGCTGCCTTACCCCCAGGACAGCAAGTATGGCTGGATTCCGACAAAAGAGGGATTCATTGAGCGACCGTCCGACGGAATTCCCGCCTGGCTCTACCAGACGCCGTAGCTGCACATCGCCCCGCATAAGCGATTTCCGTTTAGCATAACACACGACGGTTGTCTGTCCTGCCGGCTCTGCTTTCCTGCCCGGATGAAGCCCAACCTTCTGCTTTCCGTATATTTCGTGTGTTCCGTGGTCAATGCCTTGGCCCAGGAGCCGCGCAACATCAGCGGCATCTATCCATCGCTCGCCATGTTCAACAACGAGGGCGAGTGCGGCACGGGTGCCGTCGTGCCTTGGGCGGACCGGCTGTGGGTCATCACGTATGGGCCGCATCTGCCCTTCGGTTCGAGCGACAAGCTCTACGAGATCACGCCGGAGCTGAAACAAGTCGTGCGCCCCGAAAGCGTCGGCGGCACGCCAGCGAACCGCATGATCCACGACGAGTCGCAGCAGCTTTTCATCGGGCCGTATGTCATCGACGCAGAGCGCAAAGTGCGCGTCATCCCGCCGAGCATCATGCCGGGCCGACTCACCGGCAATGCGCGGCACCTGACCGATCCCGCAGGCAAAATCTACTACGCCACGATGGAAGAAGGCCTCTACGAGGTTGATGTGAAGACGCTTGGGGCCAAAAACCTCATACGTGACGGCAATCCTCACCGAAAAGGCTTCAAGATCGAATCGCCGCTCTCCAAGCTCGACTCCCAACTCCCCGGCTACCACGGCAAAGGCCTCTACACCTCCCAAGGCCGCGTCATCTACGCGAACAACGGCGACCGTGATCCGCGTGTCAAAACGGACCCCACCACGCCCAGCGGCGCGCTCGGCGAATGGACCGGCAGCGGCGACTGGCGGCTCGTGCGGCGGAATCAATTCACCGAGGTCACCGGCCCCGGCGGCATCCACGGCAGCGATCCGAACGCGCCCGTGTGGAGCATCGGCTGGGATGCGAAGTCGCTCATCCTCATGCTGCTCGACCGTAGCGCGGGTTTTCAACCCGCGTCAGAGGGGAACGAGTTGAAAACTCGTTCTACATGGCAGTCCTTCCGCCTCCCCAAAGTCAGTCACAGCTACGACGGCGCACACGGTTGGAACACCGAATGGCCGCGCATCCGCGACATCGGTGAAAAAGACCTGCTCATGACCATGCACGGCGCGTTCTGGAGCTTTCCGAAGACCTTTTCCGCATCGAACACGAACGGCATTCGCGCCCGCAGCGCCTACTTGAAGGTCATCGGCGACTTCACGCGCTGGAACGACCGCCTCGTCTTCGGCTGCGATGACTCGGCGAAGTCGGAGTTCCTCAACAAACGCAAAGTCAAAGGCGGCATCGACAGCGTCGGCCAGTCACAGAGCAATCTGTGGTTCACCACGCCCGACATGCCCGGGAAGCTCGGCCCCGCGCACGCGAGCGGCGCGGTGTGGCTGCACGAGAGCGTGAAGAAGGGCGACAAAGGCGATTTGTTTCTCGTGGCGGGTTGGAAGCACCGCAGCCTCTGGATCGTCAATCACGCCACCGGCGAATCCACACGCACAGACATCACCAGTGACGATGACTGGCTGCGGACCGAGGCCGGAGCCAACTCCAAGGACTTCAGCGCCATCATCACGCTCTCGAACGGCGACTCACGCTCCACCGAACCCGACGCCATTTTCGACGGCATCGCCCGAATCGGCGATGGAAACGCCCAAACCGGCCTTTTCCGCCCGCGCGGCGAGAACAAGCGCACGCTGAGTTTTGCGACAAAAGACGGCTACTACGAGATGGGAGCCGATCTGGCCCTCAAACGCGTCGAAGACGCCAAAGCGAAGGCCTTCGTCGAAAAAGCCGTCGCGCTGCCGAAGAACGTCATCACGCTCGATGCCGCCAGCGTGCTCGTCGTCGATGATCGCGGCCGCCGCTGGCGCTTGCCGCGTGCCTCGAAGGCCTACGATGCCGCCACGAAGATCGGCGAGCTGCGCATCTGCCGCGAAGTCGCTACCGAGCGCGACATGCTCAGCGCCTGCGGCACCTTCTTCGAGCTGCCCGCCGAAAACGCCGATGGCTTCGCGAAGATCCGCCCCATCTGCTCGCACAACTTGCGCGTCACCGACTTCGGCGGCTACCGCGGCCTCTTCATCATGAGCGGCATCAAACCGGACGCCAAAGCCAGCGACCACATCCTCCGCAGCGACGACGGCAAGGCCGCCCTTTGGGCCGGTGCCATCGACGACCTCTGGAAGCTCGGCAAACCCTGCGGCGAAGGCGGCCCATGGAAGGCCACGAAGGTCAAAGCCGCTCAAAAGAGCGATCCTTATCTGATGTGGGCCTACGATCAGCGCACGCTCACGCTCAGCCATGATCAGAACGAGCCGGTGAACTTTCACATCGAGCTCGACCTCACCGGCACCGGCCTCTGGGTCACCCACAAACACCACGA
Source organism: Verrucomicrobiaceae bacterium (assembly GCA_016795375.1). Classification (GTDB taxonomy): domain Bacteria; phylum Verrucomicrobiota; class Verrucomicrobiia; order Verrucomicrobiales; family Verrucomicrobiaceae; genus Prosthecobacter. The sequence goes on from JAEUHJ010000025.1 coordinate 63,224, forward strand.
AGTCTCCCCCGGCGAAGAAACCGCCCTCGCCTTCGACCCCGCCGTGCAGGCCCGCTGGCTGCGCCTCACGGCCGACAAAGCCTGCGCCGCGACGGCGCAGCTCAAATACGAGTAAGCGAAAGATGAGCGCGCTTCATGCGGTTCATCAAGGCATGAAGCACGCTGCTTTTGTCCTCCTGCTCGCTCTTTGCCCCGTCTTTGCCGCCGAAAAACCCAACATCATCGTCATCATGGCGGATGATCTCGGTTACGGCGATCTGGGCTGCTACGGCGCGAAGGCGGCACCGACGCCGAACATTGACAGGCTGGCGGCGGAGGGGCTGCGCTTCACCAGCGGCTACAGCAGCGCGGCGACCTGCACGCCGACGCGTTTTTCATTGCTGACCGGGACGTATGCGTTCCGCCAGAAAGGCACCGGCGTGGCTCCTCCGAACGGGCCGGCGCTCATCAAACCCGGCACGGAGACGATGGCGTCGCTCTTGAAGAAGGCGGGCTATGCCACGGCGGTGATCGGCAAATGGCACCTCGGTCTCGGCGACCCGAAGCCGGACTGGAATGGTGAGCTGAAACCGGGGCCGCTCGAAATCGGCTTCGACCACTGCTTCCTCCTTCCTACGACGAACGACCGTGTGCCGCAGGTCCATGTGGATGATCATCGCGTGCGGAATCTCGACCCCAAGGATCCGCTGTGGGTCGATGACAAGGCGCCGGATGAAAATCATCCCACCGGCATCACGCATCGCGGCACGTTGCGCATGGACTGGACGCACGGCCACAACAACACGATCCACAACGGCATCGGCCGCATCGGCTTCTACACCGGCGGCAACGCGGCACGCTTCCGCGACGAGGATCTCGGCGACACATGGATCAAGGAGTCGAACCAATGGATCGAGGCGCGCAAGGACGCCCCGTTCTTCCTCTTCTTCTCCAGCCACGACATCCATGTGCCGCGCATGCCACACGAGCGTTTCCAGGGCAAAACGACGCTCGGATTCCGCGGTGATGCCATCGTGGAGTTCGACTGGAGCGTGGGCGAGATCATGAAAACGCTCGAGCGGCTCAAGCTGGCTGAGAACACGCTCATCGTGCTCTGCTCCGACAATGGTCCCGTTCTCGATGACGGTTATGTGGACGGTGCGGTGGAGAAACTCGGTGTCCACACGCCGGCCGGCCCGTTCAGCGGTGGCAAATACAGCGTGCTCGAGGGCGGCACGCGCACGCCCTTCATCACCTGGTGGAAGGGCCGCATCCGGCCCGGCGTCTCCGATGAAGTCGTCTGCACCGTCGATCTCGCCGCGAGCTTCGCCGCGCTCGCCGGTGTTGCCTTGCCCGACGATGCCTGCCTCGACAGCCAGGACGTCCTTCCCGCCCTCCTTGGCGAGTCCGGCGCGAAAGGCCGCGACGTTCTGCTCCAGCAGGACAACAATGGCAACAACTTCGGCCTGCGCATGGGCGGGTGGAAGCTCGTGCGCATGAAGAACAAAGGCGCGTCCAAGGCCGTGGTCACAAAGAAGAAGCGCACGGACGCGGGCGGCACATACCAGCTCTATCACCTGCCGGATGACGCGGCGGAATCGAAAGACGTGGGCGCGGAACAGCCGGAAAGGCTCGAAGCGATGATCGCGAAGATGGATGAAATCATCACATCAGCGCGGACGCGGAAATAAAGGACGGGGCTGGATCAGTCACGCCCGCGGGTGGGACTGCTCATACACTTCCTTCATCCGCTGCGTCGAGACGTGCGTGTAGATCTGCGTCGTCGAAAGGCTCGCATGGCCCAGCAGTTCCTGCACGCTGCGCAGGTCGGCGCCGTTGTTCAGCAGATGCGTGGCGAAACTGTGGCGCAGCTTGTGCGGCGTGAGATGCACCGGCAGCCCTGAGGCGCGCCAGTATTTGGTGATCACATCCGCCACCGCCTGTCCCGTGATGCGCCGCCGCAGCTTGCTCAGAAACAACGCCCCAGCATGCACGCCCGCCTGCATGCGATAGCGCTGCACCGCCTCCAGAGCCTTGCTGCCCACGGGGCAGATGCTCTCCTTGCTGCCTTTGCCCAGGACACGCACCGTTTCCGTGTAGGTGTAGATGTCCTCCACATTCAGCGCCACCAGCTCGCTC